>CBDULX010000317.1:0-1557 GCA_965368175.1 uncultured Gammaproteobacteria bacterium | reverse complement strand
CCAAAGAACACGGCAGTTAACACTGATACCGCTTTTGATTTTGACTTTGACCTTCCGCCCACCTCAGCAAGCCATCGAAAGGGTGTTGTTAGCATGAGCTTTCTGCGCCAGGTGTCTGAGCGTCTTCTGCGAGTTCTGGCGCAGCATACTAACAATACCCTTTCGATGGGCACCCCTGCTTTTTAGAGGCTTAGCTGACGTGGCGGCCGTTTACAAAACACGTCCTGTGTTTTGCCCTTCGGGCCAGCCAAAATGCGGCTGTTCAATTTCTCTCCGGGCAAAATTAGTCTGGGTACTCTTTTGGGCTGTTGCAAAAGAGCCAAGAAATACAATCATGGCGCCCGCCGTGCGACTACGACAATGCCTAACCAAACTCCAGGAATAAAATCGAAGCGAACAATTACAATCCACATACTTAGGTAGCGGCTAAAAGAGATCGCGGAACAAGGTTCCGCTCCTACAACAGAACTCGCCCGCGGTGCGATATCTGCAATATATCCCACAATGACGCCACCCCAATAAATCGCTAAAATAGCACCATGAGCATCACCGTACAATTCTTCGCCAGCCTGCGCGAACAAGTAGGCAAAAAACAGGCCACTCTGCCATACCAGGCCCCTGTTGATGTATCCACTGTCTGGACGAGATCCACGGGCAATATGGATATGCCGGATAACACCCTGTGCGCCATCAACATGGAATATGTAAATCGTGAAGCTGTAGTCAGCGATGGCGATGAAGTCGCTTTTTTCCCGCCCGTCACAGGTGGTTAAACCTCCATCATGCCTGCAATACTGTTAGACAATATATTTAATCCCTGGGAAGAGATCCAGCAGTATCAGGCACTGCACCTGCAATCCGGTCATTATGGCGCAACGGCCACATTCGTCGGAACCATGCGTGATTTCAATATCGGCGAGTCAGTCAGCCACATGACCCTGGAACATTACCCGGCGATGACGCAACATTACCTCGATACTCTATGTTCACAAAGTATTGAGAAGTATGACCTCGATGACTGCCTGGTCATCCACCGTTTTGGTGACATTCACCCTGGCGAGCCCATCGTGCTCACAGCTGCCTGGTCAGCGCACCGCGCACAGGCATTCGATGCCTGTCGTTACCTGATGGAAGAATTAAAAGCCCGTGCACCTTTCTGGAAGAAAGAAGTGACTGAAGATGGTGAGCGCTGGGTACATAATGACCAGCACACAGAAAAATAACGAGTTATAAATAGCACGTCATTGCCAGCATAGTGCAGCAATGACGCAGCTAAATAACTATTGTCAGATAAAGATTACTGTATCAGGATAAACAGGGCTGTCTGGCCACGTTGCACGTTAAACAGTATCTGCTCATCACTGGCTTTCACCATCTTCTTCATGTCGGCCAGTGAATTGACCGGCGCACGATTCACCGACAGTATCAGGTCACCTTTGCGTAAACGTGCGTTCCAGGCGGCACTGCCGCGTAGTACATCGGCAACCACCAGAAACTTGTTGCCGCCTTCATCATGGCTCTCTATGACTGCACCAGCAAGTTTTGCATGTAACTTGT
>CBDULX010000316.1:0-1562 GCA_965368175.1 uncultured Gammaproteobacteria bacterium | reverse complement strand
CGACCTGCAACAGGTGATGGCGCTGCTACGCGATTCGGACCAGGTTGAACTACCATTGCAGTTCACTAATTTCAGGGATTGATCTGATGATAAAAGCAAAAGCTTGAGTCCGCAAATGAACGCAAATGTTTTATTTGTACGCCTACGGTGTACAACACACCGATGCTTTTGCTTTTATTTGCGTTCATTTGCGGACGGATGCTTTTATATTTTTTAATGGATGTTTTTAGAATCTAATCTCAGACATCATAATCTTTTACAAAATAAGTTATCGCGTGTTTTGTATTCTGACATTAAAAAAGGTAGAACAATGAAATCGATGCGATTTTCTTTGAATATTAGCGCCGAGCAGTATGAGCGTTATTATCAGGGATCGGCCAGATCGGTTATTGTCACCACAGAAGATGGCCGGACATTAAAATTTCCGGCTAACGCACTACAGAAATTTGTTACCCATGACGGTATCAGGGGTCGTTTTGAAATTATTTATGATGACAGGAATAAACTTAGCAGTGTTCAGCGTGTTTCCTGAAACAGGTTTATTATTTTTCTTTAATTAACTCAATATTGTTACTGATACCCAGCTCCTCAGCTCTGGATTTTAATGTTTTGGCCTGACTCAGGGTTAGATATGAATCGAGTATGACTGGATACTGGCCACTCACGGGCTGGCCGACAATGGCCTGCAGGTCACTGTGTTGCTGGTTAATCTGACTGGCTTTTTGCCGGGCTTCTGCTTTGTTTTCGTATTTGGCGACGACCACCTTGTAACGTTCTATTTCCTTTCCGATACCAAAGAATAAACGGACACCATCCAGTATCGGACTGGCTTCCTCCTGCGAAGCAGGTGAGTCGGCATAAGCGCTGTTGATAACCAGATCCAGAACGTCGGCTGACTGGTAAGGTTGAGAGTCACCGGCCCAGGTGGTAATCATGGCAGGCGCCGCGACTCCAATCGCCAGAAGTTTCAGTTTGTTTTTTTCATCGGTGACCCAGGCGACCAGCCCACCCAGAAAGGCCAGAATAGGTGTGAGAATTGAATATCCAACAATATAGGAAGTGATTTGTTGGTCGCTCAGGTTAGCCGCCTGAGTCACCACCATATAATAATCCTGTCCGAGAAATTTGACACATACTGCCGCCAGCCCACCCATAGTGCCAATGAATACTCTCTGTGTTGATGTCATGATGAAATCCTTGTGTTAAAAACAATGTTAATCGTTAATGGTTATTGGTCTGGTAAGGGCTTTAATTATATAAACATCATAACGGGTTTTTTTACTTACTATCGCCATGGTGGGCCTGGGTCCGGCAATGGCGATAGCGCCTTTGGGGCGTTTTACGACTACCCGTTTATTGGCATAGCTTAATGCAGTGGATAGTAATATGTCAGTATCTTCATCACGTTCCAGCAATTTTTGCAGTATCTGCATATTTTTTTTCACCAGCGCCGATTTTTTCTTCTCCGGATACATGGGATCCAGGTAAATGACATCGGGGTGTGATGCCTCATCAAGTTGCAGCAGGTAGTCTTTGGCATTGGTTTGAATTAGCTTGAAGCC
>CBDULX010000315.1:0-1609 GCA_965368175.1 uncultured Gammaproteobacteria bacterium | reverse complement strand
TGGCTAATTGCGGAAATATGCAACTGTCAGCTCATATTGAGGCTGGTCGTTAATGTGTCTTATCAAGTGCTGATTTATACAGTTTAGATAAAGTGGGCTGGAGGTCCCAGCCCACTTATATTTGAATGTGATTATTTACAGGTAGTTCTGAAACGAGCGGCTGCACCGGTGCAATTAGGGTCATCGTTTTTATTTGTGGACTGCTCCTGTTGTTTCTGGGCGGCCAGTTTGCGTTTTTCTTCTTCGATTCGACGCTTTTCAGCTTCCAGCTGGCGGCGTTGCTCATCCAGGCGGCGGCGTTCAGCTAACTGACGTTCCTGTCTGGCTCTATCGGTTGCTGATCGGCGTTTTTCTTCATCCGCACGCTTTTTCGCGGCAGCCTGTTTACGTTTTTCCTCTTCTGCCTGTGCAACCGCTTTGCTGCTGGATTTATTGATTTCGCGTTCCAGTGCTTCTATTTTTAAGTCGACTTCAGAATGTCCCATGGCACTGGTGCGTTTTAACAGCGCCACGGCTTTTTCAGGACTTTTTTCTACACCCACTCCAATGCTATGCATATCGGCCAGTAAAATCATCGCAGATGCATCCAGTGAGTCGGCATCCCGCTTAATACTGTTCAACCATTGTTTGTGGCTGTCTGGCTTGTAACCGGATTTTTTGACTTCCATAAAAGTGAGACGATTTTTTGCCGGTTGATGTCCCTTGGCAGCAGACTTCTGATACCATTCAATCGCCTGTTTATCGTCCTGTTGAACACCCTGGCCAGCTTCGTACATGCTACCCAGCTTGAACTGGGCCAGTGGGTTGCCGTTTTTAGCCAGCTTCATCTGAAACTCAACCACAGATGAGGAATACTTGGTCAGGTCTTTTGCCTGCACGGGCATGGCCAGAACCATGCCCAGTGTAGCCAGAAGAGGGAGGGGTAGTAAAAATCTCTTCATCATGCTGTTACACCTGCTGTGAATCAGAAAATGATATCAAGTGCCAAACTCGTAATAACGAAGTCTTCTTCGCCGGGTGCTAATAGTACAGCTGGATTATTGTTACTAATAAAACTGCTGCCGGGTGTTTCAGGCTCGATTTGTTTGACCTCTAATTTAAACGCCATACTGTTATTTAGATCATAGCGTATACCGAAGGCGACGGAGTCCTGGATGATGGGTTGTCTAGGTCCAGTTGGTCCAGATGGTGGTCCCGCGGCTTCACCATCGGTACCCGCCACAGTGAAATGAGGTAGAAAATCACCGATCTGATAACCTACGGTAAAGTAATATCCGTTTTGATCGGGGAAGATGCCTTTGGCACCGTCATCCGTCTGAGAGTCAATATACTCGCCATAACCAATGAAGCCGTTCCAGTCCCAGGATATTCCAAAAGTAGCCATCTTGGCACGATCTGAACCATCCGCCTGAACGTCTCCATTAAGGTCTACAAATTTAATCGCGGGAGTGATATAACCGGTACGGAGTGTTACATACGGGGTATCCAGCTGGAAATTAATACCAATGCCATCCTGTCCCGAGAAAGTGCCTTGAGGTGTTTCAACATCTGCAGAACCCATGAACAGCTGAGAGGTTAATGAGCTCTTGCCAAAACGAGCCGTATGCAT
>CBDULX010000314.1:0-1743 GCA_965368175.1 uncultured Gammaproteobacteria bacterium | reverse complement strand
TTTCCGACGCTTTGGGAATCTCTCCCTTAACCAGCCGTTTAACACCTTCATTCAGAGCCCCGCCTGCAACACCGGATGCCATTTTTCCTAGTTTTAACATACGACTGAATCGATTACTGGGTACGGCGGTCTGCTTTATCATTACCTGTTCCTCATGGGAAAATTCGGCATTCGGTGCATGGCGTAGATTAATTTGCTATGCACAGATGTTATGTATAAATTTATTACACATTAATTGTACAATACTTATACATTGATGTAGAATTGATTGCAAGAACAATCTAACCCCCAGGATAAACCAATGAGAATACTCATCACTGGTGCAACCGGTTTTATAGGCCGTCACCTCACCCAAACCCTGCTCGACCAGGGTCACCAGGTTTTCGCCTGGGTCAGGAACCTGGATCGAGCCTACACTCTACTGGATGCTCGAGTGCACAGTGTGCTAGAACTGTCGGATCTCACCGATGAAGAACTCGATGCTGTCATCAACCTGGCTGGCGCTCCCATCGCCGATCGACGCTGGACAACAGCACGTAAACGACTCCTCTACAGCAGCCGTATCGATACCACTCAGCAACTAACTGACTTCATTCAGAATAGTGCCCACAAACCGGGCGTTATATTGAGCGGTTCTGCGATTGGTTATTATGGTAATCAACCGTCAGATTTAACACTGGATGAGACATCCGAAAATTACACTCAGGGATTCACTCACTCGCTGTGTGCCGACTGGGAAGCCGCTGCGACAGAATTGGCTGATGACCAGACTCGGGTCTGCCTGCTCAGAACCGGTCTGGTTCTGGGTGCAGACGGTGGCGCCATGAAGAAAATGTTACTGCCCTTTAAACTCGGTCTCGGCGGCACCATCGGTAACGGTGAACAGGTTATGTCATGGATACATCTGCGGGACTGGATCAATGCCGCCCTGTTCCTGCTGAAAGACGATAGACTCTCCGGGCCAATCAACATGGTGAGCCCAAACCCTGTCGATAACAGGACATTTACTGCTGGGCTTGCCAGTGCTGTGGGTCGACCTGCCCTGTTCAGAGTACCTTGCTGCGGGCTTAAACTGGCACTGGGAGAAGCGTCTGAATTGCTCTGTAAAGGCCAGCGAGTAGTACCGAAAAAACTGCTTGAGGCTGACTACTCATTTGAGTTCAAAGACATCGAGCCGGCGTTGCAGGACATTGCTAATGCCTAGTCATCAAACGACAGGTGGCTAGAGCGAAAAATAAAGTTTTTTTGCCGGTAAACTATCGTTAGAGATCAGAATATGAGCCATGACCCGTCAGATAAAGCATTGTATGGATGGGTGCATCGGGGGCAACAACGACCGGACTTTGCCCTGCAACCCAAGCAGGGCCAGGAATCCGTCTGGGATTACCCCAGACCACCGCGCCTGGAAATAGATAGCCGCATAATCGTTATCAGACACCAGGAGCGAATAATCGCACAAACCCGTCGTGCTTATCGTATGCTGGAAACAGCAAGCCCACCCACTTTCTACTTACATCCTGAAGATATTGATCATAGCTTGCTGGTTGAAAACAGTCATTCGTCATTTTGTGAATGGAAGGGCCAGGCCAGTTATTTCGACTTCGCTGATGGTCATAACAAGCTAAGGGATGTGGCATGGTGTTATCCTTATCCTCATTCCGATTATAAAGCCATAGCAAACTATATTAGCTTTTATCCTTCAAAAGTGGATTGTTTCATTGATGATATAAAAGTCACAGCCCA
>CBDULX010000313.1:0-1777 GCA_965368175.1 uncultured Gammaproteobacteria bacterium | reverse complement strand
ATACTGTCCCCGGAATCCTCCGTATTTTCAACTAAAATACTTCGTATGTATAAATTAGTAACTGCATTTGTTTGCACGATGTTGCTGGCAGCCTGCTCGACAACGCCCTACCATGGCTCAAAAGATCCACAGGTGAAAGTTACCGGGCAACGTGTTGATCTCAGCGATACACATCAAGTGAAACAGATACTGAATCAGCAATACAAAGACTGGCGGCATGTGCAGCACCGATTGGGCGGCATGTCTAAAAATGGTATCGATTGTTCTGGCCTGGTTTATCAAACTTATCGAACAAAGCTTGGAATTGATATGCCCCGGTCGACCGAATACCAGTCGAAGGTCGGGCGGTCGATACCAAAAAGCCAGCTAAGAGCTGGCGATATGGTGTTCTTCAAAACAGGGATCTTCACCCGTCATGTTGGCATGTATATAGACGAGGGTGATTTTCTCCATGTTTCCTCCAGCAAGGGTGTCATGATTTCCAGCCTGGAAAACCCATACTGGACCAGTACCTACTGGAAAGCGAAGCGGGTTCAGTAGAACTTATGGCGAAATCAAATAGCGTCGAGAACAAATAACTCTAATATTAGAAACGATTGCTCTCTGACCCCTATTATTACTATAACCGCTGTTTTAGTCAGCGGCCAACTTCAACATTAATTCTTTTATTTCTACGCCTAACAGGTTATCAGACGTTTTGAGCATACTTGTCAGCATAGAGGACAAACTTAGGTTTTCTTCGGATAATTTGATTTGTGTCTGCAAGCTCATAGAAAGCATCGTCGTTTTCTGAAAAATCCATTCGCTCGTCAGGGCCCCCAACTATTGAAATTCTTCGCTCCTTCTCAAAAGGGAATTCTTCGCCAAGCTTTTCAGCAGCGTCTTTTATGGTCCTGGCCACCTCTGGCATACCGATCGCGGAAAAGCCCGCTAATGCTTCTGGATATGAGTTTGAAGTTGAATTGTAAAAATATTGCCAAAACCCGCCATTGTATACTTCCAGGTGAAGCCAATGGAGAGAATACAGGTACACTGCTTTTTGAGGAATGTTTTTAATAGATTCCAGCCAAACATCACGCCCTTCATAAAAATTAAACTGCTCGTAATAAGGGGCAAAAGCTTCTGGATAGTCTCTTGGAGCATTAAAAATCGAAAACATAATTTATACCAGAGTGATAAGGGTGATTGTCCTTTGCACAACTAACGACTTAGCTCAGTTGGAAATAAAAAGGGTCAGTACCCTTTAACTTCCCCTATTATTACGGTCAGGAGAACTTCTGTAAACCACTGACAAAACCGGTGATGTAGGACAGCATCCACACTGACCATACCAGCAGGCTAAAGCGATGGAACTGACGCATGCCGGCTTTCCTGTTACCAGCATAAACCGCGACCGCCCAGATGAAATGCAATGCCATCAGAAACAGCGAAGTAAAACCGAATATCGCATGAGGCGTGAACACTATCGCGCCAACAAACTCGATAGTCAGCCAGGTAGCCATCGCATCTGCGAAAACACCGAGCCCAAATACAACCAGGTGCCAGGTCTTCAGCTGACACTGCAACCTCTCGCTCCAGACACTGATGGTATATAGCACCAGCGCTACAGTGAAAAGGATAACTGCATAGAGTAACAATGTTGGCATCAACGGTTCTCCTGGAAGTAGTAAAAGGACCAGTCCATTAATTTAAATAAATTATTTTTAATCCTGATTAAGACCAAGTTCTTTTTGTAACTTTTTGGTTAATCCCAGGGAAACAATACGGTGAGACTCTT
>CBDULX010000312.1:0-1809 GCA_965368175.1 uncultured Gammaproteobacteria bacterium | reverse complement strand
ATTCAGCCTGAAACTCAATCCGATGAGCCTGAAATAATTGACGAACCTCAAGAACTCAATCATCCAGATATTGATATTCAGTCTGAAACCAACTCTGATGAGCTTGAAATAATCGACGAGCATCAGGAGCTAAATCATCCAGGCATTAATATTCAGTCTGAAACTAATTCTGATGAGCTTGAAATAATTGACGAACCTGACGGCCTGGATAATCCAGACATTATTGATAACTCTAAAACTAATATAAAAAAAACGGACGACCAGGAAGATGTTAGTAAAATCATCAACGACTTTATCCACGGTGACGATGAAGACAACAAACGCCAATCCAGATCCGCACCGGCATCCAAGCAGTTCTATGGTCGCGATGACATTATCCAGGCCTTAACTAATTTACAGCAAACCTATCAGCCGCTATATGTCGCTGGCGAAAAAACCAGGGTCACAACAGATGATTTCAAGATGTCATTGCTTAACAGCATGGCCAAACTGCGTCCGGGCACCAGCATGCGCTCGGTGGCTGCTATAGATGCTAAAACGATCGATTTTGTAGAGATGGTATTCGATGCTTTCATGGATGACAGCAATATATCCAGCGTAATAAAAAATCTGCTATTACGAATGCAAATACCTATTATTAAACTGGCAATGCTTGACAGCAAACTGTTTCAGAATCGCAAACATCCTGGACGAAATGTACTGGATAAAATTGCACACATAGGTATAGGCATTGACAGTACAGATAACACACTGTTTCAGACCCTCGAATTAATCGTCCAACAATTGCTATACGGCTATGACAAGAATATCATAAGTTTTCAGACTGCACTTACCTCTCTTAACCGTCTGCATGTCAATGAAACCGAAAACCAGAACGTAAAAGAAAAGCTAACACAAAAGAAAATTCTTCAGGAACATGGACGTCAAATAGTGTTGATTGAGCTGCAATACCATGTAAAAAATAATTATATTCCACAACAAATCCAGCCATTAATCCTTAAATACTGGGCAACTCTAATGCTGTATCGTTATTTACAGCATGGCAATGAAAGTGAAGAATGGAACGAAGCTATTACTCTGTTAAAACTCCTGGTAAACAGCCTGCAACCCATCAATGATCAAAACCAGTGGTTTTATCTGAATAATAGCTACCAGGAACTCAGCCAACGCATTGAGGAACTGTTATTTGAAACAAAACAGGACCAGTCAAAACTCACAGAGTCAATAGAACATCTGGTTAAGATATTCACAGAAATGCTGGAACAGTCTGAATTTAAACCGGATGAACCTGACTTTGATGAAAGTGCTTTTGACACCATCACTCTTGAACAACTCACCAACCAGATTTCTTCAGATGCCACCATAACACCGATGCAGGAAGAGGCTGATCAAAACCGACAGAAACTCACTTTGCTGCCCAGCTATGTTAAACCCGGTGGATGGTATGAAATATTTGTCTCTGATGACAGCGCCAAAAGACGTCTCAAATTATCTGTCATCATCATGGAAGATGCATGTCTCGTTTTCGTAGACAGACTAGGTGTGAAAGTACTGGACAAGGATGCAGAAGTCTTTGCTGAAGAACTGGAACAGGGTAAATCGGCCTTCCTGGCAGACGATTCAATTTTTGATAATGCACTATCACGGGTGATTGGCCATTTAGTCACCAAGCACTGACCAGGGCATATCATCAACCAGGCTTATTCAGAGAAACTTCCAGGGAATCTCTGATTAAGGCTGGATGTCTCCAACCCCCCTGTAGCTGACGTTCGCTAACTTGAAATCAAAAGATTTGCCACAGAGGCACAG
>CBDULX010000311.1:0-1982 GCA_965368175.1 uncultured Gammaproteobacteria bacterium | reverse complement strand
CCCGCATGCACCTGGGCCTTAACTATCCACCTGTCTCCACCCAGACTGTTCAGGATGGCGGCAACATCGCCGGCAGAACTCACTACACGGTTATTAGGCACAGGCATGCCATATTTGGCGAACAGCTGTTTCGCCTGGTATTCATGCAGATTCATATAGTATCTTCACTTTTTATTAATGGACGGCTATCTGATCATTTATACAACTGAGTGTTTCAGTTTTTACGACGCTTTGGTCCCATATGTATAGCTTTATTATTCACCGCAAGAGACGCTTCGTGGAAAGCCTCGGATAAAGTAGGATGGGCAAATATAGTCATTCCCAGATCCTCCGCACTCAGCTCCATGGTCATGGCAATAACCGCCTGGGCAATCATTTCCGAGGCCTGCCCGCCGAGTATGTGTACACCCAGTATGCGGTCAGTTTTAGCCTGGGATAAAATTTTCACCATACCGGTGGTTTCTCCCATGGCCTTGGCACGACCACTGGCCGCGAACGGAAATGTGCCGACCTTGTACTCTTCTCCGGCGGATTTCAGATGTTGTTCGGTTTTACCGACCCAGGCAATTTCCGGATGAGTATAAATGACGGAGGGTACCAGGTCATATTTCATTTCTGCAAATTCACCCGCTATCAGGTCCGCCACCATTACCCCTTCTTCCATGCCTTTATGGGCCAGCATCGGACCTCGCACTACATCACCAATTGCATAAACGCCAGGCAAAGATGTTTCGCATTGCTCATTTACATGAATACAACTGCGCTCATCCAGTAACAACTGAGCCTCTTCATCAAACACATTATCACTGTTGGGTCGACGGCCTACGGCCACAATCAGTTTATCGAATACTTCCTTATGATCACCATCGGTGTCCTGATAATGCACTTCCACCTGACCGTCTTTTATCTCAGTTGCTACCAGTCTCGCATTAAGTCGAACATCCAGCCCCTGTTTTCTGAAAACTTTCAGGCTATCCCGGGCAATCTGATTGTCTGCAATGGCGAGAAAACTGTCCTGGGCTTCAATGATCACCACATCGGAACCCAGCCGATTCCATACACTGCCCAGCTCAAGTCCAATGACTCCGGCGCCGATCACCCCCAGTCGTTTCGGGACTTCTTTAAAGGACAATGCACCTGCCGAGTCCACTATCAGACCTTCGGTTAAAGGTGCACTGGGAATTTCCATTGGCGAAGAGCCTGTGGCAATAATAATGTTATCACCACTGATTACCTGTGTTTTCTTACCCTGTGTCACTTCTACTCGTTTATCGGTCAGCATCCGACCGTGCCCTGTAATGGATGTCACCTTGTTGGATTTAAACAGACCATCTATGCCCTGGGTCAGCTCACTGACGATCTGATCTTTCCTGGCCATCATGGTGTCAAGATCCAGCTTCACTCCAGACAGCTTAATTCCGTGTTTGGCGAAATCATGCTGTGCTATTGAATACAGTTCGGATGATTCCAGCAAGGCCTTGGATGGAATGCAGCCAACATTTAAACAGGTGCCACCCAGTACATTCTTGCCTTCAGGGTTTACCCAGTTATCAACACAGGCCACCGTCAGGCCCAGCTGTGCGCAACGAATTGCAGCAACATAACCTGCCGGACCAGCCCCCATCACCACCACATCATATTTATCTGTCATTATTTTTTCCGGGGTTAAACGCCAATAATCATTCGTGCAGGATCTTCGATAGCATCCTTCAGAGCAACCAGGAACTGTACCGCCTGTTTGCCATCAATAATTTGATGATCATAAGATAGAGCCAGATACATCATGGGCCGTGCAACAATCTGCTCACCCTCCACGATCGGACGCTGCTGAATTTTATGCATTCCCAGAATGCCACTCTGAGGAGGATTTAATATCGGTGTCGACAACAAGGAACCAAAAACACCGCCGTTGGACAGGGTAAAAGTGCCTCCAGTCATATCTTCAATATTAATAAGGTTATCTCTGGCTCGTTCCACGAAAT
>CBDULX010000310.1:0-1997 GCA_965368175.1 uncultured Gammaproteobacteria bacterium | reverse complement strand
ACACAGAGTTTTTATAAGTACGCCCAAATACAATCAAGACTGTTTTCTCTGTGCGCTCTGTGACTCTGTGGCAAATTTTTTGACTTCAAGTTCGCAAACGTTAGCTTCAGGTTAATTAACTCATCCAATCAAGACCTGTATTACCAGACTACCTTCTAAAGTATTTATATCGTTTGCTCATGGTTAAACTAGTGTTAGTAATTTTAACTCGACTTTAACTGTGCCAGTGCTTTTTGTGCATCGACTGAAAATTCAAAAGCATCGGAATATATGTGGTTATGGTCAGCCGACTGCTGACTGAATAACTCAACTGCAGCAGTGATCATTATTGGCGGACCACTCATGTATATTTCCTGCGCTGATAGATCCGGATAAAAACGAGCGACAGATTCATGCACATATCCAGTTTCACCCTGCCAGTTATCCTCAGCCAGAGGTTCCGACAGAACCGGGGTATATTGAAGCTGTGGATTATCTATTAACCATTGCTTCACCATCTCATCCATGTACAAATCCTGTAAAGAACGAACGCCTACAAATAGATGTATTGGGCGGTTTAAATTCACATAATTTGCATGTTCGATCATGCCTTTCAATGGCCCAAAACCTGTGCCGCCGCCCATCATAATAATGGGTCTATCTGAATCTTCCCGTAAATAAAAACTACCCAGAGGCCCTTCTATCCTAAGCATGGCCCTGTCTTCCATTTCATTGAACAGGAAATCGGTGAATTTACCTCCTTCTACATGACGAATATGCAGCTCGATTAACTCGTCATCATGGGGGGCATTGGCAATAGAAAATGCCCGACGTTTGCCTCCTTGCAAAATGAATTCCAGGTACTGGCCCGCAAGGAACTGTAGTCGGTCATCACCTGCCAGCTTCAACTTAACCTGCATCACATCGTGATTCAGCCGGTTCTTTTCATCCACCCGACAGCGCAGGGATTTCACCTCAATGCCATGACTGCCAACAATTTCCTCTATTTTAATTTCCAGGTCTGATTCTGGTATGGCCTTACACAACAATGCTTTATTTTGACTGATCATGTCATCTTTCAGTGCGACAGGATGACGTTCGTATTTCACTTTGCCCTGGAGCAGGGATCCTGCACAACGGCCACAGGCTCCACCTCGACAACCATAAGGTAGCTCGATTGAATGTCGCATGGCCGCATCCAGCACTGATTCATTGTCATTAACTTCAAATTCATGGCCGGTGGGCTGAATCGTCACCTTATATGTCATGTATACCTCAGATCTCTAGCAGGGGGGGCATTGTGCATGATCTATCTTACAACTTAAAGTATTCAATCAAAAACCCAACAAAATTAAAGGTTTAGATCTATTCTAAATCGATTTACTATACTCTTAATGCAAATTTAATCAGGAAAAGTAATGGCTCGCTTGAAAATCTACAGCACAGGCCGCTGTCCTATCTGTGACAAAACCAAAAACCTTCTTATAAAATGGAACATACCCTATGAAGAAGTCAGAGTAGATACTGACCGGGCTGCGCTTCGTGAAATGTCAGAAAAAACCGAAGGCGCGCGAACCGTCCCACAAATCACTATCGATGGAAAATGGATCGGTGGCTTTAGCGAACTGACCATGATGCATATGGATGACGAACTGGATAATCTAATGGAAACATCTTAATCAATGACGTTCAATCACGAAAAATTACCAGATTGGGTGTGCTGGATCGCCCAGGATAAAACAGGTGCCTGGTGGGGTTACCAGGTAGAACCCTTACAAAATCACCAGGGCTGGTACGAAAATGAAGTAGGACAGATTATCGATCTGGGCAAGGACAAACCAAACCCGGACTGGAAAAACAGCCTACAAAAAATTCGATGATTTTTGCAACAGAGACACAGAGAGCACGGAGTTACTTAAGGCAAAAAACCAGCGATTAGGGCATCTTTAAGTTACGACTTGCGACTTACAACTATCATTCTATCCACTCTTCCCCATAGTCGTGAGTAATTTCTTCAT
>CBDULX010000309.1:0-2080 GCA_965368175.1 uncultured Gammaproteobacteria bacterium | reverse complement strand
ATGTGCTGCTGGTGGATCTGCAGGATCTGGGCTGCCGTATCTATACCTTCATTACTACCTTGCGCTATATGCTGGAAGCAGCGGCGCAAACCGGCAAGAAGGTGGTGGTGCTGGACAGACCTAACCCGGCTGGTCGTCCGGTCGAAGGGCTGACATTGCGACCGGGTTGGGAGAGTTTCGTCGGAGCGGGCCCTTTACCCATGCGTCACGGTCTTACCATGGGTGAACTGGCCCTGTGGTTTGTTGATATGCTGAAGCTGGACGTGGAATGCGAGGTAGTAACCATGCAGGATTGGGCGCCCGGTTCCGGGCCGGGCTACGGCTGGCCCCTGAGTGAACGCAGCTGGATCAATCCCAGTCCCAATGCGCCCAATCTCTGGATGGCACGCTGCTATGCCGGCACAGTCATGCTGGAGGGCACGACCCTGTCTGAGGGACGTGGTACCACCCGGCCCCTGGAGTTGTTCGGGGCACCGGATCTGGATTCGCGGATGCTGCTGATGGAGATGCAGAATCTTGCTCCCCACTGGTTGCAGGGATGTCGACTCCGGGAGTGCTGGGTCGAGCCCACCTTCCATAAGCATGCAGAAAAGCTATGCGCCGGTGTGCAGATTCATGTGGAAGATGGGGCCTATGATCATGCCGGGTTTAAACCCTGGCGGCTGATGGCCCTGGCCTTCAAGGCTTTGCGCCGACAGCAGCCGGATTACGACCTTTGGCGAGACTTCCCTTACGAATATGAAATTGACCGTCTTGCCATCGATGTGATCAATGGCAGTGAACTCCTGCGCCAGTGGGTGGACGATTCGGAAGCCACACCGGGTGACCTGGACGCCATTGCGTCAGCGGACGAGGCCGCATGGATCGCTGAGCAGGAAGCGGTGATGCTGTATCGTTGACTTGTAATTAAAGGGGTCAGAGCCCTTTAATTACTTTAATTCAGTGGCCCCTGAAATCAACGGCAAAAGTCGTTAAAATAAAGCTTTGCCCGCGACTGAGTTCAACATGTCAGATTCGATATACCCTGGAATAAAAAACGATCCCACCGGCGGAATGCACGGTCACGGAAAAATGATCCGCGATGCCTGGGTGTTTGACATATTGCCGGAAACTGAAGACTGCAGCGGCTGGACTGCACAGCGGCTGGATAATCTCTACGATCAAGTCGCCAAAGCGTGGGAGCCTTACGGAAACCTGCCTTCACAGCTACCTCCCGAATTACGCGAAAAGCATGCGCGCATCTTTCAGGAAGCAATGGATTTTGCCAGAACCAAAGGCTGGAATGCAGATGATGCCCTCAGAGACGACAAGTAGGGATCAATCAATAGTGATACCCTCATCCCTTTCTAACATGACACAAAACAAATGAATGATAAAACGATAGCAACTCATAACGGTAATTTTCATGCAGATGATGTTTTAAGTATCGCTGCACTCAAGAGTATATTCCCTTCTTTTAAGCTCGTTCGCACACGAGATTTAGAGCTTATCGCCAGGGCAGATATCGTGGTTGATGTAGGCGGTGAGTATGACTCGGATACAGACCGTTTTGATCATCATCAACGTGGTGGTGCAGGTGAGCGCGACAATGGTATTCCGTATTCTTCGTTTGGTTTGATCTGGCAGAAATATGGCGTGGAAATATGCCAGGGTAACCGGGACGTAGCAAATGCTGTTGATGCAGGCCTGGTATCAGCGATTGATGCCATCGATTGTGGTCATGTCGAAGGTGTTTCTAAAGGTATTAGCCTGAGCCAAACTATTGGAATGTTTAACCCGACCTGGCAAGAAGATAGTCACTTTGATACCTGTTTTGATGAAGCGGTTGATTTTGCGTCGCGTGTTTTAACTCGATTCATCGCATCGGCTAACGGTGGTATTAGTGCGAAAGAGATTGTGGCTAAAGCTATCGATGATGCAGAAGATCCAAGAGTGATCGTATTAGAAAAATATACCCCGTGGAAAAGAACAGTTCATGCCTTATCTGAAGAGGCTTTATACATGGTTTACCCATCTCAGACTGGTCAATGGAGAATTCAAACAGTACCTGTTGAACCAGGTTCTTTCGAAAACAGAAAAT
>CBDULX010000308.1:0-2150 GCA_965368175.1 uncultured Gammaproteobacteria bacterium | reverse complement strand
ATTAATTATATTATTTACTGATCCTGAATAGCCATATTATCATGAAAAAAAATCAACATTTAACAGTTGTTGGCTGGCGGGAATGGGTGGCACTACCAGAACTTAATATTCCCCATATAAAAGCCAAACTGGATACCGGAGCTCGTACATCCGCCCTCCACGCCTTCCATGTAGATCCCTTTGAACGCGATGGAAATCTCTGGGTAAGGTTTGGTATGCACCCTCATCAAAACAATAACGATCAGGTGATTGAGTGTGAAGCACGGGTAATTGATGAACGGAATGTTACCGACTCCGGTGGTCATACTGAAAATCGTTATGTCATAGAAACACAAATTGCTATGGGTGAATTCAGCTGGCAGGCTGAATTTACACTCACCAATCGTGACTCTATGAAATTTCGAATGTTACTTGGTCGCACCGCTATGTCAGATCAATTTCTGGTCAAATCTGCGGCGTCCTATCTGGTTGGTAAAAAACCTGTAAAATAATGCAAACGTCGTTTGCTAACTTCCAAGGATAAGCATGAAGATTGCTATACTTTCACGTAATAAAAAACTTTATTCAACTCGTCGGCTAGTCGAAGCAGCGGAATCCCAGGGCCATTCAGTTAAGGTCATCGACATACTACACTGTTATATGAATATCACATCAAATCGACCTTCCATACACTACCGTGGTGAGGTTCTGCAAAACTTCGATGCTGTAATACCCAGGATTGGTGCATCTGTAACTTTTTATGGTACTGCCGTACTCCGTCAATTTGAAATGATGAATGTACTGCCATTAAACGAATCGGTCGCTATAACCCGTTCACGGGATAAATTACGCTCTATGCAGTTACTGGCAAGAAAAGGTATAGGTCTACCAGTTACTGGCTTTGCCCATGACCCGGACGATATTAATGATTTGATTAAGACGGTGGGTGGTGCACCGCTGGTAATCAAGCTACTGGAAGGTACCCAGGGAATTGGGGTGGTTCTGGCTGAAACGCAAAAAGCGGCCGAAAGTGTTATTCAGGCTTTCATGGGGCTTAAAGCAAACATCATGGTTCAGGAATATATTACTGAAGCCGGCGGCTCTGATATCCGTTGTTTCGTTGTAGGAGGCAAGGTGGTTGCTGCAATGAAACGTCAGGGACCTGAAGGTGAGTTCCGTTCCAATCTTCATCGAGGTGGTTCCGCCACATTAGCCCGTCTAACACCCGAGGAAAGATCTACCGCAGTCAGAGCTGCAAATATTATGGGGCTGGATGTATGCGGTGTCGATTTACTTCGCTCTAATCATGGCGCGGTAGTGATGGAAGTCAATTCATCTCCCGGGCTGGAAGGAATCGAAGCTGCCAGTAGTAAGGATGTTGCAGGAATCATTATCAAACATCTTGAAAAACGGGTACTTGAAGATGCGGATAAAATCACTCGCTCTCGTACTCGTGGCAAAGGTTAATGAATACCTGGCGACTCAAACCAGGTCTGACAATTCAAGTCTGCGCTGAGTGTCTCAAAATACCCTGAATCTGACGTTTACTAACTTAAAATCAAAAGATTTGCCACAGAGGCACAGAGAAAACAGTCGTGGTTGTATCAGGGCGTACTTATAAAATCTCCGTGTTCTCTGTGCCTCTGTGGCAAAGTTTTAAATTATTTAATCAGTCTGCTTCTGGCTAATAGCATGTCAAAGCAACCGGTCGATTGAAATTCATACCAGACCACTGTGCCTTAATAATGCGTCAATGGATGGCTTCCTGCCCATAAAATTCATAAACAGGGTGGTTGCGGGTTCCGAACCACCTTTCTCAAGCACTTCTTTTAAAAAAGCCTGCCCGGTCTGTTGATTGAAAATACCCTGTTCTTCAAATTTCGAAAATGCATCCGCGGATAAAACCTCAGCCCATTTATAACTGTAATAACCTGCCGAGTAGCCACCAGAGAATATATGCGCAAAGCCATGCTGGAACCGATTAAACTCCGGTGCTTTAATAACGGAGACTTTTTCTCGTACTTCATTCAGTAAACCTTGAACATCACTGAACGAGTCTGTGCCATATTCCATATACAACCTGAAATCGAACAGGGCAAATTCAAGCTGTCTTAACATGGTCATGGCTGACTGGAAATTTTTAGCTCGAATCATTTTGTTAAACAACTCGT
>CBDULX010000307.1:0-2155 GCA_965368175.1 uncultured Gammaproteobacteria bacterium | reverse complement strand
GATAGTTTTCCGCCTGGATTTCCGCCCGGGTGAGTGCGTTGAATAAGGTGGATTTGCCTACATTGGGTAGGCCCACTATGCCGCATTTAAAGCCCATGATATGAACCTGCCTTGTGTGTTAATAATCGTTGCCGGTAGTTCAAGATTTCTCACTTCGTTCGAAATGACAAATGCACTTTAAACTATAAATGTGCTCGAAATGACAAACACATTCGAAATGACAACATGATGCTTATTTACTGTGTAACCGATGCAATGCTTTTTCCCAGCTGCCTTCCGCCAGTAGCGGTAGCACCCTTAAGGCATCGTCGATGGCGTTGTCGATGGCAATCTGGTCATCCTGTGATGCCCGGTGCAGAACATAGTCGGTGACCTGGTCGCGATGACCGGGATGGCCTATGCCAATTCTCAAGCGCTGAAAGTCCTTGCCCAGATGGGCAATGATATCTCTAAGTCCGTTATGGCCGCCATGGCCGCCGGCGGTTTTTAACCGCGCCGTACCCGGTTCCAGGTCCAGCTCATCGTGGGCCACCAGGATTTGATCGACGGGGATTTTATAAAACGAGGCCAGCTTCTGTACCGCCTGACCGCTGCGATTCATGAAGGTATCGGGTTTGAGTAGCCAGAGTTCCCGACCTTCCACCACGACTTTGCAGACTTCACCGGAAAATTTGCTGTCAGGACGAAAATGCGCGCCCTTAAGACGCGCAATTTCTTCAACGAACCAGAACCCGGCGTTGTGCCGGGTTTGCTCATACTGAGCCCCTGGATTGCCAAGACCTACAATGAGATCAATGTTTACGGTTTTCGCCGCCATCCGGGGTCAGTCAGCTCTGGTTAATCTTCGCCTTCGCCTTCAACTTCACCGGCCGCTTCTTCACCTTCAGCCTCTTCTTCATCTAATGAAGCGCCACCCTTGGGCAGATGCACGGAAACAATAGCGGTGTCGTGATCGTCACCCTGTTTCAGTGCCAGGATTTCTACGCCCTCAGGCACCTTAATGTCGGACAGATGCAGAATGTCGCCGACGTTCATGGCTATGATATCCACTTCGATGAACTCAGGGATATCTTTAGGCAGACACTCGATTTCAACTTCAACCGCCAGATGGCTGACCTGACCACCAAACTGTTTCACGCCCGGGCATTTCTCTTCATTAATATAATGCAGAGGCACATGAACGCGCAGCTCGGACTTGTTGTCCACACGCAGGAAGTCGATGTGCGTTAGCTCTACACGGAAGGGATGGTGCTGCACATCACGGATGATGACCTGCTCAGCCTTGCCGTCTACTTTCAGATCCAGAACCGATGAGTAGAACGCCTCATTGGACTGAAGAGCACGAACCGCTTTTTGCTCCAGAGTAAGACCAACGGGGTCTTTTCCTGCACCGTAAAGGATAGCAGGCATTTTTTCTGCGTGACGCAGGCGGCGGCTCGCACCTTTCCCCAGGTCTGTACGCAGTTCAGCGTTTAATTCGATAGACGACATAGTATTGCTCCGTAGAATATTGCCTCTTCAACGCGACCATAGAAAAGGCGAAAAAATGAGCGCGAATTATACATGAAGCAACCCGGCCTGGGAACGATTATTCGTACTATGGGCCTGATCTTTAAATTCAGCCACAGAGTCACAGAGAGCACAGAGCATTTTTATATAATCACAAACCTCTGTGTTCTCTGCGGCTCCGTGGCAAATTTTTTGCGTTAATCTGGTGACGACAACCGTAATTAGTCCATATACATGGACGATACAGACTCGTCGTTATGGATACGGCGGATGGTTTCTGCCAGCATGGTGGCGATGGATAACTGGCGGATTTTGCTGCAGGCTTCGGCTTCGGAGCTGAGCGGGATGGTGTCGGTCACCACCAGCTCGTCGAGCACGGAGTTGTTGATATTATCAATCGCAGGACCCGACAGCACCGCGTGGGTACAGTAGGCCGACACACTCAGGGCACCATGGTCTTTCAGGGCTCGGGCGGCTTTGCACAGGGTACCGGCGGTGTCCACCAGGTCATCCACCAGCACGCAGTTTTTGCCTTCCACATCACCGATGATGTTCATCACCTGAGCCACATTGGCCTTGGGACGACGTTTGTCGATGATGGCCAGTTCGGCATCCCCCAGACGTTTGGCCAGGGCGCGAGCACGCA
>CBDULX010000306.1:0-2224 GCA_965368175.1 uncultured Gammaproteobacteria bacterium | reverse complement strand
ACTTACAACTATCATTCTATCCACTCTTCCCCATAGTCGTGAGTAATTTCTTCATCCTTGTTTATTAGTTTCAATGCAACCACATCTAAATCTTCACAGTAACAGGCATTAGGCCTGGCACTATGGTTTATATATTTAAGATCTGATTCCACCAGTATACCCTGGTCATTCACCCATAAAACATGCGGGCCATCTTTTTCAGTGGGGTTATATTTAATTGCACCTATGACTTCACCCAGCTTAATGGTTTTACTGGCAAACAGGCCTTTACCGTGTATACCGCTATTCTTGACATAATATTTTTTGTCACTCATTCCTTATCCCCTGAAAATATAGCCAGCTCATCCCACATATCATCTACCCGTTGTTTTACATTCGGGTCCATGACTATTGGCCTGCCCCATTCCCGATCAGTCTCTCCAGGTAATTTATTGGTGGCATCAAAGCCCATCTTCGAACCCAGGCCGGAAACCGGTGATGCAAAATCCAGATAATCGATAGGGGTGTTTTCAATAATCGTGGTATCACGGGCTGGATCCATACGGGTAGTCATGGCCCAGATAACATCATTCCAGTCGCGGGCATTTATATCCTCATCTACTACTATAACGAATTTGGTGTACATGAACTGGCGAAGATATGACCACACACCCATCATCACTCGCTTAGCATGTCCTGGATACTGTTTTTTCATACTGACCACAGCCATTCGATATGAACATCCTTCTGGTGGTAAATAAAAATCAACAATCTCGGGGAACTGCTTTTGTAATATGGGAACAAATACTTCGTTCAGGGCTACCCCCAGAATAGCGGGTTCATCCGGTGGTCTGCCGGTATAGGTGCTGTGGTAAATAGGGTCTTTTCTATGGGTAATTTTTTCTATGCTGAACACTGGAAACTGTTCGACCTCATTGTAATAACCGGTATGGTCTCCATAGGGTCCTTCCGGTGCCATATCATCAGGATATATAAAGCCCTCCAGTACAAATTCCGCCGATGAGGGTACCTGCAGGTTACTCAGTTTACATTCACAAACTTCGGTTTTACTTCCTCGCAATAAACCTGCAAAGCCATATTCTGACAGGGTATCTGGCACTGGGGTTACCGCGCCCAAAATAGTTGCTGGATCAGCTCCCAGGGCAACCGCAACCGGGAAGGGTTCACCGGGATGGGCCAGCTGCCAGTCCTTAAAATCCAGCGCTCCCCCGCGGTGGGATAACCACCTCATAATCACCCGATTTTTACCTATGACCTGCTGTCGATATATACCCAGATTCTGCCGTTCTTTATTGGGACCCCTGGTGACCACCAGGCCCCAGGTAATTAGCGGAGCCACATCTTCTGGCCAGCAGGTTTGAACCGGTATCTTTGACAGATCTATGTCATCTTTTTCGATGACATACTTCTGACATTCACCCCGTGACACCTGTTTGGGTGCCATATTCAGTACCTGTTTAAAAATAGGCAATTTCTCCCAGGCGTCTTTCATTCCCTTTGGTGGATCGGGCTCTTTCAGAAATGCCAGTAATTTACCCACTTCATGCAAAGCATCTACCGATTCTTCCCCCATGCCCATCGCTACTCGAGTGGGTGTTCCGAAAAGATTGGCTAATACAGGTATATCTGTGCCTTTCACATTCTCGAATAACAGCGCAGGCCCTGCAGCACGTAAGGTTCGATCGCAAATCTCTGTTATTTCCAGCACCGGATCCACTTCCACACTTATCCGTTTTAGTTCGCCCTTTGCTTCCAGTTGCGTAATAAAATCCCGAAGATCTTTATATTTCATGTTTTTAGTAGTTATCATATACAATAAATGATAATTATAGGGTTTAAGTTGATTGCTGTATATTACCTGGCAAATCATCAGACCAGACGAGATAACAAAAACGAGGTCCATTATGTCTAATGAAGGCTACCACGAACCGATCAATGAACTCAGCGACGAAACCCGCGATATGCATCGTGCTATTGTCTCTTTAATGGAAGAGCTCGAAGCCGTGGACTGGTATAATCAGAGGGTTGATGCCTGCAAGAACAAGGAACTGAAAGCCATACTTGCACATAATCGTGATGAAGAAAAAGAACATGCTGCGATGGTTCTTGAGTGGATACGTCGACAGGATCCAGCTTTTGACAAAGAACTTAAAGACTATTTATTTACCGATAAAACCATTGCTCACGACTGATGAATGCTATTCTTAGTACTGAAATACAATAA
>CBDULX010000305.1:0-2348 GCA_965368175.1 uncultured Gammaproteobacteria bacterium | reverse complement strand
ATGCCGTCTTTGTACATGTCCCACAGCGGGGACAGGTCGCGCAGTTTGCTCACCGCATTTTTCACCAGTTCGATGGTGTAGTCGATTTCTTCTTCCGTGGTGTATCGACCAATGCTGAAGCGCAGCGAGCTGTGCGCCAGTTCGTCGCTGCGACCCAGCGCACGCAGCACGTAGCTGGGTTCCAGGCTGGCGCTGGTGCACGCCGATCCAGAGCTCACGGCAATGTCTTTTAACGCCATGATCAGGCTTTCGCCTTCGACGAAGTTGAAGCTGACGTTGAGGCTGCCGGCAATGCGGTGCTGTTCATCGCCGTTCAGGTACACTTCTTCCATGTCCTTGAAGCCGTCCCACAATCGATTGCGCAGTGTTAAAATACGTTCGTTTTCACTGACCATTTCTTCTTTGGCGATGCGAAAGGCTTCGCCCATGCCGACGATCTGGTGGGTGGCCAGGGTGCCGGAGCGCATGCCGCGTTCGTGACCGCCGCCGTGCATCTGGGCTTCAATGCGCACCCGGGGTTTACGCCGCACATAGAGCGCGCCGATGCCTTTGGGGCCGTAGATTTTGTGCGCCGAGAAGCTCATTAAATCCACTTTCATGCGCGCCAGGTCGATGGGCTCTTTGCCGGCGCTCTGGGCCGCATCGACGTGGAACAGGGTTTTGTTCTCTCGACACAGTTCGCCGATGGCTTCGATGTCCTGGATCACGCCGATTTCGTTGTTCACGTGCATGATGCTGACCAGGATGGTGTCCGGGCGCAGCGCGGCTTTGAGTTTGTTGAGATCGATCAGACCGTTGGCTTCGGGATCGAGATAGGTCACTTCGTAGCCTTCCCGCTCCAGCTGACGACAGGTGTCGAGCACGGCTTTGTGTTCGGTTTTACAGGTGACGATGTGCTTGCCGTTTTTCTGATAGAAATGCGCCACGCCTTTGATCGCCAGATTGTCGGATTCGGTGGCACCGGAAGTAAACACGATTTCACGCGGATCGGCATTGATCAGGGCGGCAATATGGCCGCGGGCGGTTTCCACCGCCTGTTCCGAGTCCCAGCCATAGGCGTGGCTGCGACTGGCCGGGTTACCAAAATTGCCTTCCACCGTCATGCATTGAATCATGGCGTCGGCCACGCGCTGGTCTACGGGCGTGGTCGCTGAGTAGTCGAAATAAATGGGTAATTTTAAATTGCTCACGTGTTAACCTTTCACATCAAAATATTGTTCAACGCATCCATAAACTGCTTAATATCTTCAACTTTGTTGTCCTTACCAAAGCTCACTCGAATTGCACTTTTGGCAATCTGTTCCGCCACGCCCATCGCCATCAGCACATGGCTGGGCTCAGTTCTGCCAGTATGACAGGCTGAGCCACTGGACACCGCTATCCCCTGTTTATCCAGTTGCATTAACAGGGTTTCACCATCAAAACCTTCGACCGCGAACTGAACCGTATTGGGCAGTCGCTGTTCTTCTGCTGCAAACACCACTACTCGTTGAATGTTTGTCAATTCACTGACCAGTTGATCCCTGAGCTGACGAGTCAGTCGTTGTCTGGATTCAAGTTCTGCGCCGGCCAATTCCGCTGCCTTACCAAAACCCACGATAGCGGCAATGTTCTCAGTGCCGCTGCGTTTATTTCGTTCCTGGCCACCGCCCAGTAACACGGGATGAATATCGATGGAACGATCGGCAATCAACGCCCCTGTACCCTGTGGGCCATATATTTTATGTGATGACAAAGTCATCATATCCACCCCCAGCTGGCTAAAATCGACCGGGATTTTACCCACTGCCTGGGACGCATCGGTATGAAACAGAGCGCCAACGCGATGCGAAATTTCGCATAATGCCTGCACCGGCTGAATAACCCCGGTTTCATTATTGGCCAGCATCACCGAGACCAGCCGGGTCTGTTCACTGATGGCTTCAACCAGATGCTGCTCGGAGACTTTACAGCCGGACGTCACAGCGATCACATCCATTTGCAAGCCACTGCTTTGCATACTCAGGGCCGGTTCCATTAAAGAGGCATGTTCTATAGCACTTACCGCAAATCGTGCTGATTTCATCCCGGCTAATACACCTTTGATGGCCAGGTTATTGGCCTCGGTTCCTCCCGAGGTAAATATTACCTGACCTGGCTGTGCCGAGACCAGACTGGCGACCTGATGTCGCGACAACTCCAGTGCATCGCGAGTCAGTCGGCCATAGCGATGTACACTGGAGGGGTTACCATAAATGGATTGCAGGTACGGCAGCATGGCTTCCAGCACCACCGGATCCAATGCAGTGGTTGCATTATTATCCAGATAAAGTGGCACTGCAGTTAACCGACAGATTCTACGACAATCT
>CBDULX010000304.1:0-2398 GCA_965368175.1 uncultured Gammaproteobacteria bacterium | reverse complement strand
ACTAACATTGTCGAACCATTACAGGCAAAGGTAGAAAACATTAACATGACCTAAGAAACATGAAAACAGTATTGCTGTCAGCAAAGAAATGTATCAGATAATAATCGTCATACCGGCATGCTTTTAGCCGGTATCCAAAAGTTTAGAGCGACTTTTAGCTATAATTTTAGTTTTTGCTGGTAGATGGATTCTGGCCTTCGCCAGAATGACGTAATAAAATGAAGTAATAAATGGACAGCTGTGATCAAACTAGTAGATGAAAACCTGACTTACACATTGCAAAAAGTTTTATATATTTTCCAGAACCCTGAAAACAACATCAACTGTTAACTCAAGTTTTTCTAAATGACTTGCCATTTCTCTGCCTTCTTTATTTGCCCTGTAAAAATGCGGCGTCATCAAAAGCAGGTTATTAATATTTTTATTGTCAATTTCTCCTGTTTTAAATTTAAGTTGCTGGCTGTTTACCATCGAAAATCCGGTTACTTCAAGATAAGTCAGATCCTGTGGTTCTGATTTCCTGACTTCCACGTAGATAATTTCTCTCAATTCCTTTAAATGATCTGGTCCTGGCTCGACCAGAATAATCTTGCCATTTGATTTTAATATCTTCTTAAAACCCTCGAAACTCTGGAAACCAAACACACATAAAATAATATTCACGCTGGCATAATCTACTGGCGGCTGTCTGTTAGTACCAACTACCCAGCTAATTTCCTTGTTTCTTTTTGAAGATTCCGCTATTGCGGGCTTCGATATATCCAGACCTATGAAAGAAATATCATTAAAAATATTTTCATTTTTTAAATAATTTAAAACATAATCTAAATAATAACCCTCACCACAGCCTGCATCCAGAATGCAAACTTCATTTTCTCCAGTAATTTGTGCATATAAAATTTCAGCCAGCTTATTGGCTACAGGTTCATACAGGCCTGAGTTCAAGAATTGAGTTCTTGCACCCACCATCTCCTTACTATCACCGGGCTGTTTCGAACGCTTATGCTGTACAGGTAACAGGTTTACATATCCTTGCCGGGAAACATCAAAAGTATGGCCATTGGCACAAATCAGCTGTTTTTCCTGTATATCCAGTCGCAGGCCATCAATAGGACAGGCCAGATTGTGCGCCTTTATAATATTCATATTCTTTCAATCGCCTGGACCAGGGAACCTCTGATTAATTCATAATATGTCATCCCGACTTAAATGGAGGGATCATAAATGTTTGATATTTATACAGCTATCAACAGCAAGATTTCTCCTTTTGGTCGAAATGACAACACATCAGGGGTTCCCTGACTCAGGGCAGGCTTGGTTAAACAAAAAGTGAGCCAGTTTGCTCCTGATTATAAAGTCGTTGTATGTATAGCTGTTACTGTAAATTCAACATCACCGTGTTGGAAAAATCACTGCTGGTGGTACCCCCCACTGTTTTAACAGCGATATATAATTTGCTGCCAGTGGCAAAGTCAGGCACCCGACTCCAGGCGATAGTGGTATCACTATTTTGCACCAGTGCATTGGTGGCACCTGACATATCGGCATTGTTTGATATATACAATAGATAGTCAGTTTTCAGGCTAGACAGCGTAATATCAACAGGTATCGTACGTGAAACAACAGTACCTTCAGTGGGTGAGGTAATCAGGCTAGACACTCCACTATCAGAAATGACAGATACCATCAGTTCTTCAGTGTAAACAATACGGTCTGCCATTTCACCGATTCTATCCGCCATAATACCGATATTGTCAGACATCACCAAAATTCGATCTGACATTGTGCCTATATCGGCTGACAAACCCAGTATGATGGTCTCAATACTATCGAGTACTGTTTCCACCATGTTTTCGAATGGATCAAAAAACCACGCATTGGCACGTTGTGATGACGCCATGAACAGAACCAGCGATGATAATAATATAACGCCAAATGTGGCTGAGCGAGCACGCTTTTGCATTTGTCTTTCCTCAATTAAATTGAGTTTAAGATTGTATTAATGATCGCTATATTAGTAAACAATGATATAGTAATTAATATGCGAGAACTTACTCGTATCTATATGATAATTATAAAATTTATTCGTTTGTCAGAAAAACTCACGGGCCAGTTAAAAGCTTATAATCAGAACAAAACCCAGCAACTGAAGTACTATACAGGCGCCCATAGAGAACAGGATATATTCCGTGGCTGCCTGAACCAGGTGCCACATCTACCCTGTCCATCGCTGTTCCGGTAAGCTATGGACTACAGCTGAAACTATCATTTTGAAGCCAGGCCCAGGGTAAAATAAAATACGGTGAGATTATCCGGGTCAGATTCAAATCCAATGTGCCCATTATGGGCCTCAATAATATGTTTGCATATATTCAGGCCCAGACCGGTACCAGGGAGC
>CBDULX010000303.1:0-2438 GCA_965368175.1 uncultured Gammaproteobacteria bacterium | reverse complement strand
TTTTTTGGCTGGTTCTGGACCCACGGCGGCCAGACACTGGGTATGCGCACCTGGCGCATTCAGTTAATTACAGAAACAGGCGTCGCCATTAGCTGGAAAATCGCATTTGTCAGATTTCTGGCAGGTTTTGTATCGATTATGTTATTTGGTCTGGGTTTTTTATGGGCTCTGGGTGAGCCGGAGAAGCGAACCTGGCATGATATTTTATCTGACACCCGTTTAATCAAAATTAATTAATAAACAAATAAATTAACGCACCTTTCGTATGGCAAGCAAACCTGCTATTGCCACCAGAATAACCGGTGCCGATGCACTAATAAAGGGATGCACGCCGTATATTTGCCCCAGGTGATTAACGGTTCGATTCAACATGAAGAAGCCAACACCCAGCAATAAACCAACCAGTACCCGATAACCTGAGCCGTTACTGCGTTGAGAACCAAATACAAACGGCAAGGCAATTAATAACATTACCAGGCTGGATATAGGTGTCATCACTTTTATCCAGAACGCCAGTTGATAATGACTGGCATCAAGATCGTTGGTGCGAAGGTAACTACTGTAGCGATACAGATCTATGGCTGACATGGTGGCCGGTTTTACACTGACGACATTAAACAGATCGGGATTTAATAATCTTGGCCATTCAAGTGTTTCCAGTTGATCACTGGCAATGCTATCACCCAGTATCTGAGTGCGCTGTACATTTTTTAGTAACCAGCTACCGTTCTTGTAATAAGCGGATTGAGCGTGAATGAGCTGTTTTAACTGCTTGTTTTCATCCAGCTCATAAATTTCCAGGTTACCCAGCTGGTAATCCGGATAAACCCGTCCAACGTTTATATATAACTGACTGTCCTTGGCCCAGAAACCATGCTGTCCCAGTGAAATATTCTGTTTGAGTGCCACCGCTCGTATAGTCTGCGCTTTGCGCTCACTATCCGGCACCACCAGTTCACCGATAAGGGCCACCATGATCACCACGATCAGGCCTGCCTGTAATACCGCGCGCACGATACGCATAATTGATATACCTGCGGCCTGCACCACAATTAATTCACTGTTACTGGCCAGAGTCCCCAGGCTCAATAAGCTACCCAGTAATACCGCCGTAGGAAACAGTTCATAAAGCCGCTTGGGTAAACTTAGTAGTACATAAGTGGCGGCATCCAGAACGGTATACTGACCTTTACCTACATTACCAATTTCAGACACAAAATCGACAAATGCCAGTAATGATCCCAGCACGAATAGTGTCATTAGTGTGCCGGATACTATAGTTCGGGCTATGTAACGATCCAGTATGCTCATACTTTTTGCACTTTTGTAAACCTGACATAACGATAAAATCCACCGGCACGCAAAAACAGCCAGAACAGAATTACTATCAGCAAACCACCATGCACCCACCATAAACCCAGCCAGACCGGGGTAGTGCCATTTTCAATCCAGGTTTGTCCGACACTCATTAAATTTGAAAACACCAGGTAGATAAGTATTGCCGGAGCCAGTCGTGAATAACGACCTTTACGGGGCTGGGTATAACTTAAGGGCACCGCCAGCAAGGCCAGCAGAAAAGTGGCTATGGGAATGGCAATTCTCCACTGAAATTCTGCCTGATAAGCTCGTTGTTTCGAATTCCATATTTGAGAAGTAGGCAAAGCGCCTAAGTCGGTTACTTTTCGTCCCAGCTCTTTTTCCTTTATATATACGCCATGTTTTTCATACTCAATAATTCGAAAATCCTGCCGACCCGGTTGCCCCTGATACTGCCGGCCATTCTTAAACAGGATAAAACCCCGACCGGACTCATCTTTATAACGATGAGCACTGGCAGCAGTTTCTATATCAACCTGTTGCTGGTTTTTCTGGTGCAGGAAGATGTTTTCCATCGAATGCCGATCCCCGGACTGTTTTTCCAGGAACATAATAGTATTACCATCACTGGATTCATTAAAACGACCTGCGAGGAGTCCGGTTAACTCAGAACGATTTTCAATTTCGGCTTCCAGCGACTTGTATTGATGTGACAATGCGGGCACCGCATAAAGTGTCATGCCAAACATCAACAGGGAAACCGGGATAACGATGATAAATAATGGACGATACAAACGAGCCAGGCCAACACCACAGGCGCTAAGCACCGCCATTTCGTTATCTTTATAAAGACGGCTAAAGGTAAACAATACCCCAAGATACAGACTGAGGGGCAATACCAGTATCAAATAACGCACACTAATAATTCCCAGAAACACCAGAATGGTATCCTGTGGAATACTGCCTTCCGAAGCGCGCTTCAATAACTGCGCCAATGTACTGCTCAGTAAAATCAGCATTAGAATCAGCGACACCGCCAGCCAGGTAAACAGCAGCTCCTTGAATATATAGCGATCGATGACTGAAATATAGCGTTTAAACATTTTCGAAGTATACCATTG
>CBDULX010000302.1:0-2440 GCA_965368175.1 uncultured Gammaproteobacteria bacterium | reverse complement strand
AGTGCCGGATCCAGAACGTCCGGACGGTTGGTGGCCGCAATAACTATTACGCCTTCATTACCTTCAAAGCCGTCCATTTCCACCAGTAACTGGTTCAAAGTCTGCTCACGTTCATCGTGACCCCCACCCAGGCCGGCGCCACGATGACGACCCACCGCATCGATCTCATCGATGAATATGATGCAGGGTGCATGTTTTTTGGCCTGCTCGAACATGTCACGGACACGGGATGCACCCACACCAACAAACATTTCTACGAAATCAGAACCGGAAATGGTAAAGAAGGGTACTTTCGCCTCGCCTGCAATGGCTTTGGCCAGCAGAGTTTTACCGGTACCGGGTGAGCCCACCATCAACACACCCCGAGGGATCTTGCCACCCAGTTTCTGGAATTTACCGGGATCGCGCAGGAATTCCACCAGCTCACCAACTTCCTCTTTGGCCTCTTCCACACCGGCCACATCCTCAAAGGTGATTTTAATCTGGTCTTCGCCCAGCATACGGGCTTTACTCTTGCCAAATGACATGGCACCACGGCCACCACCGCCACCCTGCATCTGGCGCATGAAGAAAATCCATATACCGATTAATAACAGGAAAGGGAACCAGGAAATGAAAATATTCATTAATAATGAAGGAGACTCAGGAGGCTTAGCTTCGATCACCACTCCATTAGCCAGCAAATCGCCAATCATAGCGGTGTTGTTGGTTTCAGGGCTGTAGGTCTTGAATGACTGACGGCTCTTGGTTTCACCAAGGATTTCGCGACCTTCAACAGTGACCCGGTCAATCATGCCCTCTTTAACCTGGGTGATAAAATCGGAATAGCTGATGCTGTTGCTAGTGGCAGCATGCTGAGAAATATTACTGAATACTGATAGCAGGATGACCGCAATCACCCCCCACAGAATCAGGTTTTTAACAAGATCGTTCAAAATGTATCCTCGGTCAACATCTCATAAATAGAAGGTACTACACGGATGGTACAAAAACCAGTGCAAACACTTTTTCTATGGTTATTGCACCTGTAAGGTTCAGTTGGCATTTTTTAGCATTTCCCAGTTATCCTGACTCTATTCCTGCCACTCCGACATTATATCTGTCATCTCCGACTTTTCCTGTCATCTCCGACTTTTCCTGTCATCTCGACCAACGGGAGAGATCTTATACTACAACACCTTAAGATCTCTCCCGTTGGTCGAGATGACAAAAACACAAACCTCTGAGCAAACATTAATCCCTGAAAACCATCAGCCTTTAAACCCTGTGGCCAGTGCGTAAATTTCCCTGCTTCGATTTCGCGAAGCTTTCGGTTTGCGCATCACCAGTCGAGAAAAGTGCTGCTTTAGAGAATCCATATAAGCATCAAAGCCTTCACCCTGAAAAACTTTGACCAGCAAACCGCCGCCAGGTTTCAATACCTGTTGCGCTAAATCCAGCGCCAGCTCAGCCATATACATAGCCCGCGGTATATCCACAGCCTGCATTCCACTCATATTGGGGGCCATATCGGAGATTACAAGGTCAGGACGATCCTCCCCCAGCTGCTCCAGCAATTGATTAAATACCGCTTCTTCCAGGAAATCTCCCTGAATAAACTCCACACCCTCCAGTGGCTCCATGGGTAATATATCAAGCGCCAGAATGCGCCCTTTCCCTTTGAGCTTACGGGCCACATATTGCGCCCAGCCCCCTGGCGCGGCACCCAGGTCAATCACCACCGAGCCGGGTTTAATCAGTTTATCCCTGTCATCGATTTCCTTCAGCTTATAAACCGCACGGGACCGGTAGCCTTCCTTCTGGGAAAGCTTGACGAATTCATCATCAAAATGTTCTCGCAACCAGCTACTGCTGCTTTTGCTTCTGGACATAACAATTAATACTGGGTGAATGCTAATTCTGGAAATCGGGGAGGCTATTTTACACGTTTGAGGCCGAGAGTAATCCCCAAATAACTAAGGCCAACGAATGCTGGCCTTAGTTTAGTAGAATCTGAAACTTAAATTATCTCATTCAGGCTTGCTGTTCCTTCATTTTGGCATTAGCTTTGGTCAGGAACTCCATACCGAATGCAATAAACACACCCAGGAACAGCCCCAGCATCAAAGAGGCCAGTATAATCAGTTTCTTGCTAACACCCACGGGCTCCAGTGACTGAATCGGATCAAATACCGGGCGGGTTTCCTTCAGGCTGTTTAGCTTTGCCTCCGACCTGGCCACCGCGACTTTTTGTCGCTCGATACCCCTATCGAAATCCTGTTTCAGTTTGGTGATTTTTTCATTCAGATTATCAACTATTGTCTGCTGTTTCTGCCGATCACGTTTCAGATCAATACCGATTTTCTCCAGCTGGCCTTCCGTATTACCCAGCAGCTTCAGCTCGTATTCTCGATTCAGCTTGTTGGCATTGAGGGCATTCTTCAATTTCTCACGGGCCGTT
>CBDULX010000301.1:0-2493 GCA_965368175.1 uncultured Gammaproteobacteria bacterium | reverse complement strand
TCCTGCAATAAACCGCTACCAAGATCTTCAGCGATTTTGACTTTGTCGGTCTCAGCCATACCCATGATGGCAAAATTTTCAGGCAATACGACTAATTCGGCCTCTTGCTGAACTGCGATCTTTATCAATTTTTCAGCTTCAGCCAGATTTGCCTTGACGTTAGGCCCTGATGCCATCTGTATCGCTGCGACTTTACTCACCAATCATCTCCTGCTATTTGATCTTTTTTATTATCTTGAATTTAATCACATCATCCGCACCGCTGCCCGGTGTTGTGACCATATTATCTGACGGAATACCCAGCGAGACCAGCCAGTCTGTCAATTCCTGTACCCAGAATTCACCATCCTCGCCTCCCGGGTACTGTATTTCTATCACTTTCTGTTTATCAGCTAACCATGCACCTACCACCTGCTTGAGTACCGGCTGTGACAGGATCGTCTCACCGCTACGCGCCAATTCCCATTGTTCAGCATGTAATTTCCAGGCCGTGGCCTCCATAGCTGAAGCGCCGGCACTTTTATCCTGGACAGGAATAACGCTGCTTGTAAGCGGGCTGCTGCTGCCAGCGCCCTGATCTGACACTTCAGCATAAATAACTGGCGACGACAATGACAAAACGATACTAAAAAGCCATCGATAGCCGGGTATAAAAGGTTTATTCATCACTATAAATCATCATCGTCAGTCGTATCCTGGCTTCTCTCAACTATCTTCTCTATTATCGGTTCTTCCCAGGTACCGGTAATGGAATAGACATTATGGCCGATGACTCCAAGATCGAACACTTTCTGAATCAACGCCAGGCCGGCACCGACGACGACTCCCCCGAGCAACGCGCCACCGGCAAAGGTCAGTGAATCAGTATGTGGTTTGACCCGCATCAACAGCCCATAATCATGCTCCACCATGCCTATTCTACCAAACATGTTTATATCTGCAGCAGATGCTGAAACATCAAAGTTTTTCAATGAACCGTCACCGTTGGAAAATTCGAAATCGCCTTTGATGTTGTCGAAGGAAAAACCTTTTTTAGTTACATCATCAAAATCAAATGCCAGCCGGTTCGCGAGTTTGAAGATGTTCAATAGACCCAGTAAACGACCACCGGCGCCGGGGTCGACTTCGAGAATTTCTCCATCATTCATCTCGAACGAGGTTTCACCTTTCATGATGGCCCAGGACAGGCGATATGGTTCAGCGGGCCATTTAGAGTTGAACGACGCTTTGTAGTCACAACGATCCAGGCTGCGCTGGTAACCGAGGCCGACAAGCGTGACACCACAGTTGCTGCTGGTGAGCTCACCCTGCATTACTGTCTCATGCACCCCGTTCCAGGCTGTCAGCCAGCTACCACGGGCATCGAATGTCATCGCTGGCCCTGTCAGTGAGAAGGTATTGATCAACATACCATGCTCGTGCCAGCTTGTTACCAGTTCAACATCAGTAAATGTCCAGTCATCCCACAGTACTTTTTTAGCCTTCCAGTTCAATGGGGGAAAGTCTGCCGGATTCAATGGCTTGCCAGCTTGACCATTTTTTGTGACGAACAGAGCATGCACGTCTACTTCCTCGATATCCAGCTTTATTTGTGTACCTTTACCCAGGCCCTCGGTAACTTGGCCCTTACCCGTCATATAATCTGATTTAACATTAAAGCTCCAGGTCTTTTCTTGATTACGTACAGCAAATAGATCGACGACGGTATCTTTCTCACTACCGGTATCCTGCTTCCTGCTCAGGCGAGCAGTGACCTGGAGGTCACTGCTGTCTATTATATTGATGTCCGTGGTAAAAAGCAGATTCCTGGGGTTTTTAGTGTGAACTCTGTCCGACATATTCATCACCACATTCTGCAGTTTTGAGCTGGCAGTGACATGTACCAGGTATTCATCAGGCTTATATGGCACTTCGAAGCTCATCGACCATTCGGCGTAACCTGACAACCAGTCTTTCGGTATCCAGGTGTAGCGCTGTAAGAGGTAGTCGGGTTCGATAATGCCGTCGAGGTTGAAAACAATCTGCCGGCCAGTATCACCATTTTCCGTGAACGCGTTGATCGAAACCGGTCGGTTATTGATACTTGCGACTATCGATTCAGCAAAAACACTCTCTCTGGTGAAATCGACCACTCCATTAATACCTGACAGCTCATAACCTAGCGCAGGATAATATATTTGAGTATCAATAAAATTCAGATGGCCATCGATAGCGACGTCAACTTTCTTCTTATCAAGAGGAACATCGATCGTCAGCTTCAGATCATTGCTACCTTCGAACTGGAACAGCCTCAGGGTATTACCCAGGATATCGTCAAGCGGGCTATTCCATACATAGGACTGCATCAGCTCATTCTTACCCCGGGCTTCAGTCTTAACAGTAAGATGCGGTTTCTTTAGATTTAAAAATTCAGCATAACCATTAAACAGCTCTACTCCCTGTGTTTTACCTTTCGCCCTGGTCACGAAGAGTGACAGGTTATTAAATTTTATC
>CBDULX010000300.1:0-2528 GCA_965368175.1 uncultured Gammaproteobacteria bacterium | reverse complement strand
GCTGGATTGCCCGGAGCAATCCAGAACAGGGTCGAGTGTTTTATCGACCCTGGCCACGGAGAGCCGAGCACATGGACGATGTGCATGGAAGCACAAGTGTCGCGTGAGACAGGATGTCGGGAGCGACTGCGCCGAATAATCCTGGTTCCCCAGCCAAATACCCATGTCCATAAAACAGGCGCTCGCCAACCGGCCCTTTGTGTTTGGCTGGGGAATAAGGGAACCTCAGATCAAGTCATGATTGTTTTATGCTGGCTAAAAGTGTCCATATTCCCCCCGAAGTTCGTTGCAATAGAATAACTATTCCGCCTCACTTCGTGAAAAATCTGAACACTTTTAGCACAGCCTAAATTCAACCAGACTTAATCAGTGGTTCCCTGTCTGAGAAGCTAGAAAGGTTCGGCTGGATTGCCCGGGGCAATCCAGAACAGGGTCGATTTTATATGGCACTGGCTCACTACTACCCTGCATACGCGTCATACCCCAGGCTCTTTGGCAACTGAGTCTCTGCGGGCTATCCCGGTTCTCTCAAGATGCTTGTTCCTCCATGAACATGGTCCAGGCATTGTTCTCGGCCTCTGTTCCAGACTTGACACTGGTAATATCTTTCCCGGAATCGTAAATTCGACGATCCTTCGACTCGCACAAATATATGAACCACATGTCTGTGGGAAATACAGTTGCTGAATGTTATATTATCAGCTGCTATCTGTGTCCTGCGGCGTTCCAGTTACGGGTGCGTACTCTTCGTAGAATAAGGTCATTCCTGGCAGCTTCTACATGCGATCGTACTTTAATCTGACGATTTAAATCTTCTGGCCTATCCAGAATTAATAGTGGTCCCCGAAGAATTTGATTTAAAACGTTATTGAATTGAAATCGAGAATTAGTGATTTTAAGGGCGATATATTAGAAATTACATTTAATATGTAGATTAAATAAAAAGCCCTGAGCTGGACAATTATTGCACCTGAGCAGTGTGTTGTATTTACAAGACTGTACTGTTGAAGTGGATGAGTTAAGAACTTGATAAATGAACAGTGATATTCTATTTTTGTAAAACAAATATAGCAATGAATTGATGAATTATTGTAGAAAAAATTCCCAGTATCACGGTAATAAAAATAAAGATGGCATGATTTATATCAAGACGATTTAAAATATTAGCATATAGTAATTTTATAAATATATTATTAATCAATGTTTACTCGTCAATTAAGCAGATGGATATCAAACCGGGTATGGTTGATTTTCCTTTTTTTATATATTAGCGAACGTTTATATATGAAGGTCGAGCAGAGTAAAAGTTTAAATGTATAGCAAAAAAGTAGAATTTTAATGTTCCTGTAAATTAATAATGCAAATGCTGATAAATATTATTAGTTATGGATGTTCCACCCTACATGGTTAATAAAGCTGTTTTTATTCAACTGTTTAGCATTTTTGAGACCTGGTCGTAAAAATAGATTGTTTTCGTCTTGCAATTTTTTTTTATTCTGAGAAACTCTAGGCTGAAAAAATTGAGAACTATGACTTAATACATGAACAAAGATAAATGTCTGGGTGCTTATAAAAAGTTTGAAGTAAAAAGTTATTGACTTGATCTGATAAATGTTTATAAATAACCCAGATTTTTAGTTTGTGTAACAAAAATCATAGCTATGACAATAAACAACATGCAGGAGTCTTGCATAATGAATAAACGTTTCCTAGCAATTGCAATTGCTGCCGGTCTGGCTTCACCTTTAGCCGCTAATGCAGATGCAGAAGTATATGGCCGTGCTCATGTATCTCTGGATAGTGTTGAAATTGGCGCTGCTGATGCCGAGTTCGATCTGGCTGACCGTAAATCTGCCTTCGGTGTTAAGGGTAAGGAAGATCTGGGTGGTGGTATGAGCGCTCTTTACAAATTTGAATGGAGCATCAACCCTACTGATGCGGATAGTGCTATCGGTGTTCGTGACCGCTGGGTAGGCCTGAAAGGCGGCTTCGGTACAGTTAAGTTCGGTACCATGTCTTCTAACTACAAAGCCACCGCTGGCTGGGTTGACCCATTCTGGCACACCGCGGCTGAAGGCCGTGGTGCTCTGGCTATGTCTTCAGACCTGCTGAACGCTACTAGTGATGACTCCGGTCGTATGTCTAACCTGATACAGTTTAAAACTGCTAACTTCGGTGGTATCGAAGCCACTGTTGATATACAGGCAAATGGCACTGGTGAAATGACCACCGGCCTGGGTGTTACTTATACAGCTAAAAACTTCAAAGTGTTCGTGAATACATTGAATCTGGAAAATGATGCTGTTGATAATGGAACTGGAGTGGGACCAGCTGATGGTTTGACTGATGCTAAAGGTTATGCTGCTGGTGAGACTGCTATCAAGTTTGGCGGTACCTTCACCATGGCTGCTCTGACTCTGGGTCTGGTAATGGAACAGACTGAAGATGTGCTGGGTGCTGACTACATGATGCTGAGTGCCACTTATGGCCTGAATGACAATGACACCATTGCATTCACCTACGGTACA
>CBDULX010000299.1:0-2595 GCA_965368175.1 uncultured Gammaproteobacteria bacterium | reverse complement strand
ACTGGATTGAGTTCTGGCGTCAGAATCGGCTTGGATACCAGTTGCAACTGGCGGCCAGTAAAGGCTATGGGGGTGAACTGCAACGACTGGGAGAACGCCTGATGGCTGACCTGCCGGTGTTGTTTGAATCCTACCTGCCTCAGCCCTCCATGTTGCACGGAGATTTATGGGGTGGAAATGCTTCGGCACTGGTCGATGGTACGCCAGTGATTTATGACCCGGCGTTTTATTATGGCGATCGTGAAGCTGATCTCGCCATGACCTATTTATTTGGCGGATTTAATAAAAACTTTTATAGTGCCTATAACGAAGCCTGGCCACTGAATGATGGATTTCCAGTTCGGAAAATCTTTTATAATCTTTATCACATCATCAATCACTTAAATTTATTTGGCGGAGGCTACCGTAGCCAGGCCATAGCGATGACCGAGCAGGTGCTGGCGGAGATTTAACTCTTTGACACAGAGCACACAGAGAAAGCAGTTGCGTTTGTAATTTTCCATTAAAAGCTTTTTTACCTCTGTGTGCTCTGTGCCTCTGTGGCAAAAGGTTTAGTGATTCTGGCTAGAGAGGATGGTCTATAGTAATTGGATACTGACCATAAGGCCGCCTAAGTTATCAGAGCGACTGAAGTTTATAGTGCCCTCATAGTTATCAATGATATCGCAGGCAATCGCCAGACCCAGACCATGACCCTCGGTGGCTTCATCCAGTCGTGTGCCTCTTTTTTTCAGGCGCTCGATATCCGGCTGTTCTATACCTGGGCCATCATCTTCAATGTCTATGTGTAAGCGATCATTGTTATAGATGTTTAATTGAACGTGATGACTGGCCCATTTGAATGCATTATCCAGCAGGTTGCCTAAAAGCTCGGTCATGTCCTGTCGATCCAGTGCCGGCTGGAGATGTTCGGGCCGCTGAAGGCTGAACTGAATGTGCCGATCATGGTGGATGGACTGCAAGGTATGGACAAGTGCATCGAGATCATCGTCAAATGAAAACCACGCGCCAACAGGACCTTGCCCAGCCAGTCGGGCCTGATTCAGCGTGCGACTCGTGAGTTGCTGGATAATAGCGAGTTGCTGGTCCAGCAGTGGCGCCTGTTGCGATAGATTGCTCGGGCTGGAAAGCAGTTGTCTGATTAATGTCAGCGGTTTTTTAATTGCATGGGCCAGGTCACCCAGGGAGTTACGTGATCGCCTGAGACGTTGCTCAGTTATTTTGAGTAGATGATTAACTTCATTAACTAATGGAGATATTTCAGAGGGTACCCTGTCATCCAGCTGCCTGTTTTCGCCACGTTGTAAGCCCTGGAGATTCCGTTGTAAGTTTTTTAATGGCTGTAAACTTCTATGCAATATGAGTAGTTGTATAACAATAATTGTAAGAAATAATAATATTGTGCCTTTGCCGAAATGTATGGAGAAATCCTTTATGCTTTGCTGGATATTTGAGAGATCTTCCGCAACGGTAATTACCAGGTCCAGATGCTGTTTTTGAACACCTTTGCTTAGTGCCAGTAGTCGTTGTTGCTGTGGCCCATTTAGGTAATATCGCTGTTGCTCCCCCGTCGTTAGTGGCTTAATGTCCAGTTGTTGATCCCACAGGGAGCGTGAATGAAGAGTTTTGTGTGCGGACTGGACTGTATAATAATGACCTGAAAAGGGTTGCTGAAAAATTGCACTTATACGTTGAGTGTCAAGAGTAATGTTTTGTTCCGGGTCGATGTTTATGGCTACGATCAGGCTATCGATGTCATGGTCCAGACGGCTGGCAATGTAGTCATCGGTCAGAGTCTGGATGCCGTGGCTAATCAGGTACCAGAGTGCTATGAATATCAGGAACAGAGAAATTAACAGGCCAGTGCTCAACTGAAATTTCAAAGACCTTATCATGGTTTTTCCCTGAAAATATAACCCTGACCTCGGCGGGTTTCGATACGTTGTTGACCAATGATGTTACGTAGTCTTTTTATGTATACCTCAATAACATTGCTGTCCTTGTCCGAGTCCATGTCATAGATTTTATCCATTAACCTGGCTTTTGAAAGTACCTTGCCAGGATGCAGAAGGAAGTAGCGTAACAGTCGGAATTCGGTGCCCGTGAGCATGTGGCGTTCACCCTGAGCGGTAATTACAGACTGAGTATCTTCTTCCAGATGAAGCTGGTCGCTATCCAGATGGCCGGGCGTCTGTTGATTGCTGCGATGGATCAGGGCGTTGAGTCTGGCCAGTAATTCCTCGGTATGAAAGGGCTTGCCCAGATAGTCATCAGCACCGGCCCTGAAGCCGTCAACCCTTTCATGCCAGGCGTCACGTGCGGTTAGAATAATTACGGGTAATCTGTTGTGACTTTGACGCCAGTTCGTCAGAACGTCAATGCCGTTACGCAAGGGCAGCCCAAGATCAAGCACTGCAATATCATAAATGCCTTCATTGCCCATTTGCTCAGCTTCCAGACCATCCTGGGCCCGATCTACCGTGTACCCGGCCTTGATCAAGGACGGTTTTAGTTGCCTGACCAGCTGGTCATCATCTTCAACGAGCAGTAGTCGCATCAGTCATCCTGTTTGCTTTTAAGTAGCTGGCCAGTTTC
>CBDULX010000298.1:0-2603 GCA_965368175.1 uncultured Gammaproteobacteria bacterium | reverse complement strand
GTTTTGATGCCTTTAGCGAGATGAATGAATCGATTTAAATTTCAGCAAAGTCATCACAGGATTTACCTAAGGTCATGAATACCTGACGCAGATACGCTATCAAAAAGAAAGATTTCTCGGCAACTGCATCCTGCGTTGCTCTACCTTCGCCCATCCATGGGCTCGTCACTACATTCGAAATGACACACACCCACACTAGCATTCAAGTAGCTCAGGGACGCCTGGCCCACTAATCGAAATGACACAATACCATAATGAAATAACACTACGCTTGTCGTCCCGAATAGAACGAGGGATCTTAAAAAATCTCCAATTCTTCTGCCAAGTCTAACCAACCAGGATTCATTTCTGCCACCAACTGATTTTTTTTCTCACGACGCCACTTCTTAAGCTCTTTCTCTCTGGCTATAGCCGAATTCACGTCCTCACAAACGTCAAAGTAAACAAGCTTGTGGACATTATATTTCTCTGTGAAACCCTTAATTGTTTTTTGCCGATGTTCAAATACTCTTCGAACCAGATCATTAGTCACGCCTATATACATGACTTTGTTGTTCCAATTAGTCAGTATATAAACGTAATAAGTTTTTAAATATGCCATTATTTCTTCCTTGAAATATTAAGATTTCTCGATAATTGCTCCAGGCATTATTCTCGGTCTCTGTTCCTGACTCGACTCTACCAATTCCTTCCCTGGAATCGTACCTTCGCCCATCCACGGGCTCGTCCTTTCAGTCGAAATGACACAATACCTTTAATCATACTGAAACAGTGCCTGTCATCCCGAGCAGAGCCAGGGATCTTGACCTACTACCGCAAGATTTCTCGCGCTGCTCGAAATGACACAAACTGAGCTCCTTCCGACTTCCGACTTCCGACTTCCGACTTACAACTTCTAACTTCTAACTTCTAACTTTCACTATCCATTTTAGCCCAGGAATCCCGCAGTCCCACCGTCAGGTTATACACCGGCCTGTCGTGGTAATGCTCGGTATCCCGGCAGAAGTAGCCTTCTCGCTCGAACTGGAAGCGTTCACCGGGTTTGGCGTCCTTTAGACTCGGCTCCAGATAACACTGGGTCAGCGTTCTCAGAGAATCCGGATTGATACGGTCCTTATAATCCACACCGTCCTTGCCATCGTCTGGGGTGGCATGGGTGAATAAACGATCATAGAGCCGGACTTCAGCTTCAATACCATGAGCCGCCGATACCCAGTGAATCACACCTTTCACCTTGCGACCTTCTGGATTCGCGCCCAGGGTATCCGCATCGTAACTGCAGCGTAACTCGATCACTTCTCCGGCATCATCCTTGATCACTTCGTCACAGCGAATCACGTAGGCATTACGCAGGCGCACTTCGCCACCGGCCACCAGTCGCTTGAATTTCTTATTGGCGGACTCACGGAAATCTTCCTGGTCGATATACACTTCACGGCTGAAGGGGATTTTTCGAGTGCCCATGGCTTCATTCTGAGGATGATTCAGGGCTTCCAGCTCCTCAGTCTGACCTTCCGGGTAATTCTCTATGACCACTTTCAACGGATGCAGCACCGCCATCCGGCGCTCGGCATTAGTATTCAGATCTTCACGGATGGTGCTTTCCAGCATTCCCATCTCGACACTGTTGTCCGATTTGGTCACCCCAATACGCTCACAGAATTCGCGAATCGAACCCGCGGTAAAACCTCGACGACGTAAACCGGCAATAGTCGGCATGCGAGGGTCATCCCAGCCTTCAACATAACCCTCATCCACCAGTTCGGTAAGCTTGCGCTTGCTCATTACCGTGTACTGAAGGTTTAATCGAGAAAACTCAATCTGCTGGGGATGACAGGGAATACTGATGTTATCCAGCACCCAGTCATACAATGGCCGGTGATCGGCAAATTCCAGGGTACAGATGGAATGGGTGATACCTTCCAGGGCATCGGAAATGGGGTGGGTAAAATCATACATGGGATACAGACACCACTCAGAGCCGGTCTGGTGATGGATCACGCCATGACGAATCCGGTACAGGGTGGGATCCCGCATATTCATATTCGGCGAGGCCATGTCGATCCTGGCTCGTAGCACCCGCTCACCATCGGCAAATTCACCGGCTCGCATGCGCTTGAACAGATCCAGATTCTCTTCCACAGAACGATCACGATAGGGGCTGTCCTTACCCGGCTCGGTTAAAGTACCCCGATACTCACGGGTCTGTTCCGCCGACAGATCACAGACATAGGCCTTACCCGCTTCGATCAGCTCCACCGCAAAACCAGCCAGCTTCTCGAAATAATCCGAGGCAAAATACAAACGATCTTCCCAGTCATAACCCAGCCACTTCACATCATTCTTGATGGCCTCAACGAAATCCACGTTTTCCTTATGAGGATTGGTATCATCAAAGCGCAGGTTACAGGTACCGTGATAATCCCGGGCAATGCCAAAATTCAGCACGATGGACTTGGCATGGCCAATATGCAGAAAACCATTGGGTTCAGGCGGAAAACGAGTCGCAACCTTGCCCTCATTCTTATTGGCAGCCAGGTCATCATCAATAATATGACGAATAAAATTAGACGGTTTGGAACCCGGTTCAAGGCTCATAGGGG
>CBDULX010000297.1:0-2627 GCA_965368175.1 uncultured Gammaproteobacteria bacterium | reverse complement strand
GGACGGGTAATCTGTTTCCACTGCTTACGTTCTGCAGCGGTTAACTCGATAACTTTGGCATAATTGTCATTTTCGATTTTTTTGCGATCGGCCATATCGGCTTCCTGTGCGAATTTTCGATTGGCGTCGGTGGCTTCTTTTAAAATCGCGGTCAACTCTTTACGGATATCTTTGGGCAAATTATTCCAGAACTCTTTACTGACCACCAGCAGGTAACCGAGATAGGAGTGATTGGATACACTGATATAATCCTGCACTTCATAGAATTTTTTCGAATAGGTATTAGACCATGCATTTTCCTGTCCATCGACTACGCCCTGACCCAGTGCCGTATAAACTTCCTTGAATGGCAATTTCTGTGGTGTGCCACCCAGCGCTTCAATCATAGCGGCGGCGATATTGGACGACTGGATACGAAATTTCTTGCCAGCAAAATCATCTGGAACACGTTGTAGATGTTTGTCTCCTTTTATGGAAAACACTTTCATCCCGTTATCCCATACGGTTAGAGCCTTCAGGCCTTTGGCTCCAAGGTCGGCGGTCATCTTGTCCATTACCGGTGATTCCACCAGTTTGTGTACATCATTTACATCATTGAATAAATAGGGTAAATCGAAAGCCTGTAGTTTTTTGGAAAACTTCACGAATTTGGATAGACTCGGCGCCGCCATAATACCTGTGGTTTTACTATCGGTCAGGCGCATGGTTTCCAGTACTTTGTTGTCATTGTATAACTGCGAATTTGGAAACACTTCCACCCTGACCCTGCCCGCCATTCGTTTGTTCACCAGTTCGGCAAACAGATCGGCGGCTTTACCTTTGGGTGTGCCGGGTGCAACTACATGGGAAAATTTAATAACATACTGTTCGGCGAACACCTGAGTAGTGCTGAGACTGAGCAAAAACAGACCTAAAACAGCTATAGCAGATCGTTTCATGACGAGACCTCTTATTCATTTATGGGTAATGAAATTAGGATAGGCTTATATAGTTAGATTCATGCATTATTTATTCAATAAAAAACCTAATCTATCAACCCCAGCCGCTGAATACCACCAATTTACTAGATTAAAATCAATCTAGCATGAGAATACTGGGTAAAAAACAGTCAATACGGGTATTCGAGGCTTGCGTGTCAGTTACTTATAAAATGGTCTTTATATGATAAGGCTAGAGGCAAGCTTGTGCATTTTTAATTACGGACAAACAAAATTTGAGATAAGGTCAGTCTGGATAAATGATTATCAATAAAAAAAGCATTTATGGTGACGAAGATTTTAAAATGTGAAAGTATTTTATAAGTAAAGGTGGACTCAAAAAACTTAAACCAGAGATATTCGTCTTCCCAGGATGCTTTTGAGCCGGGATCCATTGATTTTATGATGTTGGATTAAAAAGCCCATCCATGCGCTTTACCCAATGGGCCGAACGGAGTTCGTTTAAATTCGATCCGGTCGAATTTATCCTGCTAGAAGCATGCAGGAATGACGGGGACATTTTCCCCGGACACTAGTGGGTGACGAATACTTATTAATTTCTCTGTGCACTCCGAGGCTCTGTGGCAAAAATCCAGGGCATCAAATCATCAGGCTCTGTCGTGTGTTCTCGATAAATATTTTGTTCTCTTCAATGTCGACTATATTGACATCGGTATCAAGGCCTAATTTGGCAAATGCCTGCACCCCATGCCAGTTTGCCGGTGCGTGTTTGTCATCGAGATATCCGCCCTGTAGTATGGCGACCTGTACTATGTCTACCAGTGAGGCATTACCATCATGCTGGAAATTGAAATTATGGCATTGCTTCACGACCTGGGTCATCGACTCAGGGAAGTTCCAGCTACTCAGTATCATTTCACCGACTCTGTCCTGCAGTTCCCAGATTATTTCACTTAAGGCCTCCGAATTTTGAAACAGTTCTTCATCATCCTCCGCCAGCACGACTATAGGCAGAGAACCGATGTTATGTATTAACCCTGCCAACAGAGCCTGCTCTGGATTTATGCCCACGGTAGTGGCCAGCATTCGACTGATGGCAGCGACTTCGACAGAGGTGTTCCAGGCATGACGAAAGTGTTCATCCAGTACATCAGAGGTGGCCTGGTATATCTGTTTCATGGCCAGGGTGACCACCAGATCACGTACCATTTTGATCCCCAGGCGAGTGACCGCCATCTGTAAATCATCAATAGGATTACGAGAACGATACAATGGGCTGTTGGCAACCTGAATCAGGCGCGTCGATAGCGAGGGGTCCTGTGACAGTGTGTCAGAGATCTGTTGTGCAGACGTGTTTTCGCTTTCTATGGCCTCTCTGATTTTGAGTGCCACTTCCGGCAGAGTAGGGAGGATGATCTGATCACTCTTAACCGCCGTTTCTAACTGCGTGAAAAAGGCTTCTGACTTACTGCTCATAGCTTAGACCTGTATCAGTATTTTTACTGAGTATAGAGTTTTAAACAGGGGTTACAGCCTGTTCAGGCAAATATGGCTCCAGTTTAGTCAAATTTGTTTCGATCATTACATCGCCATAAGTGTTTGTCGGGTTTCTTCGATGCTGGCTTTATTGTCAGCCAGTTCAGTGTAATTGACGGCGGCATCAAGACCCAGTTTTTGAAAGGCGGGAAT
>CBDULX010000296.1:0-2641 GCA_965368175.1 uncultured Gammaproteobacteria bacterium | reverse complement strand
CCCGTCGAATTTACCCGGCTCAAAAGCATACCGGAATGACGCAATACATTAATACCTGGTCTTAAGTAAGTGCCATTAGGATCTGACTGAAATATTTAAAGCAGTTTACAGGATGATCTGACGGACAAATAACATAGCTGATCAGCGTTTTCGAATATTAGTCTAAGCTGTTCTCTCAATACACCCTGCCTTTAAATATTACGACAGGAAGTAAAAGTCACCGTCACAGTATTTAATTTAATCAACTAAACTCAGAGTTAAATAATGACATGAGCCTTTTAAAATGGTTCTTAGCTATCATGCGGCAGCCACACTGACTCTTACAGTCATTGCTCTATATCTATTTTCCCAGGACAGATACCGGCTGGAAACATCCAGTCTACTTATTCTTATAGTTTTAACTCTACTGTTTACAGTATCGCCATACGTCCATGAAGATGGAAGTTCACTAAAACCTGCCGATTTTTTTTCAGGCTTTGGTCACGAAGCCCTTGTTGCCATTTGCTCATTAATGATATTAGGTAAAAGTATAGAAACCACCGGTGCACTTAAGGTTTTTAGTCGTATGCTGACTGTTTTCTGGAAAAAACAGCCGAAACTGGTATTTCTGATGACATTGATCATCAGTGCTGTATTAAGTGGTTTTTTAAACAATACCCCAATAGTAATTATGCTGATTCCGATATTGATTGGGGTGGCAATAGACACTAAAACAGCCGCATCGAAATTACTTATGCCAATTGGCCTCGCGACATTAATTGGAGGCATGGCAACCACTATTGGAACCTCTACTAACCTGCTGATTATCGCCATAGCGGCGGATATCAGTACGATAAAATTCAATATGTTTGATTTCGCACTACCGGTTTTTATCGTTGGATCTGTTGCTGTCATATTTCTCTGGCTGGTTGCGCCAAAACTGCTGCCTGAGAGACAAATCGATTTAACCAATACCAGTCAACGTATATATAATGCAGTGTTGTTTATAACGGATACCAGTTATGCGGCAGGAAAAGATATTCATGCGATACTGGAAAAAACCAATCATGAAGTTTCGATACATAAAATCAGGCGACGTAAAAACCAGATTATTCTGCCTCTACCTACTGTGCTACTTAAGCCGGGAGATGTTTTGTTTATTAGCGGAACCGGAGAAAAACTCAAAGATTTTGAATCTAAGCTTAATGGTAAATTGCATAATATAAATAAACAGGATGAATTTATTGAAGGTGATTATAAAATTGAGGACGATGATCAGGTGATTGCCGAAGTGCTGGTGACCAGTAATTCTCTACTCCACAATCAGTCACTGAATAAGGCGCGATTAGTTGAAAAATACAACATCATAGTCCTTGCATTGCATCGACTAAATAAACCGACTGAGAGAATTAACGAACAATTAAGTAAGCTCACCTTGCGCCAGGGTGATATTTTATTAGTGCAGGGGCCACGAGAAAATATAAATCTAATTAAAGAAGATACCAAGTTGCTGGTGCTCGATAACACAATAGATTATGTGTCATCAAAAAAGGGTCCTGTCGCCATTGCAACTATGACTGGTGTTGTTATGCTGGCAGCACTGAATATTTTACCAATTTCAGTGAGTGCTCTGGCAGGAGCCGGTATTAGCCTGTTAACCCGCTGTTTAAGGTGGCGTGATATTGGTAAAGCACTAAATACACAGGTAATTATGATTATCGTGGTCAGCCTTGCTTTGGGCAAAGCCCTGATAGATACAGGTGGCACTGAGTATCTGGCTTATCATTTTGTACGCCTGACAGATGGTATGTCGGTTGTTACCATTCTATGTGCCATGATTTTTCTGATGTCAATCATCACCAACGTTGTTTCTAATACAGCTGCAGCGGTTGTGGGTACGCCTATAGCTGTAAATATTGCTCAACAACTGGGTGCACCCATGGAGCCATTCATTCTCGCCGTTTTATTTGGTGTTAACATGAGTTATGCTACTCCCATTGGTTATCAGACAAATTTATTAATTTACAGTGCCGGAGGTTATAAGTTCACTGATTTTTTACGTGTAGGTATACCGCTAACCCTGATTACAGGTACTGGATTTACTGCAGTTCTCGCATATTTTTATGACTTACTTTGACGTAGTTTTCATAGGGATGAATATAAAAATATGGCGTATTTTGTCTGGTTATTCTCTGTCATTGATTATATTTATTTCTGATATCAGGGCGATGTGTGATAAGTAGTTATGTTAAAAATAATTAAGATATAATTTCAGATCATCAGTGAAAATGTCTACAGAGTAAGAGGGCCGTTATGTCGGATGATGTATTAGATAGAATTTATAAGATTGTAAATGAGGCGCCACATTCAGCACAGTCGCTATTACTATTCGCATTAATAAAAACGCTGGATATACAGAAGGGCGGTCATATGTATTTGCTAGCTAAGCTAAAGGAGATGACAGCTGAGAATCGTCAGTTGGCTTATGGTTTGATGGAGTTAATGGCAGATAACAGGATTCACGATGATAACTGGCAAAAAAAGCTCGAAATGATTGAGACGGCGATACGATCAAACAGTTAAAATATAAGTAGGGAATCTCTGATTAACTCGTCATTTCGACCAGAGGGACGACTGCATGGAGGCAGGAGGTAGAACAATG
>CBDULX010000295.1:0-2660 GCA_965368175.1 uncultured Gammaproteobacteria bacterium | reverse complement strand
GTAAAAAGGCAGCTGATGCCCTGGGGATTAGTGAACGCACCATATACCGAAAGCTCAAAAATCTTGGTATAACCTAAGTTAAGTAGCAGTATGCTATCGAAACGCATGCTGTCCAGTGTATTACCTGTTTTATTCAGAAGAATATGTTCTGAATGTTTAGAGTTCTGTTTGCTGAGAGTGTCGCAGGTTTTTTGTTCGACCTGAATCAATCGGCCTCTTCGCCGGAAACATGGCAGTAATAAATCTGCCGTCCTGCTTGTTTTCAATATGCACAACATAGCTATAAAGGTATTTGTTGAATCTATAGCCAATTATTTGTGTCGTTCAGATGCATAGCTTTTTATCTATATATATTCAAGTAAATATTTATTTGCATGACGGTTCGCGCCCATCTAAAGTGCGACCCTAAGAATTCTTGCGTTTTTATAATTCGCGAGGAATAAATATTTATATGTGTTTCGGTCTTCGGTTCGTGCACGAGGTGGAAGCAGTAGCGGCATAAAGTCAGGTATGCTGGATATTGACACTAACATCACTTTTAGCGTTGTTGTTCCTGGCTGACCGATTGTCGAATCTTCGGAATGGTCTACAGGAATCAATTAACATACTCTAGTCACCAGGTAATATCTGTTTCAGATGTTTTCTGTGATGCGACCTGGTAAGTATGCTGCTGTCCCGCTGGAATAGTAAAAGAAGGACGCAAGTTTTATGAATTCGCTAATTTATACTTTTTTCCCATTTCTGAAATGGTTCCCGATGACCAGGGAATCGATCAGTTCAGATTTTCTGGCAGGGGTAACCGTCGCGCTTATTCTGGTGCCTCAGAGTATGGCTTATGCCCAACTGGCGGGTCTGCCAGTTGTATATGGTCTTTACGCTTCATTTGTCCCGGTTATTGTGGCTTCTTTATGGGGTTCGTCGAGTCAACTTCATACCGGCCCGGTGGCAATGTTGTCGCTGATGTCTGCAGCCGCAATTATTCCCTTCGCAAGCCCTGGCAGCGCCAACTTTATCGAACTGTCGATCATGCTGGCGATGATGGTTGGTATACTTCGTCTTGCACTTGGTGTTTTCAAACTTGGCTCTATCGTTAACCTTTTATCTAGCCCGGTCATTGTTGGTTTTACCAATGCGGCAGCTCTGATTATCGGCCTGTCCCAGCTGAGCAAGGTCATTGGTGTGCCATTCCCCCGAACAGACTCCTATCTGGCTGATCTATGGCGAGTACTTGAGCAGATCCCCCAGCTGCATTGGCCGACCTTGCTGTTTGCTGCGGGTGCCTGGGCCTTGATCGTGATACTTAAAAAGAAGCTGCCTTCACTGCCCGGAGTACTGGTAGCAGTCTTGCTGGCTACTGTCGTGAGTGCGATGGTTGGCTATGAGAACAAGGTGACTGTGGAAGCTGATCAGATTAAGGATTCAGGCACGCTGGAAATGATCGATGTCTTCGCCGATAATGCCGAGAAGATTAGCCAGTTCACCAGTGAAATTGCGGACCTGACTCGAGAGGCGTCTGAGCTCGAAAAGCAGAGCGATATCGAGCGCATACGCGAGGCTGCCGGCCTGCATGCGAAAGCTGAGGTTCTGGAAAGACAGCTGAAAATGCTGAAAGCGAATAATACTAATCTCCGGGTAGATCTCCATGGAATACACCTGTTGCGTTTCCAGACGGTACAGGGTTTTGTATACGTGGCGGAAGGTGACGTGCCGGATGATCAGGAGCTGGATAGTAAACACTGGCGATTCCATGATATTACAGAGTCTCGTATCGTGCTATCGGCCGGTGGCGCCGTGGTAGGTAAGATTCCTGAAGGTCTGCCAAGTTTTGAGGTGCCGACAATCCAGACGGGCCTTATCCTGTCATTATTGCCGGCCGCACTGGTTATGGCTTTGATCGGTTTTATGGAAGCGACATCAATCTCTAAAGCCATCGCCAGCCATACCGGGGAACGCGTAAATACCAGCAAGGAACTGGTCGGTCAGGGCCTCGCCAACATTGCGGGAAGTTTCTTTGGTTCTTATACCGTCAGCGGTTCATTTTCGCGATCGGCAGTCGCTGCGAAAACAGGAGCCAAGACAGGCTTGTTTGCAATTATAAGTGCTGCCGCCGTTGTCTTAGTGCTGTTATTCTTTACCACCTACCTCTATCATCTGCCGCAGGCTGTGCTGGCTGTCATTGTTATGATGGCTGTTTTCAGTCTGATTCGTTTTAAGCCTTTAACCCTGGCATGGAAGGCTGACAGGGTCAGTGCCACGATCGGGATCATCACGTTTTTCGCTACCCTGCTGATGGCGCCTTCAATTGCTAATGGTATTTTGCTGGGTGTAGTGCTGACGGTACTGCATTACCTGGTGCGAATTATGAAGCCACGCTCCGAAATCGTGGGCCGCAAGGCCGATGGAACGCTGGGCGGTATGAGGGCACATGGCCTGGGAGCGATCAGTGAAAATTTTGTGCCAGTTCGTTTCGATGGTTCATTAACATTCATCAACGTAGCGTACTTCGAAGATATGATTCTCGAGGCGAAAAGAAAATTCCCGCATGCCAGGGCTATTCTCGTCATTGGTAGTGGTGTTAATGAGATTGATGCCTCTGGTGAAGAGAAGGTCAGGGAAATTGCCGAACGTTTATGTGATGAGGGCGTTGAATTGATATTCAG
>CBDULX010000294.1:0-2685 GCA_965368175.1 uncultured Gammaproteobacteria bacterium | reverse complement strand
TAAAGTCCAATGCCATAACCACTGTCTGATGACAGAATTTGTTTGAACAGTCTGGAGGCAACAAATTCCGGCATGGCATCTCCGCTATCCGATACTTCGATGTAAAAGTCCTTATCGGTAGAATGTAGTCTGGCGGTTACTTCGATGTCCGGGTTAATTCTGCGTTTGCCTCTGGCGTTTTCCAGCAGGTTTTCAATGATGGTATCAAATACATCAGTATCGATTTTTATGTCGTTACTGATGTTGTTATTAAATACTATATTTCTTCCGTGATAGCGGCTTTCAAGTTCTTTCCACCATTCTGAGATAATGCGTATGCTTTGTCCGGTGTCGGATTTTATCTGTAATTTATTCAGAGTGCTTTGTAAGCGCTGTGATAACAGAGGCAGTTGCCTCTCAATAAAATCTTGAGTTTGTTGTGGATCTTCGGATTCGGATATAACAGACGAAAGCGTTTGCAGTGATTGCAAAATATTTTTTATATCGTGTGTCAATTTTGAGCCTGTTTCATACACAGCTTTAAGATGGGTTTGATTTTGTAGTGTCTGTTCACGAACTTTAGACAAATAAAAGTAGGTCATTAACTGCATAAGTAATTGGGCATGTATTTTCAGCGAACTGCCCATGGGAATGTGGCTGTATAAACGAAGCGTTAGATTACGTTCTTTCAGGGTCTGGCTGTAAGAGGTCACTTCTCCATGAAATTCCGTGCTCTCGCCGGTGTCTGTATGTATACCCGCCACCCAGGGCAACTCCAGCATGTGTTCGATACTGTATTGCAGGAACATATCGGGTTTAATTTTATTATTTTTACCCAGCAGTGAGGTTTCTTTTACCCAGGTTTCAAAGGGATTGCCTATATTTAAAATATGCTGTTCCCACTTCTGTCCTAATGTACTGGAACCCTTCCGTGGGTAGAGTAATAAACTGACCAGGGTAAGAAAAATCGCCAGAAACAGGCTGGTTTGAACCAGTGATTCAACATAACCCTGTTTGTAGGTAAAGCTGATCAGTATGCTGGTTATGTAAAAGGCAAACAGACTGAAGCTGATGAGCAGTGTATGCATATAGTCTGTAGTAACGGTGCGAGTGGTTTTGTTTGGCCATATCATAATGATGACGCCGGCAAGGGTGATACCATAGAAAAAGTAATTGCCGATCGGATCGGGCAAAAATTCCAGCTGGAACAGATTAGGAGTGATAGTTAAGCTGAGTTCAAGAAACAGAATAATAGTGGCCAGGGCATAGGCTGTGCGACCAAAGCCTCTGATTAAGGCGCTACCTCCAGTGATGCCGCACAGCATGATTATCCATAATGCAATAAACCACCAGTTAAGCAGATAAAATAAACCGAAAATTAATATAAGTGAAATAATAATAGCGCTGTAATTTATTTTCTGTTCAGCGTTAAGTACCGGTTGCCAGATTAAAAACAAACCTAGATGCACCAGTAATAGCGATGAGCCAAGCAATGAGTTTGCAGGGAGTTCTGTTATGGCAAAATGCAGGCTGATCAGCATCAAACCCAGAAACAGGAATTCGTAGCGGACCAGTGACGAAAAATTAATAAGCTTTTGCATAATTGTGTTTAATTTCTGACAGTTTGTTGAAAAATCAACAGCGTAAAGGAATATTTTGTCCTGATTTCAACAAAATGCCTGATTATTAGCTATATATAAAACATATTTCAGGCAATTGAGCCGGTTCTGGGCCTGGCATAGCAATTGCTTTAAATGACATTAAAGGCATATTAATTCGGAGACTACAATGTATCAACTTCAAAAAATTAAAAAATCGCAATCGGGTTTTACCCTGATCGAAATTGCTATCGTTATGGTCATCATTGGCCTGCTGCTGGGTGGGGTATTGAAGGGGCAGGAGATGATTACCAATGCCAGACTAAAAAATGTCGTCAATGATTTCAATGGGATTTCAGCGGCTATTTTCTCATATCAGGATCGATATAATGCATTGCCTGGAGATGATCCGAATGCAGCTGGGCGTTGGGGTACTGGAGCAATTGGGACGATGGGAGATGGTGTTGTAGCTGGTGCCTATACAGATGTACTAGCAACAGTTGAAACAGGAATATTCTGGGAACATTTGCATGAATCCGGGTTAATTTCAGGCGCTGGACTGGTTCATCCTACTACTGCATTTGGTGGTGTTGTTGGTGTGCAAAATAATGCATTTTCATTAGGTGGACTTACCATATGCATGGATGGTATTGAAGCTCAGCATGCTGAAATTATCGATACCCAAATGGATGATGGTGTAAGTACTACTGGAGATGTAAGAGGTGCAATCCTTGATACAACAACAGCAGTTGTGTATAACGTTGGTGGTGCTCCTACAGCAGCGTTTATTATTTGTAGAAGTTTGTAAATTATTGGCAAGGTTAACTTGATTAGAAAAAGGCCTGAATTATCAGGCCTTTTTTAAGTTAATAGAAGTAAATAGATACCTATAAAACCCATTCAGCTTATATGTTTATCCGTATTAGTAAGGCAATAAAGCTCTAAATACCAGCCAATTAAACCTGCTTGTATTTTTCAATGATTTTCCTGGCGCGATCACCATAGCGCTTTACCCACTGGTCAAGCACCATCTTGCTGATTTTAATTCCCGCCGACAGCTGTTTTTCCAGGCGTTCGAGGCCATCATCCGATAATCGTTCGGATCTGG
>CBDULX010000293.1:0-2687 GCA_965368175.1 uncultured Gammaproteobacteria bacterium | reverse complement strand
AGTTACAAGTTACAAGTTACAAGTTACAAGTTACAAGTTACAAGAAATGTTGCGCACTTTCAGTATTCTTTAAATTAAGATTTTTTGACTTACAACTTACAACTTACAACTTACAACTTACAACTTACAACTTATTCCTATGTTTTCGCAAGTCGTTTTTTTCGTTTGAACAGGCTTTTGATGGCAGAATATATATATTTCATAAAGCCATACAGCAAAGCAATGTTCATTACAGCAAAATAAAGAATGATGCTGGCATAGCCCTTGAATATTACAGTTTTTCGAAAAAACCAGCTAAGCAGACTAAAGCCATAAATAATAATTTGAATGATGAATGCTATCTGTATGATTTTGTGTTCCTGAAGTGCAAGCGAAGTCCCCAATAATATAATTAACAAGAAAGGTACAGAAAGTTGTAATACCCGGTGGGAGAAAAACATGAAGCTGAACAGGGTTTTAGGCGGGAATATGTCTGGCCACTCTGAAAAAGTCAGGCGATAATCGGCTTCTGCTTTTTTAGAGGTGGATCTAAAGTCATCTTTGATGTCATTTGGGGTATTACTAAATGCATTTGCCAGAGGCTCATATATTACTTTATGGCCCTTCTTCACCAGTTCGTACACTATGGCGTCATCATAATTTAGTTGTTTGTCTGGTATACCGCTGAATAGAGCTTTTCTTACTGCAAGAATTTCACTGTCTGCACTGGTGATTGATGCCAGTTTGCTTTCGGCGGATTTCATATTTGATTGATAATGACGATACAGGCTGTTACTAAGGCTGGTATGGGAGTTTTTAGACTCATAAAAGCTGTGTTTGCCACTGACAGCGCCTATGTTGCTGTCTTTAAAGTTTTTTGCCAGAGTCACCAGAGCCATATCATTGAAATCTGTCTGGGCACTGGAAAATACGATAATGGTACCTTGCGCCAGTTTTCCACCCAGATGGAAGGCCTGGTCATTGTCACGTAAGCCTATTTTTCTCAGATTGGAGATTCCCTGTTTACGATAACGGCCAAGAATTTCCTGCACCTGTTCATCATGTTTGTCTGAAACAAATATAATCTGTATCTTGCTCTTTGGATAATATAGTCTTATGCAGTTCTGGATCTTTTTCTCTAGTGTGGCAGATGATTGAAATGCCGAAACAACCAAAGTTAAGTTAGGTAATTCATCATCTGTAAACTGGCTAACAGACTCCTGTTTAAGCCTGGCGAGTAAGCTGATAATGATTGGGTAAACAATGTAAGTGTAAATTATTAGAAATAAAGAAATAATAAACAGAATAAGATAAATCCACTGCATGAGAAAATTCCTGGGACTCTGGCTGGGTGACCTAAAACAGAATTTACAGTTAGGAGGGCACTCAAGTCTGTTGAGTAGCAATATTTTCGTTAAAGAATCTTTGATTAAATCGTGATTGTTTTATACAGGCAAAAAGCGTCCGGATTGACCTTGATTTCGTTGCAATAGATTAACTATTACTCCTCACTTCGTGAAAAATCTGAACATTTTTATCACAGCCTGCTGTAATCAGAATTAATCAGGGGTTCTTTATATATAAATTATTTTAGATGGTCAGTGACATGATTGTCGTGACAGGGTTTGAAATTCTCACTTTCAATTACAGCTTAGTAACAAATGTCTTGCTTTTTCAAAGTGTTCTGATAATTATAAACAGCTGAATTACATGGCGATAATTATTAAATAAAGTAAATAATAATATTATTATAAATAATAAAGTGGAATATAAATGACTATTGATGAATTAAATCGGGAATTTTCCCCTGGCTCCGAACTGGTTTTTGTTGAGGCTAAGGGTGGTTTGCCTGTTGTTGAGGTTAATAACCAGCAATGTTCGGCGAGAATTAGCCTGCAAGGTGCACAGCTGACTAGTTGGGTGCCAGCCGGCGAGGATGAAGTTATATGGTTATCATCCGATGCAGGTTTTAAACAGGGAAAATCGATTCGTGGTGGTATCCCCGTATGCTGGCCCTGGTTTGGTCCTCATGAATCCGAAGCGGATTTCCCGGCTCATGGCTATGCCAGAACGGTTTTCTGGGACGTGCTCGAGACGGAAGCTATGGACGATGGGGCTACGCTGATTCGATTCAAAATCATCGAAAATGAGTTAACAAAGCGTTTATGGCCTTATTCTTCCGAATTGATAATGACCATGAGGATTGGGTCGTCTCTTGAAATAGAGCTGCTTACCCGTAATACAGATAATAAATCATTTAAAATATCCCAGGCATTACATACCTATTTCAATATTTCAGACGTCAGAAAAATAACAGTTACTGGACTGGAAGGATGCAACTACCTGGATAAGCTGGATCAGTTTGCAATAAAACAACAGACAGGCTCAGTTAAAATATCCGGTGAAACAGATCGTATTTATCTTAAAACTGACAATGATTATTCTATAGTTGATCCGGGACTTAATCGTACCATCAAGATTAGTAAATCGGGCAGCAATTCAACAGTGGTATGGAATCCGTGGCAGGCCACCGCGGAAAAAATGGGTGACCTGGGCAAGAATGGTTATCTGCGAATGGTGTGTGTGGAAACGGCCAATGCGGCCGATGATTTTGTGCTGCTTGAACCCGGCCAGTCACATAGTTTGACCGTTAACTATCAGCTTGAGACGGATAAAATTGGTTGATGGTTGATGGTTGATGGTTGATG
>CBDULX010000292.1:0-2704 GCA_965368175.1 uncultured Gammaproteobacteria bacterium | reverse complement strand
GCCCAGTCACCGGTGGTGCGGGTCATGGTTTCGGTGGGGTTAGCGCCCAGGGTATCATTGATGGCGCCATCCACCAGTAACGCCATAGGCAGCAAAGCCATAACAAAAACAACTGGCTTGAACAGCTTCAGCCAGGGCACAGAAAAAGACATAAATTCTCTTTGGGTTAATTCTTCGTTATTCATTATAAAAAACAGAATTACGGTTTGGAGAAAATCATTAGAGACCTGTCATTCCGGCGAATGCCGGAATCTACAATCTCAAACACACAAATCATCACAACAGGTCAGGATACAAATCATTCCATTGTGGATTCATCTCAACAATTACTTTTATCTTCCAGGCTCGCTTCCAGTTCTTAATTGTCTTTTCCTTCTGAATGGCTGAATCCATCGAATCATGGATCTCATACCAGACCAGGGAATGCACAGCGTATTTCCTGGTAAAGCCATCCACAACATTATTCTTGTGCTCCCAAACCCGCTTCAACAGATTGGAAGTCACCCCTGTATATAAAGTCCCGTTTGGTTTGCTGGCTAACAGATACACACATGGCTGTCGCTTCATACTTCCCCCTGTCATCATCCCTGGATTCCGGCATTCGCCGGATCAAATCGCATGGAGCGATTTAAACAGGCTTTGCCTGGCCTGTAGGGCGAAGGGCAGGAGCCCGGAGTAATGACGAGGTTATATTATGATAGTTTACCTATATATCTAACAACATCACGTCTTTAATCCAGGCAAAAATTACTTTCGACCTAAAACTTCCGACTTAAGACTGAGGTCACCTCAGACTTATAACTTGTAACTTCCAACTTATAACTTCCAACTTAAAACAAAATTTATAATTAAAAATTTTGTTTTAAATCCATCCCTACATACAAATGCGCCACCTGCTCCCCATAACCATTAAACATCCGGGTATCTATTTTCGGTTCCCAGAAATTGCTGCCGATACGGCGCTCAGTACTCTGGCTCCAGCGGGGATGATCCACATTCGGATTTACATTGGAATAAAAACCATACTCACTGGGTGCGGTTTCATTCCAGGTACACAATGGCTGTTGTTCGGTAAACCGAATTTTGACGATGGACTTGATGCTTTTAAAGCCATACTTCCAGGGCACCACCAGCCGCAAAGGTGCACCGTTCTGATTGGGTAAATGCTGGCCATACAGGCCAACGGCCATCAGGGTTAGCGGATTCATCGCTTCATCCATACGCAGGCCTTCGTTATAGGGCCAGCGCAATACCCGTCGTTTCTGCCCCGGCATACGTTCTGGATCATACAACGTAGTAAACTCGACATATTTGGCACGTGACGTTGGCTCAAACTTTTTAATCATGTCCGCCAGCGGAAATCCCACCCAGGGAATCACCATCGACCAACCTTCTACACAACGCATGCGATAGATTCGTTCTTCCATAGCGTAGGGATTGATGAAATCTTCCAGATCAAAGCTGCCGATGTTATTCGCCTCACCTTCCACGGTGATGGACCAGGGGCGAGGTTTGAAATTTACTGCATTCTGTGCCGGATCAGCCTTACCGGTGCCAAATTCATAAAAGTTGTTGTAGGTGGTGATGTCTTTAAAGGTATTAGGGGTTTCTTTGGTACTGAGCGGACTTTTGATCATACCCGGATAATCATTGGCTTTAGCACTGGCCGTAGCCGGCAATAACAACCCACCGGCCGCACCACCGAGTAATACCGCGGATTGTTTTAAAAAAGATCGTCGATTCAGGTAATCGGATTCAGAAGTGATTTCGGAAGATTTTATATCGTCCGCAGACTTGATTATTATGCTCATGGGGGGCCTGTGTTACATCGGTTTCCATTACAGACCGGGTATAGGAGCTATTAGTTCATTTTGCCATATTTAACTGATTTTGCCACAGAGGCACAGAGTACTCAGAGATTATTGATGTTATATAGTTGTTGCATTAGATCATGAGCACTGAGTAATTGTGTAGGGAAAACTCTGTAGAAGTATAAAGAACCCTATCAACAACATATTACTGACTCCTTTAAGATACTTCCACTCGCTTTCATTGCAGCCATTATCGGAATAAACCACTACCTACTTACAAAAGCCTCTGTGATCTCTGTGTCTCTGTGGCAAAGAAATCCTTCAATCCAACCACACTCTTGCATTACGGAACATCCGCATCCAGGGACTGTCTTCCTGCCACTCTTCCGGATGCCAGGAATTCTGCACCGCCCTGAATACCCGCTCCGGGTGTGGCATCATGATCGTCGCCCGACCATCAGAAGTCGTAAAGCCGGTTAAACCCTGGGGCGTGCCGTTGGGATTCAAAGGATAGATTTCCGTCGGCTGGCCATAATGATCCACAAACCGCAAGGCACTGTGACTGTCACTAATCTGGCCGTCGGATTTAAACTCGGCACGGCCTTCGCCGTGGGCCACCGCAATCGGCATGCGTGAACCGGCCATACCCTGCAACATAATCGAGGGTGAATCCAGCACTTCCACCGTGCTGAAGCGGGCTTCGAACTGCTCGGAATTATTGCGTACAAAGTGAGGCCAGTTCTCTGCACCCGGAATCAGGTCTTTCAGGTTGGCCATCATCTGGCAGCCGTTACAGATACCCAGGCTAAAGCTGTCGTCTCGATTAAAGAAAACGCTGAACTCATCCCTGGCTTTGCTATTAAACAGAATGGTTTTGGCCCAGCCTTCACCGG
>CBDULX010000291.1:0-2735 GCA_965368175.1 uncultured Gammaproteobacteria bacterium | reverse complement strand
GGCGCCTTTGCCATAACCGTCTTAGTAACACTACCGCTTTCCGGTATAGCGGTTGCTGAAACACCGGTGTCCGAAACTGACCAAACAGCTACCTCCGGTGATTTCGTGGTAGATATCTCCAACTGGAAATGTGAAGACTGTGCGTTTGAAGAGGGCTTGAGAGCTGAACTGGAGCTGGGTATAGGCAACGTATCGGACTCATCTTTCAAGTTCGGCGAGTACAACGGTCTCTATGAAGAGGGGTCCTTTTTCATCGCAAACGGCAAAGCCAGATATCGTGGCGAGAACGCAAATTATTACGACCTGTCAGTTGAAGACCTCGGACTGGATTCACGCTCCATCGATATCGAGGGTGGTAGACAGGGCCGATACAAGGCTTTTTTCCGCTACGATGAGATCAATCATGCCATATCTGACAGCATCATGACGCCCTATATTGGAAACGGCAGCGATACACTCACATTACCAGCCGGCTGGATAACAGGAGACACCACCAGTGGCATGACCAATCTCGCTGCTAGTCTACAAAACCATGATATCGAGTTAAAACGTAAACGCATGGATTTAGGTTTCAGCTTTATTCAGAAATCACCCTGGAAGTACGACCTCAAGTACCGGCATGAGACGCGAGAGGGAACAAAGCGTTCCGCCGGCGGATTTTTTTATATTAATTCCAATGCTGCACAATTGATCGCGCCAGTCGATTATGTCACTGACGAAATCGATGCATCGGCATCGTATATAGGCGAACGCTGGCAGGCGACTCTGGCTTATTACGGATCTTTTTTCAGCAATGAAAACAACTCCCTAACCTGGGATAATCCCTTTACTCCACTGACAGGTGCCGATACCGGTCAACGTGCACTGGCTCCGGACAACCTGTTCCACCAGTTAATACTGTCTGCCGGTTACCAGATATCTGATAAAACACGACTCAGTGGCGACATCAGTATTGGCCGCATGATACAGGATGAAGATTTCCTGCCAGCAACCATCAACAGCAGTCTTGTAGTTCCTGCATTACCTCAAAACTCAGCAGATGCAGAGATTGCTACCATGACTGCGGATATCAGAGTCATCTCAGCCCTCAGCGACAAACTCAGGCTCAATGCGTCTTATAATTATTCGGACCACGATAATCAGACGCCACAGTTGCAGTACCCCTGGGTACATTACGACTCTTTTGGCCCCGCCCTGAACGCCAACCAGCCCTACAGTTTTACTCGCCAGGAAACCAGGCTAGGTGGCGATTATCGTTTCAGTAGAGCAACCAAGCTATCGGCAGGCTTGGATTTAGACAATATTGAGCGAACACTGCAAGAGGTTGAAAATACCACTGAAATTACAGGCTGGGGCAAAGTGATCGTCCGTGGTAAGGACTTTATGGACATGACCTTTAAAGTCGCACAGACCGAACGCATCATCACTAACTACCAGCCTGATATCACTCCATCGCAAAACCCACTATTAAGAAAATATAATATGGCGGACAAAAGCCGATCCACTGCCGGGGTCACAGTCAACGCAATGCTAAGTGAAACCTTCAGCGTTGGCGGCGGAATTGATTACGCCAATGATGACTATTCAGAATCGACACTCGGGCTGATCGATGCCAGCGAAATAAATCTCAATGCCGATGCATCTGCAATACTGACAGAAAATTCCAGCTTTCATGCATTTATCAGCCAGGAACGTATCGAGTCGAGTCAGAACGGCAGTGATACATTTTCCGACCCCACCTGGTTTGCAGAGAATGATGACACCGTCAACACATTCGGCATTGGTTATAAACATCGGCTAATGGAAGACCGACTCGACCTTGGCCTAGATTATGTCATCTCACAATCCACAGGCAAAATAAATATAACCACTACAGCATCTGAAGATTTTCCCGACCTGGAAGTAGATCTGTCAAGCATCAAGCTTTATGCAGACTACCGCATGAAAAACAACATGTCAGTGCACGCAGCCTACTGGTATGAAAGCTACGATACAAAAAACTGGGCACTGGATGATGTCAACCCCGACACGATTGACTACGTTCTCGGTTTTGGCGAATTGACGCCTACCTATGACGTTAGTGTCGTCACAGTGTCGTTACGCTACAAGTTCTAAATGTGAGCATTGAATTATATCAATCTCATAAATTTTGTAACAACGAATCTTATGTTGACTTAGGAGCACATAGATTTATAGAGCAAACCACCTGATGTGTATCGTGAGCGGTGGCCGGGTCAATGAATGTGTAGATCAGTACTTAACAAACTCAGGTGTGGGAAAAAAACGCCCTATACCACCAAATTTTTACCACACTTCCGAATTAGGAAGGAGGACCTTATGAAATATGCAACACCGTACCATCTATTAATCATAATTATGTTAGCTTCTGTGCTTAACCTGAGTGGCTGCGGTGTTGAAGACGGCACCGATGGCACCGACGGCACACCAGGCACACCGGGTGCACCCGGTGTGCCTGGTGATACCGGTGCTCAGGGCCCGCCAACCGGAAGCGGAATTGATTTAGGGGTAACCACCTTCCACGGTAAAGCACACCTGGAGTCGACTGGCGATTTTGCCGAAACTGCCAGCAATCCAAAACACTATGTTACTGCAACCATCACCTCAGCTACTGCTGATGCACTTGGTAATGTTATTGTTAATTTCACGGTTTATGATAAGCCTATTGGGGTAAATCCTGCCCTTCCCAATACTACTATCAGTAGTATCAGTGCAAA
>CBDULX010000290.1:0-2894 GCA_965368175.1 uncultured Gammaproteobacteria bacterium | reverse complement strand
TCCTGAACAGTCTGGGTGGAGACAGGTGGATAGTTAAGGCCCAGGTGCATGCGGGTGGTCGTGGCAAGGCAGGCGGTGTAAAACTGGCGGATACTGCCGAGCAGGTCGCCCATTTCGTGGGTGAGATGATCGGTAGCCGGCTGGTGACCAATCAGACCACGGCGCAGGGCCAGCCAGTAAATCATGTTCTGATCGAAGAAACCTCTGATATTTACCGTGAATTATATGTGGGAGCGGTCATTGATCGCGCCACACGCCGTGTGGTGATTATGGCATCTACCGAAGGTGGCGTGGAAATCGAAAAAGTGGCGGTAGAATCGCCGGAAAAAATTCTGCGCACCACGGTCGATCCCATGCTCGGACTAATGCCTTATCAGTGTCGTAAACTGGCATTTGGGCTGGGGCTGGAAGGCAAGCAGATCAATCAGCTTACTCAGGTGCTGATCAGTTTATCAAAATTATTTATCGAAAAAGATCTAAGTCTGGTCGAAATCAATCCACTGGTGGTCACTCAGCAGGGTGATTTGATTTGTCTCGACGGGAAAATCAACATTGATGACAGTGCGCTGTATCGTCAGCCCGATCTGGTGGAAATGCGTGATTCATCGCAGGAAGATGAGCGGGAAAACCGGGCCAAGGAATGGGACCTGAATTATATTGCACTGGAAGGTAATATTGGTTGTATGGTTAATGGTGCCGGTCTGGCCATGGCCACCATGGACCTGATCAAGCTGCACGGTGGTGAGCCGGCCAACTTCCTCGATGTGGGTGGTGGTGCGACCAAAGAAAGAGTGGCAGAAGCTTTTAAAATTATTCTTTCCGATGACAATGTACATGCCGTGCTGGTGAATATTTTCGGTGGCATAGTGAGGTGCGACCTGATCGCGGAAGGCATTATCGGTGCAGTGGAAGAAGTGGGTATAAAAGTACCGGTTGTGGTGCGCTTAGAAGGCAATAATGCAGCGCGTGGACTGGAGATTTTATCCGCCAGCGGCCTGAATATTATTTCAGCCCAGGATTTAACCGAAGCAGCACAGAAAGCAGTGGCGGCGACGGGAGACTATCAATGAGCGTGTTGATTAACAGTGATACCAAAGTCATCTGTCAGGGCTTTACCGGTAAACAGGGTACTTTCCATTCAGAGCAGGCCATCGCCTACGGTACTCAGATGGTGGGTGGCGTCACCCCGGGTAAAGGCGGGCAAACTCATCTTAATTTGCCCGTATTCAATACCGTAAAAGAAGCGGTGACCAATACCGCAGCCACTGCTTCGGTAATATATGTACCCGCTGCATTTTGCAAAGACTCCATCCTGGAAGCGGTTGATGCAGGTATCGAGCTTATTGTCTGCATTACCGAAGGCATACCGGCCCTGGATATGTTGCAGGCCAAAATTGCAGTGGACAATGCAGGGGTAAGGCTCATCGGTCCCAACTGCCCGGGTATTATTACGCCCGATGAATGCAAGATCGGCATCATGCCCGGTGAAATTCATAAAGCAGGAAAAGTGGGAGTGGTGTCACGATCCGGCACGCTTACCTATGAAGCCGTAAAGCAGACCAGCGATCTGGGTTTCGGTCAGAGTACCTGTATCGGTATCGGGGGCGATCCCATACCCGGCATGAACTTTATCGATTGTCTAACCCTGTTTGAAGAAGATCCAGACACTAAAGCCATTCTTATGGTGGGCGAAATTGGTGGCACTGCCGAAGAAGAAGCGGCTGAATTTATTCAGACCAATGTCAGCAAACCCGTTACTGCTTTCATCGCGGGAGGTACTGCACCCAAGGGTAAACGTATGGGTCATGCAGGTGCCATCATTGCGGGTGGTAAGGGTACAGCTGAAGAAAAATTCCTGGCCCTGGAAAAAGCGGGAGTCAACATAGTCCGCTCCCCGGCTGATCTGGGCAAGGGCGTGGCCGAAGCCACAGGCTGGAAGTAGGGAACTTCTGAATAATTCATGATTAGATAAAACTAAGTTTCAAATATTTACCTGGCAACACTCTAATGTGTTGTCATTTCGACCAGAGGGACGAGCCCATGGATGGGCGAAGGTAGAACAATGCATGGAGCTATTGTCGAGAAATCTTGGTATTAACTACTAGGCTAATATCTAGCAGTTAAGATCCCTCGGCAACAGCTCCTGCGTTGCTCTAATCACCTACATCCGTGTAGGCAACCACTTCGTTCGGGATGACATTTCGTGTATTGATCAGAGGTTCCTAAGCCTATGCGTTGGGGATGGTCGGCAGAATCAACTCTCGAAAATTGATGTAACGAGTATCATCGCAGGCAAAACCCAGCCCGATATAGCCATTGATCATATGCAGGGAAGCATTTCTCAATTCACTACCGTGTTTTTTAGTTCTTAGCCATTTCAGGGCATTAAGAATCGGCCGTACATGATTGCGTTCTATTCGACTGGGCAGTTTCGAATCCAGTGGCGCGAAATGGCGCATGAAATTATCCGAAAATACTTCATCAGCGGTATACAGCTGGTAGCTATAGGGATTATCAAATGTACAGCAGCTGAGCTGGCTGCTGGAAAAATGCAGAGTGAGGTGGAATACGCCTTTACTCAGAATCAGTTTTTCCGCAATGCCCAGTAGCTTATCCATATGATCATCGAAGTGGCAGGATGATATAAGGTTGGTGTTCTGTGTTTGTGTGGTTGCTGTCGCTGTGCTGGCATGCGCAGCACCCTCTGTTTGATTTATTTGCATGTCGGTTCCTCGTTTTTGGTTTCGAGGGGTAGTTTGGTGGTTTTTTGTTTCAGATTAATGACGGTTTTTTGTTGTTTTTGTTGTGGTGATTTTTTTCTGCATTGGTTTCGCCTTGAGGGCGAGTTACTTTCTTTGGCACACAAAGAAAGTAACCAAAGAAATGTGCCCCAA
>CBDULX010000289.1:0-2927 GCA_965368175.1 uncultured Gammaproteobacteria bacterium | reverse complement strand
CCATCCGGCAGTTCACGTTTTAATAATTGGAAAGTCTTCATTGCCTAGCTATTTTGAATTGCCTTAGGTCACAAAATCGAGTACTCATACAGAGACAACGCCTGCCCGTATATAGGGCAAAGATCGGTACATCATTTTCAAACTTTTTTCTGACACGAGTTCAAACAATACAAACCATTCTTATATAACAATAGATAAGTATCATAAACGCATCGCCAGTGTTTTCTATAAGTACTAGTACTGATGGTGCCCGCTATGCACAGGAGTGTAGCTTTTATGGCATGAGCTTTTAGTAACGACCAAGTTAAAATAATTAACGGGAATTCTATCCGCTGTAAATACATTCACTAATTTGCATTGTTTTGCTGCGCCAAGACAATCGGTTACATTATTTATGGCACGTTATATATCCAGTATAAGTTCGATACCCAGGTTAAAATCGGACTTTTTGAGAAAATAATAAGATTTCTAAATACTCACCAATTGGTCACCCGAATGCTCAGCATGCTCTGTAACCCGGTAGAAGCAGCAAGCCCAATTACCACAACCCAATGACTAATAATCAATCAGCCTCCGTGTGTACACTTACTAATTTTTCCATTACAAGACCACTTATAACTAATTTAACCATCTGATATTTATCGCAACAGCCAGTGTCAGCCAAAAACAGGAGAATACGAATTTTGTAAGTGATTACCTGGGCCTGCTATTCCAGCAGCGATTATCTTTGGCGCCCGATCAGTTCCGGATTGATATACAGGACATACATGCCTCGATTAGATTATTCCATGTAAATATCAGTCATGCTGACGAAGTCGGGCAATTCCTAAGCCATACAGGTAATCACCATGATCCAGGGAACCTCTGATTCATTCTTCATTGCGACCATAGGTACGACTATATGGATATAGTCGTACCGATTTCCACCTTGGAATCGTACCTTTACCCATACCCACAGGGCAAAATCCCTATTGGCGTCCTGGGTTTCTAAAATACGGATCTTCAGGAAAATTAAGGTGACTCACTCTACCAGTCTATCAATACCGATACGTGAAAGTAATAGAACCATAAGCTGGCCCCTTCTCCTGAGTTTCAAAGCGACTGGTCTCTCTGGTCCAGTTTGCCGAAATATTCCATTCTCCTGTGGCATAGCCGATCCCATAGAAGATACCTGCGCTCCATGGTTCTTTCTCTACACCTGGGCTGTCTTGAAATGTATTACCATCCAGAAAAATACTTCTGAGTGTGAGACGACCAGTGATACCCAGGACACCAAAAAAACCTTTATTTAAATCGGTACTGAATAGATACGCGCTATGTGCAATTGAAGACTGAAGATTATGAGATTGCCCCATGCTATATTCGGTGATTAATAATGCAAGACTGGCTTCAGCGCCGGTATTAATCGTGCCCAACTCAGCTTGCCGGATGCCTATCCACTGGTAATTTAAGCCACTGTCCAGCTGGCCTGCGTGAAAAGACGTACGACGCTCGTACATAAAATTCAATACAAATTCATTGTGTAACTGGTACCCCCAGCCGTTTGGTTCCTCAGAGCCGGTAACCCTGTGTATCTGCTGCTGCACTTCATCTGCCTGCGACCAGGGACCGACGACTCCGGCCATGAATCTAATGGTGTCTGCATATTTTGTATTCCTGGCGCTTAAATCAACGGCCATATACAGCAACCCCGAATAAGGCAGATCATCGGGTTGAGGTGTGGAAACGGTAATGTCTGCAGGTGTAAACATCGCCTGCCCGAACTGATAGGCCAGAGTGCGGTATTGGAAAGTATCTGTCACAACCGGGAAGGGCTGTAATAGTGGCAACAGGAAAGTGGGTGTAGTGTCCCGAGTAAACTCATCAAATGGCTTTGATTCAAGGCGAGCATGTATACCGTTTGTGTAATACCCGTCACTATGGGCCAGGATAAAAAGATCATTATCCAGTGTGAATGTGAGTGAATCCCATTCAACATTGGGTTGCGAATAAGCTACCGGTATTACCAGTAAGCAAACGGTTAGCCTGTAACATAAGCTCCAAACCCGCATTGACATTCAACCCAATTTTTCGAAAGCCCTACAGCGAAACCCCATGTATCCGGCATCAGGATACAGCCCAAAATTTTCGCTGTTTAAACAACAATTGATCAGGGGTTTCTTCACTGGCTTACTGTGCTGAGTCTCTTATAATCAATTCCAGAAGCCTCTGATCAATGCAATTGAATACTATTTTCTGAAACTCAATTCAACAATACACCTCATATTAGTTTTAGCAACTGATAAATGCAGATTGCAGTACGATTTACCACATTAAATCATCTGGTATTTGATAATCTGCATATGGATCGTTTTCATCAATGGCCTGCTCTTTATCTTTGAATAAAATAATCCGTTTATCATTTCGTTGCTGGATTTTTTCTGCAATGGCTACAGGTACAAGCTCATATCGACCTTCTATGCGAGCAATACCTAACTTCCCCTGCATAATTTGTTGTCTCATTTTTTCATTAACATAAATACTTTTAACTTTGTTATTATGCTCAAAGTTGTAAATGATTTCGCAGCTTTCATCTCGCTCTATACGGTTTTCTATGATGAGTTGATTAACTTCTGCAGAAATAGCTTTTTTTCTGGCGTCTTCCTGCTTTTTCTTATTTAACTCACGATCACGACTGGCTTTTTCTTCTGCAATCTGCCTGGCTTTAATTCCAGCCTCGTCCACAACTTTTTCTTTTTTATTACGCTGTTGCTTTTTAATATTTTTTTTATCCTGCTGAGCCTTTTTCACCTGCTGTTTTGTGGCTATACCTGCTTTAAGTAGCTGCTCTTGAAATGGGTTATTCATTCAATTTATCTCGTTGTATTCTGTGTATTTAGTGTAATTGGAAATGCACTACAGCTTTTCTCTGCGTGTATGATTACAGG
>CBDULX010000288.1:0-2939 GCA_965368175.1 uncultured Gammaproteobacteria bacterium | reverse complement strand
TTTCATGATCTTTTTCCTGCTGTTGTAATTTACCGTAACGTTTTCAAGAAATTAACCGCTCTGGCCAGTCGGCGACAGACCAGAGGATCCCTGTATAGAATAAGAGACACCCATTGGAGGATTATTTGAAAAATCGGGGTTGAAAGTTACAAGTTACAAGTTATAAGTTCCAAGTCGGAGGTCGGAGGTCGGAGGTCGGAGGTCGGGAGTCGGAGGTCGGAAGTCGGAGGTCGGAAGTCGGAGATCGGAGGTCGGAGGTCACAGATGTTAGGTTTTGACTTAAAACCAACAACTGATTAATCGTTTTATCGTTTATGTTTCTTTTTGTTCATTATAATGATATGTTCATTAATAATGAACGCGGATAAAAAGTGAACGTCTGGTGCCCAAGACAATTCTCAAACCTGGTGCTCATCAAGATATGGCCCTCATCGAAAGGGCTATAAGAGGTTTTCGTGAGGCTACAGGGCTGGAAATCGATATAGTCGAGTATCTGGGTGACAGGGTCGATGCAATAGGCTGTTTACGGGCGGGTGATACAGAGCTCAAGCTAGCCATTGAGGCTAAAGCTCAGCCCACCAGGGCCTTTATCGGCTATCTATACCAGAAGTTTACCCGCCATCTACCGGCTGACAGAGGGCTGCTGGTGGCGGAATATATCAATCCCGCCATGGCAGAACGTTTGAAACAGCAGGAAATCTGGTTTATCGATGCTGCGGGTAATGCCTACATCAATCACCCTCCTGTCTACGTTTATGTGAAGGGTAATAAGCCCCTGGAGCAGGTCGGCAAGGGCACCAGGCCCCGTGCGTTTCAGCCTACAGGCCTGAAAGTCATTTTTGCGTTACTGTGCCATCCGGAACTGGTTAAGGCTCCTTATCGCGAGATTGCCCAGTTAGCTGATGTGGCCCTGGGAACCGTTGGCTGGATTATGACTGACCTGAAGAATATGGGGTATCTCGTTGAGATAGATAAACGCAAGCGACGACTGAAAGGCATCAGGAAACTATTTGATCGGTGGGTTGAAGCCTATCCAGAGCAATTAAGGCCCAGGCTGGTCCTGGGCAGGTACACCACGCCCGAACAGGATTGGTGGAAAAATACCAGGCTGGAAAAATTACCGGTCTATCTAGGAGGGGAACTGGCAGGCGAGTATCTCACTCACTATTTAACGCCTGAATTTAAAACAGTATATGTGCGGGAAAAGCCCCAGGATCTGCTATTACATTTCAGAATGCGCAAAGACCCGGCAGGTGATATTGAACTACTTGAAGCCTTCTGGAATGTGAAATGTGATTACTATAACGAAGATGTAGCCCAAAAAATTGCGCACCCGATATTGGTATACACAGACCTACTGGCAACAGGCGACCCCAGAAATATAGAAACTGCTGAGATGATCTATGAGAAAAACATTGCTGGATATTTCAGGGAAGATTGATGCTTTCACTGTTGCCATTTATGAGCAAATTACAACGGTAGCAGAGGCACAAAAAATACCCTTTTTTATTGTTGGGGCAACTGCGCGAGATCTTGTATTGCACCACGGCTATGGTATTGAAGTTGGTCGTGCCACCAAAGATATTGATCTGGCTGTACAAGTGGCTAGCTGGGATGAGTTTCAGGAGTTAAAGCAAAGTCTAATGCAAACAGGACAGTTTGCAGAAACTAAAATGACACAGAGATTGCAGTACGAGAATACCATTCCGGTAGATATTGTCCCCTTTGGATCAATAACAGAGGCAGATGGCTTAATCAGTTGGCCACCTGATCATGCAGTACGCATGAATACACTCGGATTTGAGGATGCGTATAGCAATGCAATTCCAGTAAGGTTAAGAGCGAAATCAGAACTGGATGTGTTGGTGGCATCACCCGCTTCACTAGCGGCATTAAAGTTATTGTCCTGGCAGCAACGAGCTCCTGAAAATACAAAAGATGCAATTGATTTAATTTTTATTATCAAAAATTACCTGGATATTGGTAATTATGAGAGATTGCATGATGAACATAAGGATCTCGTTAATGATGATTTTGATTATGTTCAAGCGGGTGCCCGGTTGCTGGGAAGAGATATTGCCAGTGCATTGAGTGATGAATCGATGGCAGAAGTGCATCAAATTATTGAACAGCAAACAGTGGATGGTGATAAATATTCTCTGGTAGAGGATATGTCGAGAGGTGAGTCAGCAGAGAGCGTTCAGGAAAACTTATTGCTGCTTAAATGCATAAAGCAAGGTGTATTGGATATCACTCATAAATCAGGAAAACTAAAATAAAGTCACAGATCTGAGATTTTGACTTACGACTCAAGACTTACGACTCACGACTTGTTTTTGTCCCTGACATCCCGAGCCGCTACGTGCTTATTGCACAAATATAAAATAAAAAACCCACTATTTTATTATAAGTGATAAAATAAAATAGTAGGCCGGCTTATTTTAATTTTAGAGAATATAACAGGATGCAGGGGGCTGGAATGAACCGAGGACTCACAGGTCGCTATACGGATGCCATTGCAGGTGGAATAAGCTGCAAAGCCTTTGTGCCTGCAGCCTTACCTCCCAGTCCGCCGCTGCATTTCAATGACAGGCTCCAGCAGCGAATGAATCAGGCCATGCTGGCCTTAGGGCGTCTGGATGCCATCAGCACATTATTGCCCGATGCTCACCTGTTTCTATACAGTTATGTACGTAAAGAAGCGGTTATGTCTTCTCAAATCGAAGGCACACAATCATCGTTGAGTGATTTAATGCTCTATGAAATGGAAGCCGTTCCAGGTGTACCCATGGACGATGTGCAAGAAGTATCCTGTTATGTGAATGCCCTTAATCTGGGTATTAAACGTATACGTGAAGATCAGCCCATAAGTTTTCGCCTGCTCACCGAACTGCATCAGGCATTGATGACCTCAGGCCGCGGGATTAATCGCAGCCCCG
>CBDULX010000287.1:0-2947 GCA_965368175.1 uncultured Gammaproteobacteria bacterium | reverse complement strand
TCCATGAACTGGTCGAGTATGATTTTCACCGGTTTGGGAAACCAGCGATCCCATACTCCTTTGTTGATGGATTCCAGTCGTGCCCAGCCCCCCATGGGCAATTCGCCGATCTGGTTTTTGCGGCGCCCCCAGGTCATGAGCTCTATTTCACCTTCGCGGGTGCGCAGGGGGAGTTTGGCTTTTGGGTTGGGGAAGTATGTGCGTATCACGCTGCCCTGATAAGTGTATTGAATTCCACCACACATGTTGCTGTACTCAGATTGATTGACGATGACCGCTGGGTTTCCAGGACGGTGCGATAACGTTGGGCATGCTGGAGCGATTCAGCAGTCGCGCCGGCGCCAGGGTGAGTTCACCGTAGCGGTCATTGATGTGATCGATGGTTTCATTCAACTGCATTTGCTGTTCCAGTTCAAGGGGGTCGTCGGCGAACATATCCAGTTGCAGACTGGCGGGTCTGGGGTCCAGTGCGGTGACCTGCACCTGGGAAATACCCTCACCCTGCCAGTAGCGATTGAGCACATAGCGGCACAGGCGAAACAGCAGTCGACTGTCATTGCTCGGGGTGCTGAGTTTTACTTTGCTGCCTAGCCAGCCCTCAGGGCTGTTGACGGCAATGGAGTAGGTCTGGGCTTCCAGCTGATAGCGCCTCAGCCGGGCCGCCACTTTCACCGACATGTGCAGCAAATAGGTGAGGATGATTTCTTCATCGATGGTGTTGGGGGGCATTACCTTGCCGTGACCAACGGACTTTGGGGCGGCCACATCGGGATGGATAGGGTCCGGGTCCATACCCTGGGCCATGTACCAGATGCGACGGCCAGGGTTTCCGAAGCGACGGGCCAGTACGCTGATGGGCAGTTGTTTCATGTCACCGCAGACATACACGCCATACTCGGCCAGAAAGCGTCCAATACCTTTGGCAATGCCGCAGAGTTCGGTGACCGGCACCGGTTTTAAGCGCTCACAGGCTTCCCAGGGGGGGATTACGGTAAAGCCGTTGGGTTTGTTGAGTTTAGCGGCATACTTGGCCGTGGTTTTATCGCCGCTGATGCCCACCGAACAGAGCAGGCCCGAGGCATCGAACACCGCCTGTCTTAGCAGATGGCCGATGCGCACCGGTGAGCCGTGCAAGCGCTGGCAATGGGTCATGTCGATAAAGGCCTCATCCACCGAGAACACCTCGATGTCGGGGCAGATAGTGCCCAGAGCCTGCATGATGTTACTGGAGGCTTCGGCATAGACATGGGGGCGAGAGGCTCGTTGCACCAGATCCGGTGCCAGCTGTAGCCCCTGTTTCATGCGCATGCCGGTTTTGATGCCCGCGGCTCGGGCCTCGTAGGAGCAGGTAATGATGCAGGTGCCCTGATGGCCGTTGGTGACCGCCACCGGACGTCCGCGCAGCTCGGGGAAGTCGCGCATTTCTACGGAGGCAAAGAAGGCGTTCATATCAATAAGGGCAATGGCCCGGTCCCAGTGGACCGGACAAGTGGTGTCTGTGTTCATGAAGCGGAGCCCGGATGTTTTAGTAACGGCGCATGGAACCGACGAGAATACCCTGTATCTGCACCCGCCTGGGATCATAGAGCATGGTCGAGAGTTGTGCATTGGCCGGGATCAGCTGGATTTGCCCATTAGCCAGGCGTTTAAAGGTTTTCAGGGTGGCTTCCAGGTTGTCGATGAGTGCTACCACGATGTCGCCGTTATGGGCCTGGTTTTGCTGGCGAATAATGGCGATGTCGCCATCCAGTATGCCGGCTTCGATCATGGAGTCGCCCTGTACCTTGAGGGCAAAACGGCCGGGTCCCATGAAAAAATCCGCCAGGTTGATTTCATCCTGACCCTCAATGGCCTCAATGGGCATGCCGGCGGCGATTTTGCCCAGCAGGGGCAGTCGGGTTTCGGTTTCATCGTCCAGCAGACGAATACCCCGGTGGCGGCCACTGCTGGCTTCGATGTAACCACCATCGATCAGGGCCTGTACATAGCGATGGGCCACACCTCGTGAGCTGATGCCTATGCCTTCGGCAATTTCCTGTAGCTTCGGCGCGTAGCCATGACTGGCCACATAATGACGAATAAACTGCAGGGTCTTGCGCTGGCTGTCGGTAAGCATGATGTTCTCGCTCGGTTCTCTATAGAGAAAGAATAGAGAACAAATATGAGGAAATCAAGTACAATTATCGATGGTTATTAAGTGCTTGTTTTTGTTAGGGAGCCTCTGATCAAGTATATGATGGCTTCTGCGAGACCTGAAGCGTGCAGTTGCAAGACGCAAAGCGCCGTTAATGGCCATAGTCCTTAATAAGGTTTGCACCGCAGCAAATGTGCACTTCAGGTCTCGCCCAAAGGGGTTTACAGGCTTCTCCGTGTTTGCGGTATAACTTTTCGACAGGTGACCAACCTGCTTTCAAAGTCATATCTTGATCACGAACAAGCCTGTAAGCCAGAAGCATCATATACTTGATTAGAGGCTCCTTAGAGTAGATTGATAACAGGGAGAGCGAGTAGATGAAAAACACGATTCATTACAAACAATTACCAGGCAGTTTCCGGCAGACTTTCAGTTTGCTGTTGTTATTACTGGGGGCAGCATCGATACAGGCTGATCCTGTGGATGATGCGATTGTGGCCATGGAGAAACTTCAAATGGAATGGCTGGCAAAAGAACAGTCCCGTCCGGGGGTGAGTATCCAGCCATTTAGCAGCGATGGTTGCAGTGGCGGGTTGTCCGATGCCTGGTCTTATATGGCGCAGGTGATACCGGCTTTCCGTCAGCAATTTGGCAAACAACCGCCCTGGCAAGACTGCTGCGTAGTGCATGACCGGGCCTACTGGCAGGGTGAAACTGAGCAGGGTTACCAGCGTCGACTGGAAGCGGATAAGGCACTACAGGCCTGCGTTGAACAAACCGGTATCGACAGCAGTGCCGCTTTGTCGAAACGGT
>CBDULX010000286.1:0-2973 GCA_965368175.1 uncultured Gammaproteobacteria bacterium | reverse complement strand
GTGAGCTGGCCGGTACGAAGATGATGCTGATCAATGCGACCCAGTGAGGAAATCATACGCATGGCGAGTGACTCGGCCGGCATTTCCATACTGAACACGGCCACCGGGATTTTCTGGGCAATGGCCGCGTTTTCAGCCATGTTCATGGCAAAGGTAGTTTTACCCATGGAAGGTCGGCCGGCAACTATGACCAGATCACCGGCCTGTAAACCAGTCGTCATGTCGTCAAATTCGGTAAAGCCGGTGGCTACCCCGGTAATATGGCCTTCCTGCTCGAACAGATAATCGATCTGCTCCACCGTTTTGGTCAGCAGTTGCTTTATGCCAACAAAACCCTTGCCGGCGCGACTGCCCTGCTCTGCAATCTTGTAAACATTTCGTTCGGCCAGATCCAGCAATTCCTTACTGTTACGACCTTCGGGGTTGAAGGCACTACCAGCAATGTCAGTACCAATTTCAATTAACTGACGCAGTACCGAACGTTCACGAACGATATCGGCATAGGCTTTGATATTAGCCGCACTAGGGGTTTCTTTGGCCATCCGCCCCAGGTAAGCCAGGCCACCGGCGGCTTCCAGTTCATGGGTTTTATCCAGCTCTTCAGACAGGGTCACGACATCGAACGGACTTTCGTAGGCCTCCAGGTTGGCAATTGATCGGAATATGAGCCGATGTTCCTTGCGGTAAAAATCCACTTCCGCAATCCGATCGGCAATTTGCTCCCAGGCCCGGTTATCCAGCATCAAACCACCCAGCACCGCCTGTTCGGCTTCGATGGAGTGGGGAGGAATTTTTAGATCCCGTGGGTCTTTTCCCAGATTCGAGGGTGCTTGAGTGAAAACTGCGGATTCAGCCATGTGAATAAATATTCCAGTCAAAGTAGATCAGGGATCAGACTAAAAGCTTGCCACTGTCTGCGACTTTGTTCAAGAGAACAAGCTGTGGATAAGTTCTGGATAAGATGTGTGTATTGCAACAGGAAAATATGCAGGCAATAAAAAACGCGGAGCGGGGTTTACCCTGCTCCGCATGATACAACATAAACGTTTATTCTTCGCCGATTACCGTCAGCTTGACCACAGCATTCACATCGCTGTGCAGGTGTAAATCAATGTCATATTCACCTGCCAGACGAATGGGGCCGGTAGGTAAACGAACTTCTTTCTTGGCCACTTCAACACCGGCAGCAGTGATTGCGTCGGCAATGTCGGCGATGCCCACAGACCCGAACAATTTGCCTTCAGTGCCGGATTTGGATGTAATACTAAGCAGCATACCGTCCAGTTTCGCTTTACGTGCTTCAGCTTCAGCCAGTATTTCGACAGACTTTGCTTCCAGTTCTGCACGGCGGGCTTCCAGTGCTTTAATGTTGTCTTCAGTGGCTACTTTAGCTTTGCCCTGTGGCAACAGAAAATTACGTGCAAAACCAGGTTTAACACTTACTACATCACCCAGACCACCCAGGCGGTCAATCTTCTCTAATAAAATGACATCCATCTTTAATGCCTCTTTGTCTCAATCTAAATTCAGTGAGTGCGTGCCAGGCGTTGTCTAAAATCAACCCAGGCATCGCTCAGTCCAAATACCGCCAGTGGTAACACCACCAGGTGCGGTATAAACAATATCATTACGTACAAACCAATCAGCCATCCCTTAGCAATCTGTCTAAGTTCAAATACTCCATGAACCACAGCTACACCCTGTAACAGATACAGACTCAACAACAGCAATACAATCATGGTGGCCAGCTCTGATGCCGAAAATAAGGCCATCAGTAAAAAAGCAGAACTGATCAGATTTAAAGAGCGCCCCAGCCTGAGACTGTTAAACTCGTTAACCAGACCACCCGGATTGTATAGTGCAGACTGCCACCAGCGCCCCAGCAACAGGCTGAGCATAATGCCCGACATCATGCCTGTGACGAGTATTCCGGGCAGTAATACCAGTACCGATTCCACAGCCACCTGCAGATTCTGCCTTTGCACCTCATCCGGCTGTTGCTCGATCACCGGTTTCAGAATGCTTAAAAACTCATGCTGAAGTTGTGTCTGCAGCTCGGGAAACCCGAGATGCAGCAACAGTACCAGCGCCACAGAAAAGCCCGTTATCGCCTGTAAGCTGACACTCAGAGAAAACGTGCTTCTCAGTATCATCGACGCGAGCCACACAGGGAGCCAGAGCAGTAATATCACCCCGACGACCAGCAGAGGCGTACCCAGAGCAAGCCAGCCTAATAACAGGGCAGCAACTCCGGCATAAGCCATTAGCTGTATGCCACGAACAGGCCCCAGGTGTAAAACAACCAGCGCTACCACACCCCCGCTCACCCAGGCTATGGGCGGCAGGATGAACGCTAACAATGCTGTTGCGGCAGCCACCACGGCCGCCTGAGTGGGGCCAGCCATAATAAATCTGGCCAATGCAATCATGCTATATCCTTACCCTGTCCTCCGGACAGGCTAAGCCAGCCTCTTTTAGTGGCCGTCAGTGAATGGTAACAGCGCCAGATAACGGGCACGTTTTACGGCAGTGGTCAGCTGACGCTGATACTTGGCTTTAGTACCTGTAATACGGGCTGGCACCAGTTTGCCACTCTCGCTGATATAATTTTTCAGCAAGTTCAGATCTTTGTAGTCACACTCTGTAATGCCCTCAGCAGTGAAACGACAGAATTTTTTACGACGAAAATAAGCCATTGAGTATCTCCAATCTAATCCAGAAATTATTTTTCAGTTTCAGCTGCTGATTCTTCAGTCGCCGTTTCTTCAGCGGCTGTATTTTCAACTGCTGTTTCTTCAGCTTCTTTTGCGACTTCTGCAACTTCTTCAGGTTTGCGATATCGCTCCTTTTCCTCTTCTTTAACCAGAGGTGAAGGCTCGGTGACTGGCCGTTTGGTTTTGATCACCAGATTACGCAGCACTGCATCGTTGAAACGGAAAGATGATTCCAGCTCTTCCATTTCTTCACGACCGC
>CBDULX010000285.1:0-3002 GCA_965368175.1 uncultured Gammaproteobacteria bacterium | reverse complement strand
CATCCAAACTACAAAACCATGGAATGGCCACCCCATTCCGGAAATTTCAGAGCGCCCACTGATTTGACTAAAATTGCCCAGAGTGTTGGCAAAACCAGTCGTCAGACCTGTGGTGCCTGTCACTTCCGTGGTGGCGGCGGTGATGCGGTGAAACACGGTGATCTCGATAGTTCACTGGAATTCCCCAATAAGTATCTGGATGTACACATGGATGCCAAAGGGCTGGATTTTTCCTGCTCCAGCTGCCATGTCACCGACAGTCATGAAGTGGCCGGTAGTCGTTATGTGCCTACAGCTGCTGATGAAAAAGGTGCTTTGATTCGTGGTAGTGTTGAACAGCGTAATCCTGTTACCTGTGTCGCCTGTCACGGTAATGTGCCGCATTCGCTTAAAATGGCTAAACTGAATGAGCATACAGACAAACTGGCCTGCCAGACCTGTCATATTCCTGCTTATGGTCGTGGAAATGTTCAGACCAAAATGACCTGGGACTGGTCTACAGCCGGCAAGCTGGATGATAAAGGTCATCGCATCCAGGTTAAAGGCAGTTCAGGCAAGACCGAATACGACAGTAAGAAAGGTGATTTCACTTACGATCGCTACGTGATTCCTGAATACCAGTGGTTCAACGGTGAAGTGAAATGGACCACCATGGAAGACGAGATTGATCCTGATGGTTTGATCAAAATCAACGAGTACATGGGATCGCCCGATGATGGTAAATCCCGCATCTGGCCGATTCGGGTATTCCGCGGTAAGCAGATGATCGACAAAGGTAATAAAACACTGGTGGTCACGAACCTGGCCGGTGATAAAGATAGTAACTTCTGGGGTAATTACGACATGCAGAAAGCCGTTGAATCCGGCATGAAGTATGCGGGTAAGGACTTCAGCGGTGAACTGGGCTTTGCCAAATCAGAAATGAGCTGGCCGATTACCCATATGGTGGCACCCAAAGAGGATGCGCTGGCCTGTGATCAATGCCATAAAGAAAATGGTCGTCTGGCAGGTGTTGCAGGTATTTATATGCCAGCAACTAACAGTACCCCATGGCTGGATAAATTCTTCCTGACCATTACGCTGTTAACCCTGATTGGCGTCCTGATTCATGGACTGATCCGTATTATCATGCATAAGAGAGGAGCCTAAGACCATGTCTGAAAGAATCTATGTATTTAAACGTTTCGAACGTTTCTGGCACTGGTCCCAGGCGGCACTGATCCTGACCTTGTTGACCACAGGGTTTGAAGTGCATGGCCTGTATACCCTTATTGGATTCGAGGATGCGGTGGATCTTCACACCACCGCGGCCTGGACTCTGGTGGGTTTGTGGATTTTTGCCATCTTCTGGCATTTCACTACCGGAGAGTGGAAGCAGTACATCCCCACTATGGATAAAGTGGATGCCATGTTGAAATATTACCTGACCGGTATTTTTTCCGATGCACCGCATCCGGTTAAAATGACGACCCTGAAGAAACATAATCCATTACAACGTCTGGCTTATCTGTTTGTGCTGGTGCTTGTCAGCCCCATCATCTGGATAACCGGCTGGTTCTACCTGTTCTATGCATCCTGGGATAACTGGGGTGTGGGCTGGCTGAATCTGGAATATGTTTCATTCTTCCATGTGGTTGGTGCCTACCTGATGCTGATTTTCGTGATAGCTCATGTGTATCTTGGAACAGCAGGTCATACACCGACAGCGCATTTCAAGGCAATGATTTCCGGTTATGAAGACGTTGATTAAAGGATTAAAAATAATAATAGGGATATAACCAACCACTCAGTAGCAAGATTGGGAGTCCGGTGAAAGCCGGGCTCCCTTTGTTGTGTATAAGACTGTAATATTAAAGAATGACTATGAATAGATTTTTTATTGCCGTTGTTATTCTCATTATTTCTCCATTACAGGCCTCAGCGGCTGATGTTGATATTCCCCATGTCAGCACCAAAGCCAAAGACAGCTTCCAGTTTGATTATCTATATGCACCAAAACACCGAGCATTTACCATAGCACCGGGAGGCGCATGGTCATGGAGTGCAAAAAAGGAATCAGAGGAAGAAGCGAAAAAAGTGGCCCTGGATGCCTGTAACAGTTATACCGATCAAAAGTGTGTGCTGTTTGCAGTAAATGAGCAGATTACGTTCGATAAAGAGCAATGGTTTAAATTGTGGGGGCCTTACAAAACTAAAACGGAGCTTGCGACCAGTAAAGAAGGTATCAAGCCTGGTGAAATATTTCCCGATGTAACCTATACCAGTCCGAAAGGCATCAGGCAGTCGATTTCCGATTTAAAAGGCAAAGTGGTGTTTATACACTTCTGGGGTTGCTGGTGCCCACCCTGCCGTCGTGAGTTTGAGACTCTGATCGATATGTACCGGATTTTGCAGGATACCATGGGTGATCAGGTAGCTTTCGTGGTGTTGCAATTGAGAGAGCCGATAGAAACATCACGTAACTGGGCGAAAAGTAACAATCTGGATGCTTTGCCATTGTCCGATTCCGGGGTGAAGAATAGCGAAGATAAATTTATTCGCGTCAAGGGAGGCAAACAAATTGCCGACCGTGAAATCGCCAAATTTTTTCCATCCACTTATGTCATTGATAAAAATGGCTATGTGATTTTTTCTCACATGGGCTCAGTGGAGAACTGGCCGCAATATGTGAACTTTTTCCGCGATGCAGTGCAGAACTCGGGAAAATGATTTTTTGCCTCAGAGGCACTGAGAACACAGAGTTATTTTAGTTTAAAGGATTTTAACTATGCATCATCATTTTAACAAATATAGAATATTTGAACACTAGTATAACCATCAAAAAACTCTGTGTTCTCTGTGCCTCTGTGGCAAACCAAGGTTTCAAGCTGTTTCCAGTTTGTAATTATTCAACGGTTTGAAATAAGCAATCAACAGTGGCAGCAGGGTCATATTCGCCAGCAGTGCCACTACCATGGCGAATCCTGTCAACAAACCGAAATAGATCATGGGAATGAAGTTAG
>CBDULX010000284.1:0-3047 GCA_965368175.1 uncultured Gammaproteobacteria bacterium | reverse complement strand
CCGTGTAGCCAGCGCAATGAAACATTCAGTGTGGTGGCAAACAGTAACCACATAGTCATGATCCAGTATGGGGCAAGGCTATTGGACAGAAGTCCGGTAGTGAAAACCAGTATCTGCTGCTGGGTGAGGATGCTGTCCCAGATGATGCCCAGTAAACTGATAACGAATAGTGAAACCAGGGTTTTAACTTTATCTGGCATCAGATATACGTGAATCGCAACGATGATTAATGCCATTGCGACACCAATCACCGGTTGATTGTTAGCCGCCGACAATACACAGGCCAGCCAGCCAAACTGGAAGCCAAGAAAATTCATGATTATGTGATAACGTGAATTCATAGGTTTATCTTTTGTTGAACAAATAATGCATGACATGCCATTGCTGGCCATGGTCATATGCAAACAGTTCTGCGCAGGCCATAAAGAATATGCGCCAGCGCATCCACCAGGTTTGGGCCTGCTCAGAGCCATAGGTTTTATTTAGTAGTGGTAGAATTTGTGACTTTCTCTGATCCATGTTCTGTAGCCAGGCATTGGACGTTTTCGCATAGTGAGTTCCATTCCAGGCCCAGCTATTGTCGATTGTTAAATCATCCTGAAAATGCAGCGCCAGTTCATCGCAGGGCATCATGCCGCCGGTAAAAAAGTAATCGCTCATCCAGTCGCTGCTATCCTTAACTTCAAACGCATAGGGGGTGTGGCGATGTGAGAAAACGTGCATAAAAAATTTACCGTCCTGTTTCAGCCAGTAGGCAATTTTTTTGAACAGCAATTGCCAGTTACGCATGTGTTCAAACATTTCAATGGAGACAATACGGTGGTACTTTTCTTCGGTTTCGAATTCATTCATATCGCAGGTAATGACATTGATATTGTTAATGCCCTGAATGGCAGCCAGTTCATCAATATGATTTTTCTGCGAGTGTGAATTTGAAACGGCAGTAATCTGGCTATCGGGATACTGCCTGGCCATCCATAAAGTCAATGAGCCCCAGCCACATCCGAGTTCCAGGATACTATGACCGTTTTGAATTTGCGCATGTTCACAGCTTAACTGCAGTGCTGTTTGCTCAGCCTGATCCAGATTGGTGGTTTGTTTATCCCAGTAACAGCAGCTGTATTTATTGTATTTACCCAGCACCAGTTCATAGAACTCAGCCGGAACTTCATAATGCTGTTCATTGGCTTTTTCCGGCGTTAACGCAACAGGTGCCTGGCACATATCGTTAATAAATGCAGTTTTAAGTGCAGACGATTGCTCGGCATCGTCGTCAGCAATTTCCCTAAGGCGCTGTTTCAACAGTCGCTGTATGCCTTTGCGAATAATCGTGTCGGGAACATATCCCTGTTCAATCCAGTTGATGGCGCGTTGGGTATTCAGGCTCATGGTTTGGCTCCGTAATGTTTTAAATGCTGGCTGATGATGTTGAGGGTTTCAGTGAAGTCGTCACTGGTGGCAATGGCGTCTGCCAGTTGAATAATGTCTCTATGGCGGTTAGTGATCTGACCACCGATAAACACCGGGATATTTACGGCACTCACCAGCCTTGTGAGTTTGGCCAGCAGTGCTTTCGTATCGACGACCGTGGTAGCCGACAGGATAATAGCGGCACTGCCTGTTTGCTGTGCTATATCTGCCAGTTCGTCCATGGGCATATTGCTGCCCAGTAATATGATGCGGTAATCCCGTTCATGGGCAGCGAGTGAAAATAGCAGCAGTCCAAGTTCATGTTGTTCATCCGGCAGGCAGGCAACCAGTAGTCTTGGGCCATGGTTATTCAGGTTGCGGTGATGGAAGCGCGAGCCCAGTTTGTTGCGTATGAACACAACAAAAAAATGCTCTTCCCCAACACCCTTATTATGGTTTTGCCAGCGCTCTCCCAGAATCTTGAGTATAGGAATGAGTAATTCCTGGGTCACAAGATCTACCGGATAAAGAGACATGGTTTCGTTGTAAATGTTTTCCAGTTCCTGTTCGTCAAAATCAACCACTGCTTTAAGCATGCGATCCTGATAGGGCTGCCAGGTACCGGCCAGGGGCTCCTTATCTGAGCGTGATTCACTCAGATACTGGTTAACCTGGCTAAGTGCGATGCCCTGATCGAGTAATTTGACCACCTGTTTAATGGTGGATATGTCCTGTTCGCTATACAATCTGTGGCCTTTTGGTGTTCGTGCGGGCCTGATCAGACCGTAACGTCTTTCCCATGCTCTCAGGGTAATGGCGTTGACTCTGGTCAGGCTGGATACGGCACTAATGTTATACATAACTTATACATTTATTGGTCATGTATATATTTTGTACAATTTTTTGTCAAAGTCAAACGCTATTTTGTGTAATTGTCGGATTGTTTTGCGCCATTCGTCGGAAATTTTTCTACTGTTTGTACAGTATTTGTATAGGTATTGGTTTTGCGGATACCTGAATAGTGCTTTATCCCGCCTTCTGGATTGATTAACATGCGCCTGCTATGACTGAGCAAGAAACACAGAACTTTGATGTGATTATTATCGGCGCCGGTGCCGCCGGCCTGATGTGTGCTCATACTGCAGGCCGGCGTGGGCGTCGGGTACTGGTGCTGGATCATGCCAGCAAGGTGGCCAAGAAAATCCTGATGTCCGGTGGTGGTTACTGTAATTTCACCAATCTGAATACCACTGCGGAAAACTTCTTCTCTCACAACCCTCATTTTTGCAAATCGGCACTCAAGCGTTATAGCCCCTATGATTTTCTGCAACTGGTGGGGAAACATGGTATTGAGTATCGGGAAAAAGCCGCCGGACAGTTATTCTGTGTGAATAAGGCTCATGTTATTCGTGACATGCTGGTGGAGGAGTGTCAGCAGGCGGGTGTGAAGATATTGACTCGATGTGTGATCTCGCATGTCGTAAACAATAATGGGTTTAGCCTGGAGACCTCCAGGGGGGCGTTTCATTGTGAGTCTCTGGTGGTAGCCAGTGGTGGCCTGTCCATCCCAACCATGGGGGCAAGTGGTTTTGGCTATGATATTGCCCGCCAGTTCGGGATCAATGTGTTGCAAACAC
>CBDULX010000283.1:0-3130 GCA_965368175.1 uncultured Gammaproteobacteria bacterium | reverse complement strand
GGTTACTGTATCGAAATATTCTTTGTTCATAGCTTACTCCTGGTAAAGGACCATTACTAACTTGTCGCTGACGTCAGCGGATTCAAATTTGGTATTGTAGAAACGCGGAATTATACCCCATTTCCAGATGGGAACTAAGTATATAGCCAGTGATTAGATGGCTGTATATCTCCATAGGGGGGTATAATAGTCAAAAACGCCCTGGATGAGAATGTTTCCCCATTAGAGATATACGACTGGAGCCGGGATTATTATAGTCTTACGCTCCCCCAAGAGTAACTATTTAAAAGAGGTTTAGCCATGACTGAGCAGATCGAAGGCCTGGATCAGGATTTTGCCAGTGGTATTGCGGCATTTGAATCCAAAGAATTTAGCTATGCCATGCGCCTGTTGTTGAAATATGCCGAACAGGGCAATGCAGATGCCCAGCATCGAGTGGCGATCATGTTCCAGAATGGACTGGGTGTGATGGCTAACGATGTCAGTGCTGAAAAATGGATGCGTGCATCCGCCGAGCAAGGATACCCTATTGCGCAACATGGGCTGGGTTTTATGTACCTGGAAGGTGAGTGTATCGAGCAGAACTCTGAAGAAGCCGCTAAATGGTTCAAAAAAGCCGCTGAACAGGGCCTGGTGGGTTCTATGACGACTCTGGCGATGATGTATGAAGAAGGTCGCGGTATTGAGAAAAACCCGGAAGAGGCTCAGCGCCTCTATAAACTGGCCGGATTTTAGGCACACTTTTCTCATTAGTTAAATGAACGAATACAGGAATATGAATGCGTCCTGCTAAATTGCTTGTTGTTTTAGAACGTGAATTTCAGAGCACAGAGACCGGTCATCATACCCCAGCGATGCTCTGGGGGCCTCCAGGCGTGGGTAAATCCCAGATGGTGGCCCAGGTTGCTCAGAAGCATAATGTCCCGGTAATTGATATCCGTCTATCCCAGATGGAACCCAGCGATTTAAGGGGGATACCGTTTCGAGTCGATGAATGTGTGGACTGGGCGATTCCATCGATGTTGCCCGATGCCAAACGGCATGGTTCTAAGGGTATCTTGTTTCTGGATGAAATTACTTCGGCACCACCCAGCGTATCTGCGGCGGCCTATCAGCTGATCCTGGATCGCAAGCTTGGTAATTATGAAGTGCCGGATGGCTGGGCTATATTTGCCGCGGGTAATCGACAGGGTGACCGAGGTGTGACTTATACTATGCCCGCACCACTGGCCAATCGTTTTTCCCACTATGAAGTGGATGTAAACCTGGATGACTGGGTGGCCTGGGCCTGGGATCGTGGTATTAATGAGCGAGTCATTGCATTTTTGCGTTTCCGTCCCGATCTATTGTTCGATTTTGACCCTGCTCATAATCCAGTGGCTTTTCCGTCACCCCGTTCCTGGGAATTTGCCCATAACGCATTACATAAGTTCGAAGATCATCCCGAGCTATTTCTGGGTGCGCTTCAGGCCTGTGTAGGACCTGCGGCGGGAGTTGAACTTAATGCATTCATCGATAGTCTGGACCAGTTACCGGATCTCGATGCCATTCTGGCCGGAGAAGAGGTGCACACACCCAAAGAAATCGATTTGCAGTATGCCGTGGCAACTGCTCTGGTGGGTCGCGCAATTCAGGTCAAAGGTAAGGGCAACGCTCAGGACGTGATGGGTAAGATCCTTAAGTACGCTCGTCGATTCAAGCAGAAAGAAATGGGGGTCATGCTGGTGTCGGATATGCATCGTGCTATGGGTGAAGAGATCTTCACTGTACCCGAATTCGCCGACTGGGCCGACAGCATTGCCGAGCTGATGATCTATTAAATGATAGTTACAAGTTGCAAGTTATAAGTGGCAAGTAAAAGCGGCAGCGCCGCTATGCTGGCGCTTATGAATTCAACTTGAAACTTACAACTTGAAACTTTTAACTTCTTTATGTCACAGGATCTGGAAAAAAAACTTGCTACAGCCCGTACCAGGCTGATACTGGAAAAGCCATTTCTGGGTGCTCTGGTATTGCGTTTACCCATGGTGCCGGCTAATCCAGACTGGTGTGCCGCAACCTTCAGTGATGGCCGGAAGTTCTATTACAATCCCGAATATATCGAAGCCCTGAACCCGGATCAGACCCAGTTTGCCCTGGCTCATGAGGCCCTGCATTGCGCTTTGCTGCACTTTGCTCGTCGCCAGCACCGCATAAAACATCGCTGGGACATGGCCTGTGACCTGGCGATTAATCCTATGCTGATTAATGATGGTATGACACCACCGGTGGATGCGCTTTATATGCGCGAATATACCGATATGACCGCAGAGGAAATTTACCCATGCCTGGAAGACAATGAAAACGATCAGGAGCGAGAGCTGGAACAACAGTTGAACGAAGACTCCGATTCCGACGAGGGCGAGGGTGGCACAGGTGAGCCGGATCAGCAGAACGAAGGTAAGCAGCAAAAACAAAAAGGCAATCAGGGCCGCGGCGAGGAAGAGGGTGGTGCCCGTGAAGACAATTCACAGGGTGGTGAAGGTGAGGGTAAACAGGACCGCCCGCCCGAAACCGAAGGTGATTCAGAGCCAGACCCGTTAACGCCCCAGGAAATCGAAACCCTGAGCACCCAGTGGCAACAGCGCATGGCCAGTGCTGCCCAGCAGGCAATTCAGGCTGGAAAACTGGGTGGCTCCATGGCTCGGATGGTCGACCATCTGCTGCAACCCCGTTTGCCCTGGCGCATGTTGCTGGCCCGTTATATGACTATGGTAGCACGGGACGATTACACCTATTCTCGGCCTTCGAGTCGAAGAGGTGACCCGGCGGTGTATCCCAGCCTGCGTAGTGCCCAGCTGGATATAACAGTGGCCCTGGATATCAGTGGCTCAATTTCGGACAAGGAAATCGGTGAATTTGTGTCTGAAATAGATGCCATCAAAAGTCAGTTGCGAGCTCGAATTACACTCCTGGCCTGTGATTCAGACCTGGCCAGGGGCGGCCCCTGGATATTTGAATCCTGGGAGGAATTTGCCATGCCACGCAAGTTTCAGGGTGGTGGTGGCACCAGTTTCGTACCGGTTATTGAATGGGCCGATCAGCAGGACAAGGCCCCCGACCTCCTGGTGTATTTCACCGATGCCCAGGG
>CBDULX010000282.1:0-3163 GCA_965368175.1 uncultured Gammaproteobacteria bacterium | reverse complement strand
CCGCTATCGGTGCGGGCTTTTCAAATGTTCCCCTCGAGATATGCGCCAAGGCATTTTTCCGCTCTATCACCCATTTCTGGGATGCGCGACATGAGTGCGCGGTCGAGAAGATACTAATCTGCCTCAAGCAAGAAAACTTTAAACCTTTTTTTGATGCATTCCGTGAAGACGCGATAACTACTGCTGAAGAACAACCCATGATGACCTCAGAAGATGAGGCGGTGGGTCATATTCAGCTGGATGATGCAGAAATAGCCGATTTAGCGGATGAGGATATGGCCGACTGGTTCAAGTAGTGTCGTTTCTTGATTATATCTCAGCCTTGTAAATATCACTTTCAGGATGAAATGCCATCCAGGCAAACCAGAAACTGATTACGGTCGGAATTTCAAGATTGTTTTCTCCCAGAATCTTACCGGTGCGATTGACCGGATCAAACTGAATTTCCAGTTTCTGCCCGGCAACTATGTCATGAAATACTGAACTGTCCAATCTGGCCATTTCACTAAATGGATAAGCCTTGAACGTTGTACCAATTTCAAGTCCCAGTACTTGTTCCTTGGGATGATATTGAGCGGCCTGGTGGTTAATCGGAAACATGATTTCATCACTGGAACTGTAACCGGGATAAGGGGTTTTGCTGTAATTCCGTGTGTATCCCGTATCGGTCGAAAGAACCAGAGTTTGCGGGTGACGTTTCATCCAGTCTTGCCAGCTAGTGTGCGCCAGGCTAATTTGTTGCAGCTTTTCACCCTTTAAAGGACCACTGACAGCCTGCTTTGCTAACTGTGACCAGAGCGATTCCGTTTCCCTGTCATAGAGCAGCATATCACTGTTATATAACAAGCCAGAAACCCCAAAATTTCTAGCCTGGCCTGCGATATCAGCCAGAAAAGCCATTCCTGTTCCACAGAGTGGACAAAATGAAATCACAACGGCATCACCCTGATACATATCATTTACTATTTCATGATAATTCAATATGCGAACAGGGTAGGCTTTACTAATCCCGTTATATGTGACCCCCAAAACACGATCATCAGATTTCAGGTATTCTGCTTGTCTGGCCGGAAGGAATACCGGATTGTCGATAGCCGGAATGCCATCTTTAGGTGGGCCACCATGATAAATCTGTCCAGCAGGAATTAAGGTATTGGTAATATCAAAACCATTGTCACTTGTGGCAAAACCAGGATGACGGAGGAAATAGCCGCAGATGACAACAACTAAAAATACATAAATAGCCGGTCGCGCATATTTATTTTTAATAAGTGCCGGATTCAGCCCCATCATTGGTCGACCTTGAATCGTCTGGATTTACCACTTCGACCCGCTTCAAATCCGCTAGTTCCAGGCTATGGAACTAATTTGTCATGAGCACTCTCATCAGGTGGCAAAATGCGCTCCTGAGCCAGGCGCCATTTGCCATCATCTTCTTTTACCAGCAGCATTTCGACCCCTTGAGCATTAACGGTCCCATCGGTTGCTTCAACCGTTTCATAGGTTTTGAACATGACACGTGTGGCTGTCTCGGCAACGAGCTTAAAACCATCATAACGCACGCTTTTCAAAAGGTTATTCTCGAACTCATGCTGGCATTGACGTGACCAGTCATCATAGCCAATCGATTCAAATCCCGGTACGCCCTGTAAGCTAATCTGTTTGGAAATCAGGTCCATGTGGGCATTATGGTCTTTTGCGTTTGCCGTTCTCACAGCATCCAGCAACCATTGCTCGGCAATTATTTGAGACATACTTTTTCCCCGGTTTTAATATAAATATGTAATGTGATGAAAATCCCGACTCATGGTAACGAAAATTAGGTATAATTTCATGATTATCATTGATTTATCGCTCACAGGTTGTATACACTTTTTTATGTGCTGTTTTGTGTAAATTAGTCAGTTCTGTCATTCCCGAATTATACGAAATAACAACACCGGGGAAGAATAATGAAGATAGCTTGGCTTAGAAACCTGCTACTTCCTTGCATTTTAGGCTATTGGTCGTTACCTATGGTCATCGCAGCCAATTTTGATGACCAGTCACAACGTGTATCACTGGCCATCAGTGGCGGAGCCAGCAAGGGGGCGTATGAGGCCGGCCTCAACTGGGGCGCGTTGAAAATACTGCGCGACTTTTCCGGAGAAGACCCCGTGCTGGGTGGCGAGATTCGACCTTTTGAGGCGGCAAGTTTTGCCGGTGCTTCCGCTGGCGGTATTAATTCACTGCTTTCAGGCATGACCTGGTGTACGCTCCCCGAAACAAAAGGCGGCCTGGCAAACACAATTGATAATAATTTATTTCGTGAAGTCTGGTTGAATCTGGATATCAACCACCTTTTACCATCTTCTGCAACTTCACCATTTTACCAATCAGATGATGCCATGCTTTCTCGCATGGATATATTAACTGCATCCAGAAGCATGCGCGAAAAATGGAATACGCCATCATTTCGTACAGGCTGTCGTGTCCCACTGGGTGTCACCGTAACACGGGTTGAACCAGAGGTATTAAATCTGGGTAACATACTTGTTCAAAACCAGCGCTTTTATTTTCCCTTTGAATTAGTGGTCAAGCAGGATAACACTGTGGGGTTCTTTTTTAATCCGGATGACTATCCATCACTTGTTGATCCTTCAATGATTCTTTTTCCGAGCGATGTTAATTCACCAGCGCATGCTATTTCCGATCAGCAAATAGAAGACGCCATGTTAACCACCAGCGCTTTTCCGGTAGCGTTTGGGCGCAAGCGATTACAGTATTGTCGATTTGTATTTGCCAGCCAGCAGAAAGCAGAGAATAAAGGCAAAAAATCGGGTTCTCCAAATGTAGACTCGAAATTTCAGTGTCTCCCCGGTTATAAAATGGCAGAAGCCGTATTTGCGGATGGTGGATTGTTTGACAATCTGCCTATTGGTTTAACTCGTACTCTTGCCGATTACCATCGTAACGCAAAAGAAAACCCCATCCCGATAACCTATATTTACCTTGATCCCGATCGCTTACGTTACAAAGTATCTGAATATGGAAAAAAAACAGCATGCGACGGTCCGGAACCTCCGGCCGCCTGCCACCAACTGGATTACAGTTTGTTCTCAGAAAGTGACTTGCTGGTAGGTGCACTGGGTACAGCACGTCGTTATGAGCTTTATCGTGAACT
>CBDULX010000281.1:0-3203 GCA_965368175.1 uncultured Gammaproteobacteria bacterium | reverse complement strand
CGACCACTGTGGCCAATGATAGTACTGCGCAGTCCTAAAGGCTGGACCGGACCGAAGGAGGTTGACGGCAAGAAAACTGAGGATTACTGGCGTTCCCACCAGGTACCCTTTTCCGAAGTCATCGACAACCCGAAGCACCTGAAACTGCTGGAAGACTGGATGAAAAGCTATCACCCTGAGGAGCTGTTCGATGACACCGGTTACCTCAAGCAGGAACTGCGGGAACTTGCGCCTCAGGGCCAGCGACGTATGGGAAGCAACCCCCACACCAATGGGGGCCAGCTACTCCGGGACCTGAAGCTGCCCGACTTTCGAGACTACGCCATAGATGTCGTAAATCCCGGACAGACTATTGCAGAGTCAACTCGGGTAATGGGTCAGTTTTTACGTGATGTCATGAAGCGCAACATGGATACCCGCAATTTCCGCATCATGGGTCCGGATGAAACTGCCTCCAACCGCCTGGGTGCGTTATTCGAAGTCACCGATCGTAGCTGGATGGCAGAAACCCTGCCGGAGGATGATCACCTGTCACCCGACGGGCGAGTGATGGAAATCCTGTCTGAACATACCTGCCAGGGCTGGCTGGAAGGCTACCTGCTAACTGGACGTCACGGCCTGTTTTCATGTTATGAGGCTTTCATCCATATTGTCGACTCCATGTTCAATCAGCATGCAAAATGGACTAAGGTCAGTAAAGAGATTCCCTGGCGGCGTCCCATCGCTTCCTTAAATTATCTGCTGACATCACATGTATGGCGACAGGACCACAACGGTTTTTCCCATCAGGACCCCGGGTTTATCGATCTGGTAGTCAACAAAAAAGCCGACATAATTCGCGTGTTTCTGGCACCGGATGCCAACACCCTGTTGCACATTACCGACAAGTGTCTGCGCAGCCGCGATTTCATAAATGTCATTATCGCCGGCAAACAGCAGCAGCCACAGTGGCTGGACATGGATGCGGCAATCAAGCATTGCAGCGCCGGTATTGGCATCTGGGAATGGGCCAGTAATGACAAGGATAGTGAACCCGACGTGGTGATGGCCTGCGCCGGTGACGTGCCGACTCTGGAAACCCTGGCCGCAGTCGATCTACTGCGCCAGCATGTGCCGGAACTCAGGGTACGGGTGATTAATGTGGTAGACCTGATGACCCTGCAGCCCAGGGAAGAACACCCCCAGGGACTCAGCGATAAGGACTTCGACACTCTGTTCACCACAGACAAGCCGATTATCTTCGCCTTCCACGGATACCCCTACCTTATCCATCGACTCTGCTACCGACGCACGAATCACAAAAACCTGCATGTACGTGGTTATAAAGAAGAAGGCACTACCACGACCCCCTTCGATATGGCTGTGCTGAATGATCTGGACAGGTTTCACCTGGTCGCTGATGTTATTGACCGCATCCCCCGGCTGGGGCACAAGGCGGCTTATCTTAAACAGTTCATCCGCGACAGGCTCATCGAGCACAAACAGTACATCGACAAGCATGGCCAGGACATGCCTGAGATCATCGACTGGAAATGGCCATACTCCTAAACCCATTAAAGATCAGATATTTCGTCAATACCCTTTGATCTATGACCAGCTGACCGTACAGAATTATAGAACCTGCAATGTCCAGACTGGAAATCAATCAGTAAGATAGTAGTGAGCAAGGATGCTCTTACACAACTATCCTAAAAACAAAACCTGCTACTTTTGTAATCAGTCATCAGCACAGAACAAGGTCAACGTCTAACCTGTTTTAGATTCCAGTCTTAAAAATTATTGATATACTCCACGCCCTGTTTTTTGTCTCCATCGGCATGCTGGTTGATTTGCATTTTATATTCGCCCACTGGTTACAGGTCAGCACTCTGGTATTGCTGGCCATCATCACCAACACATTCATCAATGGTGCCATCCTGCGACTACTCGGTGATAACTGGCGAGACAGTTTATATGCAGGTACATTATTATCGCAAATCGGTGAGTTCAGTTTTATCCTGGCTGCCGTAGGTATACAGGCACATATTATCTCCGACTACGGGTATCATATGACCATTGCTGTGATTTCCATATCTCTGCTAATCAGCCCACTGTATATTATGTCCGTTAAGCTAATTCTGAAGCATAAAACACCGACTTCAGCTCTGTAACTTTCAGGTCGAAAATCAAAAACAGGCACAGAATATAGCGCCGGATACTGGCTAAATTGATTAAATAGCGGTAAAAGAATCCCCACTGATCCCGATGTTAAATATATAATTCGTCTGTTAGATGAAGCCTGGAAACTTTAATACATTAGCCAATCACTGAAGGGAAACCATGTCCAGCAACACACAGGCACCATCATCATGGTGGGGTAAATTTCTACTTGATATAGGGCAATGCCGACAATGGCAGATTGGCCCATTGACTCTAATCGTGCGTCATCTGAATGGTGAGTGGCAGGTGGCTCATGAGCGCATGGATGATTATGATAGCAGTGAAGTCGGCTGGAACATATCAGACACTGATCAACTGCCGGAGTCCATGAAAGAGAATTCTCGTTTTATTTTTCGAGATACCAGCGGGCAGTTAAGTGTTAAACCAATACTGGCAGATCGACCAATAATTTCTCGACCAATTACACCATTTAACCTGACTGCCGGTGAAGAGGTGACACTGTATGTCAGCATGCCATTATGGATTAAACTGACCGTGGGCACCACACCAGAAAAAGCATTGGAGGAAATTGCTATTCAGCGGCCATCGGACACCTGGTTTGGACCGTCTACTCTGGAAGGTGAACTTTGTTATGCGTCAAGTACTCACTGTCGTCTGAATCTAGACGACCTGCCACAACGATCGCACCGTGCAATGACACCCGTACTGATTCGCAACCAGGCAAATACCAATCTTTCCCTGGAGAGGTTGAACATGCCTGCGCCATTATTACCCTTATATTCCTGTTCAAATGGACAACTGTGGACACCTCAGGTAACTCTGATACGTGAAAAACACGGTGATATGGCAGAGCTCAAAATTGACAACAACCCTCCTGAACAGGCAGGACTAATACAGCAAATCAGTGAACCCCGTAATAAGTCAGAAAACGGTGCATTATTTCGGGCTTTTAATGCTGTATTCAACTAACGACTGAACGGGAGACAACCATGAATGCGTTCTGGGCTGACATAATCAACTTTCTAAGCAGCGAAAAAATGTGG
>CBDULX010000280.1:0-3257 GCA_965368175.1 uncultured Gammaproteobacteria bacterium | reverse complement strand
TTTGAGCATGGCTTATGTATTGTTCCATGAACAAATACAATTGAGGTTTAATTATCAATGCCAGATATCTTTGTTGGCAGGCAGCCAATCTATAATAAAGACCTTGGGGTTTTTGGCTATGAATTGTTATTTAGAACGGGCACCAATAATGCAGCAGTAATGGGCGATATTTCTGCCGATGGCGCGACCTCCACCACTATCATCAACAGTTTTCTTGAAATTGGCCTGGAAAAACTGGTCGGTAACCGTTTTGCCTTTATCAATCTCACGGAATCATTCCTTAATGAAGAGGAAGCATTGCCAATCAGTCCCGAGCAGGTAATTATCGAAATACTGGAAGATGTTCCAGTGAATTATCAGTTATTGAAATCAGTCAAGCGACTGGCAGAAGCAGGTTTTACTATTGCACTGGATGATTATATTTATAACCCTGCGCATAAACTGCTGGTGATGATGGCCGACATTATTAAAATCGACATTATGGCGCTGAGTCAGAAGGAACTGATTAATCATGTAAAAATCCTAAAGAAATACAAGGCTAAATTACTGGCTGAAAAAGTTGAGACCATAGAAGAATTTGAGTTTTGTAGTAAACTAGGGTTCGACTATTTTCAGGGTTATTTCCTGAGTAGACCCAGGATTATAAAGAGCAGAAGCCTGCCAACAAATAAACTTGCAGTGCTAAATCTGTTGTCCGTATTGCAAAATCAGGATGTCGAAATTGATAAGCTGGAAGAGGCCATCAGCTTTGATGTGTCGATGAGTTATAAAATACTGAAGCTTATTAATTCGGCATTTTTTAATTTTCCCAGTCAGATAGAATCCATAAAACAGGCGATTGTTATTCTGGGACGTCGCCAGCTTAGAAGTTGGGCGTCGATGCTGGCCTTGTCTAATCTGGATGATCGGCCTTCAGAAATGATTCTTATAGCGATGACTCGCGCCAAGATGTGTGAATTACTGGCAGAAGCTGCAGGTTTTAAGTCACTGGAAACCTACTTTACCGTAGGTCTGTTTTCTGCCCTGGATATTCTCATGGAGAAAGAGATCGCAGAATTAATCCAGCCACTGCCACTGGGTGAAGACCTGGTCGATGCTTTGCTTAAACGAGAAGGTGTGCTGGGTGAAGCATTGAGCTGTACCCTGGCTTATGAACTAGCGGATTTTGACAATGCAAATTTTCGCCATCTTGAAACCAATGATGTCTTTGTCGCTAATGTAGAGGCGGTAAGCTGGGCAAATACGGTTATAGATACGCTTTAAAAATCAGGACACTGCATTAGCTGGCTCAAAAGATTCTGGCAGAAAAGGGTTAGCCCGCTAGTGGGTGTGCTGGTGGATATGCTCCTGGGGTTCGGCCATCATTAATAGTAATGCCTGTGCGTGTTCGGCTGCCTCGTGTCCCAGGTCAGTCAGGTAACCGCCATCGTTCTGGGTGATCATGCCTTTATCGTGCAGGCGTTCGGCTGCGGAAATGGTGGCAGGCCTGGCATTGCTGTGTATCTTGATGCCTTCCAGGGTGGTTTCAAGATTAAATTTTAATAACAGATTGAGCTCATCGAGCAGGTCCTGTTGGTAGATCATTACAGCTATCTCGCACTTGGTTTTCGGTTATCATCAGTATAATCATTCATCGCCTGATATCAGAGGAAAATAATGCGCTGGCAATTATCTTTGTAACCTAGTTGATATGCCTCAAATTTCATATTTAATGTATATACACAAGGCCTGATAATGATTCAGGCAAATTTACCGGGAACCTGGGCAGAATGTTTTCAAGTTTGATGGAATTCGTGCAACTTTACGCGAACTGGTTTATCGGAGTGTCCGTGATCAGCTTTGTGGGAGGCTTATTGCTGTTACCGGTCATGATTACACGGATACCAGTGGATTATTTCAGCCACCATGCCCGTCATCGTCTAATTAAGGATAGCCGGCATCCAGTAATCAGAGCACTGGTATTGTCAATGAAAAACCTGCTGGGAGCAGTGTTATTACTGGCTGGTTTTATTATGCTTTTCATCCCTGGGCAGGGTTTGCTTACCCTGTTTACTGGTTTGATGGTGATGAATTATCCTGGCAAATTCCGCCTTGAGAGCTGGCTGATTCGCCGGCCCCATGTTTTGCCCTCCATCAACTGGCTGCGTGAAAAATATAAGCAACCACCCTTAGAGTTACTGGATAAAGAAAACTGAGTGGTTTACTCAGGATTGCCGCATTGTCTATAAAAAGGTATGCTTTGCGATGATTACATGTGGCGCTCTGCGTTAATCAGAGTGCCCCCAGAGTAAAAAGTGAGCACCGGGTGGATATCTGGATTGCCCATAAATAAGGCTGACTGATAATATGGCAACGACGTCAATTTCAAAAGAAGAGCTCCGTCAGCTCGATTTGCTGGCTGAATTTTCCGATGATCAGCTGGAAAAAATCCAGAAAACCATGCGAATTATTACCCTTTCAGATAACGAGCATCTGTTCGAGCAGGGTGAACAGGCCGATCGTTTTTATCAGGTATTGTCTGGCCAGGTCAAATTATTTCGCGTGTCCATGGAAGGTAGTGAACGAGTGATCGAAGTTGTGCAACCGGGTCAGACTTTCGCAGAAGCGGTTATGTTCATGGAGCAGCGTTGTTTCCCATTGAATGCCGAGGCTCTGGGTAAAACTGAGTTACTGGCTTTTGATTCCAACACCTTTTTAAAGATACTGGAAGACTCAAAACAGGCCTGTTTCCGCCTGCTGGCGGATATGAGTATGCGGCTGCACAATCGTCTCAATGAAATCGACTATCTGACCTTACAGAACGCTACTTTCCGTATGGTTCATTATTTATTACAGCAGATTCCGAAGGGCCATGATGACGATGGCAGCATTGAGATTAAGCTCACCACATCCAAGAGCATCATCGCATCTCGACTGTCGATTCAGCCGGAAACTTTTTCCCGAATACTGAAAAGTCTAAGCAAACGGGGTTTGATTGAAGTTAAAGGGAAAGCGATTAACTTACTCGATATTGATGGGTTGAGGAATTTTGAGACTTAAAGTTTGTTGGTATTTGTAATTTTTTGATTAATATTTTCAGGGACTAAGATTTTGCTACCTTTTCAGCATTGGTTTCGCCCTATTTGGCGAGTTACTTTCTTTGGCACACAAAGAAAGTAACCAAAGAAATGTGCCCCAACTCACAAGCCCTTCATAAAAATCGATGAAGGGTTCCCTCGTCGCCACATGCTGAATGTGCCTGCTGCGCAACTCCTCGC
>CBDULX010000279.1:0-3319 GCA_965368175.1 uncultured Gammaproteobacteria bacterium | reverse complement strand
TATCATTAATCCAAAACCAGGCATCTCAATTCTGTGACTCATATGGAACTTAGTGAACTCAATATTTATCCGGTGAAATCCCTCGCGGGAACGTCACTCACACACTCGATTGTCGATGATTTTGGTTTACATAATGATCGCCGCTGGATGCTGGTGGATAAGCAGGGCAAGATGCTTACCCAGCGCAAACTGGCCCGTATGTGTCTGGTTCACCCGCAGCCCACCAGTTCAGGTATACGCATGTCGGCACCCGGCATGGCAGATATGGAAGTGTCCATTGCCAGCCCTGAAAACACCTGTAAAGTGCAGGTCTGGCATGATGTGTGTAACGCTTATGATGCCGGCGATCAGGCAGCACTTTGGCTCTCTGAATTTCTGGCCACCAATTGTCGACTGGCCTATTTCCCCGATGATGAAGTACGGCAACTGGATCAGGATTATGCTCAGGCCGATGATAAAACCGCCTTTAGTGATGGTTTCCCTTTCCTGTTAATTTCCCAGGCCTCACTGGATGATCTGAACAGTCGACTGGAAACACCGGTGACCATGTCGCGCTTTCGCCCCAATCTGGTGATCTCTGGCAGTAAAGCCTTCGAAGAAGACCAGTGGAAGCGTATCCGTATTGGGGATATGACATTCAGGCTGGTCAAACCCTGCAGCCGTTGCAATATACCCACCATTGATCCAGACACTGGCGAAAAAGGCAAAGAACCCATCAAGACGCTAAGCGAGTATAGAAAACGGGATAACAGAGTGTATTTTGGCCAGAATGTCATCGCCGATAGTACAGGCGAACTGGCAATCGGTATGGCGGTGGAGGTGCTGGAGTAATCCTTCGCTTAATCATTAGACAGGAATGTGAAAAGCACAAGAAAACGCGAATAAACGCAAATGGACGCGAATAATACTAATGGTTTGTTAATGGGTTTGGCTAGATGCTTTATTTGGTTTTAGAGTTCAAGGAAGATAGGCATTTAGTTAATTGCTGGCATAAGTCCGCACTTCAATCAAAGCCGGTAACTCTCACTTTTACCAGCGATGTGACAGATTAAGTCGGAACTAATACAATTGAAATCGCCCTTATAGCCGCTGTGCGGTGATAGTGGACTTATCTATTTAGCATTAGCACAAACAATTAGCGTCCATTTGCGTTGTTCGCGTTGACGTACAGGACGTACTAATGTCGCGGGTGCTGGCAAGCGCAGGAGCGACCATTAGCGTTTTCTTTTAATGACAAATTAATCCGGCATTTTCAAAATCACTTCCTGTGCATCTTCCATAATCTGGATAGCTTCATCCATTTTAATTTCATCCGGATTTTCCTCACTCTGGGCCCTGAGTAAATTATAAAGTTCTTCCTGTTCCATCGTCATGTGCGTTCCATCCTGCTTCTGGATATAAGCGGCCCAGGGTACAAATTTGGTGATGGGGAACAGCTCGCCCTCGCGGGGTGAAATATCGATATTCAATCCGGCAATAAAGATCAGGCGTTTGTTCCTGTAACCCGGCGCCTTAACGATGGTTCGGTAGGCCCGGTCGAATTCAACCTGGGTATTGATCATCGCTGCCACCAGCAAAGGGCTGCCACTGCTGACCACCCACTGCATCACATTCAGTAAATTACGATCCAGGTGCCCAAATCCTTCGATATCACCCTGTATCTTCCTCCTGAAATGAAAGTATTCTGGCCGCAGGTCCTTGCCAATGGATCGACGCTCATCAGTCACCTGTATTTTATCCGCCAGTTCGGCCTTTAATCTAAAACTCTTGGAAGTACAGAGTGAATCGATCGGGTGTAACTGATTATTTTCATACTCGATTAACCGGTCGAGATCCAGAATCAGTCCTTCACTACGCTCTGTATCCAGTAGCTGGTTGTCGATAAAAATATGGGTATTAGCACCTACCTTCTGCACCATGATATTGTTAATGGCAAACTGGTACTCTTCTTCATACCAGCTCAGTACATGGTCGATTTTTCCACAACTGGCGGAAATATCCTTATGCTCGGTACATATTCGGCGATAAGTACCGAACTCTTTTGTTTCCGGATCATAGCCCACATGGCTGGCCTGGATCATCAGCATGTCCTTACCATGTTCAGCATGAGGGCCATGACGATCGGTGGCGACTATGCCACCCACCTGACCATGGTTGAATGGGAAGATGCCAAAATGTTTACTGATCAGAATAATCGGGAAACCCTGGTTTTCATCGGAACAGAAGGCCCGCGAGGGCATGATTTTTCCCGGCTCAAAACCTAATGACTTACAGTAGTTATACAGGCGGGGTACAAAGCTGCTGTAGCGAAATATTCTGCTTTCAATTTTAAAATCGCCCAGAATATGATGTATATCGGCATTCGACTTAAACATAAAAAAAACCTGTGAGAATTATCTCGTTGTAATTGTTTATTTAAGAAAGATCTGATTAATTTATCTTATGTCATCCCGACTGAAAGGATGCTTACAGAGTATCTTAATATTTAGTAGCTGTTATTAACCAGCCATGATTCTATTCATATAATGCACTAAATTTCAGGCCCCAGAACAAAAGGCACTTCACTGAAGCCCGCCTGTTCCAGTGCTTCGAGAATATCCTCCCAGCCATAATCGGGAATATTTTCCTCTATACCGGCGATGATGCCAGTTGCCCGCCGATACACTTCATGTTCCTCATAATCATCGGGAATTCTAAGCAGCCGTGTTTTTTCATTATTGTCGCTGGGTAGTATCATCAGCTTATCAGTCATTTCGACTCCATTGATTATTCTTGCCTGCTGGCACATTCAATACATAAGGTGGCGGCCGGGTTAATCTGCAGACGTTTTTCCGCAATCTCTTCATCGCAGCTTACGCAATAACCATAGCCACCGTCATTGATCTTGTTCAATGCTAACGCAATTTGTGTCAATTCCTGTTCACGACGTCGATTGGATTCTATGGACATGGCCTGGGCCTGCATAGCATCCATACGCGATAAGCGCCCGACTTTACTCTGGTCCAGTTCCACGGTCTGTGCGGAAGCCTCACCGGTTTCCGTTAAGGCCTCTAATTGCTCGCGCTTACTCAGCAGCAATTGCCGGTATTGTTCCAGTTGCTGCTTATTCATCGCCAACCTCAATATAGGGCGCACATTGTGGCCAGCCATGCCCCCAGCGCCAGGACAAATAACTGCAGGGTTTCCCCCCGATACGCACAGCCTGGTACATCATAGCCGCTGAAACACTGAATAATTCTTCAATCTCATGCTGGCTTATGGCAAACCGTTTCGACAAAGCGGCACTGCTGTCGATACCGGTTTGTTCAACGCAGGCCTG
>CBDULX010000278.1:0-3327 GCA_965368175.1 uncultured Gammaproteobacteria bacterium | reverse complement strand
GGTGCCATTTGCCTTCGAAGTTAGCCGGTTGATCCAGTCCAAAGGCGGTGCTGAATAGTGCAAAGTCTTCGGGCTTGATCAATGCCCTGATCTGTTCGGGTGTCCAGACAAAAAATTTTCCCTCTTCACCTTCCGAGTCAGCATCCGTAGCCGAGTAATAGCCGCCATTCGTTGATTGCATTTCGGTCATAGCCCATCGCGTAATACCCAGTGCTGTCTGCCTGAATAATGGATCTTTAGTTACTCGCCAGGCCAGGGTGTAACTGTGCAAAAGCTGTCCATTGTCATAGAGCATTTTTTCGAAGTGAGGGATCATCCACTTTTCATCGGTGGAATAACGACAGAAGCCACCGGCCAGATGATCATATATGCCGCCCAATGCCATCTTTTCCAGAGTGAATAATGCGGTGTCCAGCACCTCGGTATCCGCTGGTTGTTGATCTCTGGTCATCCACCAGTGGCGAATGGCTCGTTCCAGCATGGCGGGGTGGGGGAATTTGGGTGCTGGGCTGAATCCACCATTTTTTACATCAAATTCCGATAATAACTGTTTGCGGGCCAGATCAAGAGGCAGGCAGCTCACTCGGTCTGCCGGGAGTCCATCTTTACCTGATATGCGCTGAAGCATTTCGGTAATGGATGCATTCTGCTGTTTGATTTCATCCTGCTTATCAATATAAGCCTGACTGACCATGCTTAGTAATTCACTGAAGGCAGGTAATTGATAATGGGCTTTCTTAGGAAAATAGGTGCCAGCAAAGAAAGGGATTTGCTCATCCGGCGTGAGAAACACCGTTAATGGCCAGCCACCTGGGCGGCCACTCAAAATAGAGTGGGCATTCTGGTAGATTTTATCGAGATCCGGGCGTTCTTCACGATCCACCTTGATGTTGATGAACAGTTCATTCATCAGTTTCGCTGTTGATTCATCTTCAAAGGATTCGTGTGCCATGACATGGCACCAGTGACAGGCGGAGTAACCAATGGAGAGAAGAATGGGTTTGTTCTCTTTTCGTGCTTTGTCCAGTGTCTGCTGGTTCCAGGGATGCCAGTGCACCGGATTATCCGAATGCTGCAATAGATAGGGGCTGGTTTCGTGTTGCAGCAAGTTATCTGGGTTGCTTCTGCTCATGTTGGTTCCTGGGGGAAATAGTTAACAATATATCAGTGAAATAATTTAGTTGAATCACCACTATTGATTTGTCGGTCTATTATTAATGATTCATAATGGTCTGATTGGCTTATTTTTATGTGGATATTCAGCGTTAGGCTTCAACATGCGGCATAAAATGGATCGTTTTTTTTACTGGATTGGGGAAGATCTGACCTATTTTTCTGCCAGTCTCAGTTTTTATACCATCTTTTCAATCATACCTATGATTTGGGTGATGTTCTTTTTTATGAGCCAGTTTGAGGCCTTTGCCACTTATTATTTGGGGATCAGGGATTTCCTTGTGGTCAATCTGATTCCTACTCATACTGAAGCTGTCGCTGCCTATCTTGACTCATTCCTGGAAAATTCAAAAAAAATGGGTTTCTGGGGGTTTGTGTATATTTTTCTGGCATCAATACTGTTTTACAATAATTATCAGTATGTGGTGAATAAAATTTTTCTCATGCCGAATACCAGTTTGTTGCATGCGATTGAAACTTATTTGATTCTGGCCTTGCTTATGCCGTTAACACTGGGCGGGTCGTTTTTTCTATCTGACTTTCTTCATCGGGTGGCCGGTGGTATGAGCGAGGGGCTTGGTCTGTTTTCGCTCATTTCTTATTTAATGATCTGGCTACTGTTTTTTGTGGTATTTATGATTTCGCCCAATATGAAAATTAATGTCAGAATCGCCCTGCTTGCATCTTTTGTGATATCGGTGATCTGGCAAATTGCTAAAATGGGTTTTGTGCATTATGTTTTCGCCAATCAAACCTATGCGTCCCTTTATGGTTCATTCAGCGCTTTGTTGTTTTTCCTGTTGTGGATTTATCTCTCCTGGTTTCTGTTATTGCACGGATTACGTATGTGTTATCTGATGCAGTGCCATAGCCGCTAATTAACTGGATCATTATGTACCCAGCACTGAAATTAAAGAAAAATGAAGAGCGGCGCATACGCGCTGGCCATCTTTGGGTATTCAGCAATGAGGTGAACACCAAAGAAACACCATTCGAACAATATCAGCCTGGGCAACTGGTAGATGTGCAGGCGAGTAATGGTAAATCTTTGGGTCTGGCCTATGTGAACCCGGCCTCCCTGATTTGCGCCCGTATGATGAGCCGGGATCCGAAGTATCCACCGGACCAGTCATTACTGGTGCATCGAATCAAAGTGGCGCTGTCTTTACGCGAAACCTACTTCGATAAACCCTATTATCGACTGGTGTATGGCGAGAGTGATTTCCTGCCCGGTCTTGTGGTGGACAGGTATGGGGAAATCCTGGTAGTGCAAATATCCACCGCCGGTATGGAAGTAATGAAAAATGAAATTGTAGCCGCGCTGGACAAAGTATTGCGACCCAGTGGCATCTTGCTGCGTAATGACAGCTCAGCCCGCGAACGAGAAGGTTTGCCGAGCTATGTTGAGGCAGTACTCGGTGATGTGCCGGAAGCTGTCCAGTTGGAGGACTCAGGGGTTGCTTACCAGACGTCTGTTCATACCGGACAGAAGACCGGCTGGTATTATGATCAGCGACTGAATCGTGAAGCACTGGCACATTTTGTAAAGGGAAAAAGGGTGCTGGATGTATTTAGCTATATTGGTGCCTGGGGAGTTAAAGCTGCGGTGGAGGGGGCCAAAGAAGTGATCTGTGTGGATGCTTCGGCGCCAGCGCTGGAACAGGTGGGCATCAATGCCGAGTTGAATAATGTGGCCGATAGAATGTCCGGGTTACAGGGCGATGCCTTTGATGTACTTAAATCATTAAGGCTGGATAAAGAACGATTCGATGTGGTGGTGGTTGATCCGCCTGCCTTTATAAAACGAAAAAAAGATTATAAGGAAGGCCGGGAAGCCTATCGCCGCATTAACCAGCTGGCGATGCAGGTGCTGGCTAAGGACGGCATACTGGTGGCCGGGTCTTGCTCTCACCACATGCCAAGGCAGGAGTTACAGAAAACACTGTTGCAGTCGGCCAGACATCTGGATCGAAACATGCAGGTGCTGTTGCAGGGTTATCAGGGGCCCGATCATCCTGTGCATCCAGCTATCCCTGAAACTGAATATCTGAAAACGATATTCTGTCGGATTATCCCGGCATAGAAATATTTAACGAAAGTAGTTGACCTGAGTGCAGAAGCCCCTATAATACGCGGCCTCTGTTAAGGGAATGG
>CBDULX010000277.1:0-3349 GCA_965368175.1 uncultured Gammaproteobacteria bacterium | reverse complement strand
GTCTGCTGGTTTCAATCCTGTTCTTTTCAATTTTTGCATTTGGCACGTACAAAATGCTAACTGCACAGAAGGAGGGCTTTCCTCAGGTTGAGCTGAATAAGGTGACAGTGTCTACTCTGTTCGGTGGGGCTTCAGCTGAAGATGTCGAGCTTAATGTCACCACTCAACTGGAGCAGGAAATAGCGGAAGTTGATGGGCTGTATGAAATGATGTCAATCTCCCGTGAAAACTTTTCCAGCATCACTATACAGGTCGACGAAGATGCCGATGCTGATGAACTAAGGGAGATTCTTAATGAAATAAACCAGGCTGTCGATAAAACTCAGGACCTGCCGACAGATCTGGATGAGTTACCGATTGTTGATCTGGTATCGACTGGAGACAGGCCGATCATTGCTATTAACATGTTCGGGGACCATGATAGTCTGCGCGCCATTCTACCCATGCTTGAACGCAGCATAGAGATTTTACCCGGTGTGGGGGGTGTCGACAAGATAGGCTATTTCGATCGCGAAATTCATATCGAAATCGATCCAGTTAAAGCCAGGAATCTGCAAATCAGTCTGTCAGATGTGTTGAATGCTATAGCGGCACGCAATCTTCGAACTACTGGTGGTACGCTGGAATCGTATCTTAACGAGCGCACGGTTGTTACTCTGAATAAGTTCAGTAGCCCCGAACAGGTTGAAGCGGTTATTTTACGCTCAGGTTTCAGGGGGGATAGCGTTCATGTCCGTGATATAGCGCGTGTGGTATTACGAGAAAAAGACGAAACCTTAATCGTGCGCAACGAAGGTAAGCCAGGCATGAGTCTGGTGATTCGTAAAAAGGGTGATGCTGACATCATTAGTACTATTGATGGCATAAAACTGTTCATGGAGCAGCAGAACTTACCCGAAGGAATTGGCTATACCTATTCCAATGACCAGTCAGCAACTACACGCTTGCGCCTGCAGGTGCTCGGTGGCAATGCGTTGATGGGTTTTGCTCTGGTCTCATTTATTCTGTTTCTGATGCTAAATGGTCGCGCTGCATTCTGGACGGCAATAAGTGTTCCCTTATCGCTTTTTGGTACATTCATCCTGTTACCAAATTTTGGCATTACGATTAATGTGATTTCACTGGCAGGTTTTGTTCTGGTGCTCGGTTTGCTGGTGGATGATGCGATTGTGGTTGCCGAAAAAATCACTCATTATCGAGAAAAAGGATTGGCCCCATTCGAAGCTGCACTCAAGGGTGCTGTCACAATGTGGAAACCGGTTTTTGTTGCCAGTATCACGACTATACTCGCGTTTAGTCCCATGTTTTCCATCGGAGGTATGCCGGGGAAGTTTGCCTGGGCCATACCCGCTGTGGTAATTATCGCGCTATCGGTGAGTTTAGTTGAAAGCTTTATTATCCTGCCACACCATCTTGCGGGCGGTGGTAGTCTGGTTGGCAAGGGAAAGCGGAAGTGGGTTAGTCAGCTAGAACAGTTCTATGGAAAAATGCTGGAGAACATCCTGCACTGGCGCTGGCTAGTTTTGTTACTCATGCTGGTTTTATTTGTGGCTAGTGTAGCTCTGGCAAAAAAACAGATGAAAATTGTGTTGTTCCCTCAGGATGGTGTTGAGACATTTTATATTAAGCTTGAAATGCCCAGAGGTGCGTCTCTGATAGCTACTGAAAAACGCTTGCAAAGTATAGAGCAATATCTGTCAACATTGTCTAAAAATGAGCTTGAGTCCTACTCGACAAGGGTTGGTACATTATCAACCGAAGCGACCAGGAACCATGGTGATCATAGTCATTGGGGGGTGATATCGGTTTACCTGACTGGGGAGGCAATGCGCTCTCGCACCGCAGATGAAATCATTTCAGAGATACGGACGGCTAATTCCATTGAAAATGATGAACGGCTGATTTTTGAAAAATTGCGTGTTGGGCCTGCAATAGGTAAGCCCATCGAGTTACGAATTAGTACCAATGATGACGCATTACGTGAAGCTACCTCAAAGCAGGCACTGGCCTTTCTGCGTGAGTTGCCCGGAGTTATCGACGCAGAGACTGATAATAAACCGGGCAAGGATCAACTGGTTGTAGATATAGATTACAGCAAGCTGGCGCAACTGGGCTTAACTGTTAAGCACGTTGCCGACGCCCTGCGTGTTACTTATGATGGTGCTCTGGTGAGTTCCACAACCAGTGTCGAAGAAACCATTGATTATCGTGTTATTGTGGCTCCGGAATATCGGGGCAGGCAAGATATGTTATTTCAGATTCCTGTCACTAATAAACAGGGTAAGGTGCTTAACCTCAAAGATGTTGTGAAACTTCGTGAAGCTCGTGGCCCACTGGAGTTTATGCATGTTGATGGTATTCGAACAGAAACCATCAGCGCGGATATAGATACCAGTATCACTACTGTAGCTGAAGTGAAAAAACAGGTACTCGATAAATTGTCGGATACATGGCTAAGCTCGCCACAAATGCAGGTGACGTTTGCTGGTGAAGCTCGTGAAACACAGAAAATTTTTGGTAGTTTTTTAGTTGCTGGCATTGTGGCCCTGGTTTCGATTTTTCTGGTGGTCACTCTATTGTTCAATTCTTTAGGACAACCATTTATCGTTATGGCAACCATACCCTTTGCAGTTATTGGTGTAATATGGGCGTTTTTTGCACACGGTCAGCCCTTGTCTTTTTTCTCGACCCTGGGCACCCTTGGGCTGATCGGTGTGGTAGTGAATGACACTATAATTATGGTGACTGAAGTCAACACTGAACTGGCTAATAATCCTCGTGGTAATCTGGTAAAAACAGTAGTACATGCTGCAAAGGACAGGTTACGCCCGGTATTGCTCACCACATTCACCACTGTGGTTGGTTTACTGCCAACCGCTTATGGTATTGGTGGTAGTGACGCATTGATTATGCCGCTTACTATGGCCATGGCCTATGGTTTGATGTTCGCGACCATCATTACACTGATACTGACACCGAGTTTAGTAATAGTGGGGCATGATGTTGCGCATTGGCTGGGTCGAGGTACAGAGCATAGACGTGGCCGCGTATAGCTCGTCTACTCCATGTGTCGTCAATTAAAGTGCTGAATGACTTCAAACACCCTGAAGCAGACGTAGAATCAAAAAAGATTTGCCACAGAGCCACAGAGTACACAGAGAAAGCTGTCGTGGTTGTAATAGGGCGTACTTATAGAAACTCTGTGTTCTCTGTGCCTTTGTGGCAAAGTTTTAAATATTTTAATCAGTCCGCTTATGACTAATCTAAGACATTAGATGTAATTAGAAAATCTGCTGCAAAATCTTATCCGCATCATTGTAATCAATCTTAATAGTTTCCTGTTGTCCAT
>CBDULX010000276.1:0-3358 GCA_965368175.1 uncultured Gammaproteobacteria bacterium | reverse complement strand
CAATTGTCGAGAAATCTTAATGTTAAACACGCTTACCATATTCAACATTTTAGATCTCTCCTTTGCAGTCGAGATGACATATATAATTTAATCAGAGCCTCCTTATTTTGTATTTGCTGTGATAAATAGATACTCTGATTACAGCAACAAGTTGACTTCAGGCTGATCCATTCACTCAATCTTCCATGAGCACTGTGTCCGAATTCGATCTTATCACTCACTATTTCAAACATCTGTCACCGGAGCGTTCCGACGTGGCTCTGGGTATAGGTGACGACTGTGCCTTGCTGGATGTTCCTCCCGGTATGCAGCTGGCAATGACCACGGACACCCTTAATGCGGGTGTTCATTTTCCCAGCAATACACATCCCCTTGATATTGGTTACAAGTCACTGGCCGTGAACCTGAGTGATCTGGCCGCCATGGGTGCCAGGCCGGCCTGGACGAGTCTAAATCTGAGTTTGCCGGATTATGATCGTGACTGGCTGGACGGCTTCAGTCGAGGCTTTTCCGAACTGGCGCAACAATATGGTGTGCAGCTGGTCGGTGGCGACACTACCCGTGGTCCGCTGAGTATTTCGGTACAGGCGTATGGTTTTGTCGAGGCGGGTAAGGCTATGCTGCGGGCCGCAGCAAAAGCTGGTGATCAGATTTATGTGTCAGGAACCCTGGGTGATGCAGGGCTGGGATTAAAGCAATATATGCAGCAGCAGAACGATGTACCCAGTTATTGTGTTGCACGTCTGAACCGGCCTCAACCCAGAGTGGCGCTGGGGCTGGTATTAGCTGAATACAGTCGATGTGCCATTGATATTTCCGATGGTTTAATTGCTGATCTGGGGCATATTCTGCAACAGAGTGATTGCGGGGCCAGAATTGAGCTGGCGAGTATTCCGCTGTCGATGCCACTGGCCGGTTATTACGGCGATGAGAAAGACTGGTCGCTGATACTTAGCTCCGGTGATGATTACGAACTCTGCTTTACGGTGTCGAAAGACCAGCAGGACTCCATGCTGGCTATACTAGATCAGCAGGATGTAGCGGTCACTCGAATCGGAGAAATCACTGAAACAGCAGGTCTGGAATGTGTCGATCAGGACGGACAGAAACAGGTATTCGATCATTCAGGATATAATCACTTTGAATCATGAAAAACTATAGTCTTCCGAAGAAAAAAATACCCGCCAGTTATCTAAAGAACCCGGTGCATTTACTGTCTCTGGGTTTTGGTTCCGGCCTGTCACCAAAAGCACCGGGGACTATGGGGACGCTGGCGGCGATTCCCCTGTATCTGTTGCTCGCCAGTCTCGATTTACAGTGGTATTTGCTGATTACGCTACTTCTTTCCGTGCTGGGTATCTGGTTCTGTGCTTATACCAGTGCTGCGCTGGAAGTGCATGATCACCCCGGGATTGTTATAGACGAATTTGCAGGTTTTCTGATTACCATGATTGCTGTGCCGTTGAATTTATACACGCTGGTGCTGGGTTTTATGTTGTTCAGGCTGTTCGATATTATAAAACCCTGGCCCATCAGCTGGCTGGACAGGAAAGTGCATGGTGGTCTGGGCATTATGCTGGATGATGTTTTAGCGGGCATTTTTGCATTGGGATCCATGCATGGAATCATTTTTATTACTGGGAAGCTTCAATGAAGGCTCTATTTAAACTGGCACTGCTAACGGGGCTAATAACTCAACCGGCTCAGGCGATTGTAAATATCGAAAATATGAATCTGTTAAGTGATCAGGCACGGCAGGGTTCAGATGTGCAGCTGGGTATGGATATCAGCGGTAAAAACGGCAATACGTCGATTCGTAAAACAGGATTTGATAGTCGATTTCAGAGATTTAAGGAAAAGGGCACACATTTTCTGGTGCTCAGTTATGAATACGGAGAATCCAGTGGGGTAAAAGACACCGACAAGAGCTTTATGCATCTGAGGCATATTGGTTATCTCACCGATACTCTGGCCTGGGAAGCGTTTACTCAACTGGAGAGCAACGAATTCACCCGACTGAGCCTGCGTTCTCTGATTGGTGGTGGTGTGCGTTATAAGCTGAGTAAGTTATCGGTATCACATAGCTCGTATTTTGGGGCAGGCATGTTTCGCTCCAAAGAGACGCTGGATGAAGACCCTGCGTTTACCGATGAAGGTAGCGACTATGCTACCCGGGCAAATCTGTATATGGTGAACAAATATAAAATGTCGGATAACGCCAGCCTGTCCAATACTTTGTATTATCAGCCCGATTTGAATGAAGCATCCGATTATCGCTTACTGGAGCAGTTTCGCTTCAAGGTAGATGTAGCCGAAAATTTGTCTATTATTCTTTCACTGGATGTGAGTCGGGACAGTCGTCCGCCCCAGAATATCAAGCGCACTGATAGCAGTTACACTACTGGATTTAATTATCGCTTTTAGGGTAAATCATGCGAAAGCTGTACTACTGGATAATATTACTGGCCGCATTCACACCGGGCATGGCAACTGCAATTGATCGTATTGAAGTGCAGGCGCTGTTCGCAGAAAAAGCTGTGATTATGGTCGATGGCAGTCGTCACACGCTGGCAGTCGGTGATACTTCACCGGAAGGTATTAAGGTAATTGCCGCAGATAGTAAATCTGCCATTCTTGAAATAGATGGTGAGCAGAAAACCTTCCCACTGGGCAATTCAATTACTATGAGTTATCAGAAGCCCAGCAGTGTTAAAGAGCAGATTTTTGTTAATTCGAATGGCATGTATACAACCCACGGCAGTATCAACGGTCGCTCGGTTCGATTTATGGTGGATACCGGAGCTACTTCGGTGGCAATGAGTGAACCCGCAGCCAGGCGCCTGGGAATTGCCTACCGACTGGATGGTGAACCGATACAGACATTTACGGCATCCGGAGTCGCCAAAGCCTGGCGGATTAAGCTTAAATCCATTACGGTCGGTAGTTTGAGGCAAAACCAGATCGATGCCGTGGTTGTAGAAGGCAATCACCCCAGAGAGGTGTTATTGGGAATGAGTTTTCTTGAGCGTCTGAAAGTAGAAAAAGAAGCGGGTGTAATGACACTGGAACAGAAGTATTAGTTATAAAAGCATGAACTTAATATAATAATCCGCAAATAAACGCAAATAAACGCGAATTTATATTTGTACATCTACGATGTACAGCAATAGCCGTTTTTACTTTTATTTGCGTGTATTCGCGTTCATTTGCGGACTAATTTTTTATCTTAGATTGTCAGCATCTACACCCTTAGTCTGCCACTTTTTCAGGTAAGATTTCCATATGTATTTGCCGTTGCCTCAAACCCTGTAGCAATGCGCGGAAGATGATATTGGCCGTAGAAATCACCGGAATCGCC
>CBDULX010000275.1:0-3366 GCA_965368175.1 uncultured Gammaproteobacteria bacterium | reverse complement strand
GATGTCAGCAAGGGTAGGTCAATGTTGCGTTTTCCTCATCATGCACCAGTGACGGGTTATAAACCAGAGTATGTAAAACATTATGAGAACTCACCAAATATAATACAGGATGGGGGTGCAGGCAGTGATCCTGAATTCGAAACTAATTATTTTTTCCGTGTACGTACTGAACTTGATAAAGACGGTAATGTGATTTCTGGACTGTATGGAAAAATACATGGTGAAATTAGAATCGGGAACTTTGTTCGATTATATTCTGATAAACCATACATTAGTTTTAATTACTACCTCAATCCCAACAATAACGACACCAACATCGAATTCGATCCGAAAAGAAATTTATTCAGAGGTGTACCTGATCGAAAAAAAGTGAGTGAACCGTAAATAAAATTTAAGGGCTCACCCTGAGGTTCCCCCAATAAAACGGACGATTTAAAAGCAGGTATATTTTTCTTCGTATTTTACTCAAAAGATCGGGGTCAGGCTTTATATTTGACCTATCAAAGGTAATATTCGACCCCAAATATTCCAACTCACTTGTTAGTGATACTGTATAAGCAAAAAAGGCCCTGATTATCAGGGCCTTTTTTATCAGAAGATTATGTTTAACATAGTTATGGAAACTACCAGGAACAGTATCGTCATTATGCCGCCGGCTTTCATGTAGTCGATAACTCTATATCCACCGGGACCCATGATGAGTGCATTTACCTGATGCGTTGGAATCAGGAATGAATTGGATGTGGCGATAGCTACAGTGAGTGCAAATACGGCGGGGTCTGCTCCAGCACCTATGGCAATGTTAACGGCCAGTGGAACCAGTAGTACGGTTGCACCGACGTTGGACATGACCAGGGTAAAGAAAGTAGCCAGAATGGCAATGGCGGCCTGTAACATCCAGATGGGTAAGCCACCCAGTACCGTTAATGTCTGATCTGCAATCCAGGCTGCAGTCCCGGAAGTTTCTACGGCCAGGCCCAGGGGTATCAGGCTGGCGAGCAGGAACACTGTTTTCCAGCTGACGGCCTGATAGGCTTCATCCATGCTGAGCACTCCGGACAGAATCATACCGATTGCACCGGTGAGCAGTGCTACTGATAATCGCAGGTCGGTGAACAGAACCAGACCTAGGGCAATGGCAAAGAAGATGCTGGCGCAACGTACTTTATGTGGACGCTCTTCTTCATGTGGGTATTCAGTGGTAACCACTACAAAATTTCGGTCCTTTGATAAACGAGCCAGGTCTGCCCAGCCTGTGTGTACCACCAGAGCATCACCAGACATAAAGGGGGTGTCACGAACTCCACCACCTTCACGGGTGATGGTTTCCCCCCCGCGGTTGAGAGCGAGTAATGAGATACCGTAGGTTTTACGCATCCACACATCACGAGCGGTTTTGCCGATAAGATGTGAACCAGGCGCGATAACGACTTCAGCAATACCGGACTTGGTGGAGACCAGGGCATCGGCAAAGACGTCTAATCCTTTTTTAACTTCGACTTTGCTGGCGGTAACAAAGTGCTCAAAAATTTCGTCAGCGGCGAGTACACCCAGTACTGCGCCAGGTTCAATTCCGACACTGCGATCAACACCCTGTGAACCGAAACGAATACCATCACCTATATCCAGTGCCACGATGCGCACGGCAAGATCGCTTTCTATTTCGTCGAGGTTCTTGCCAATGATTGGGCTCTGGTTGGGCACACGCACTTCATAAATATCGTAGTCCACACCGTAGGTGTCATCGAAATAATCTGTGGCTCTCTGAGAAGCCCCATCATCACCTTTGTTGCTGGGGAGTACGAAGCGGCCTGCGATTACAAAGTACAGAATACCCGCGGCGAGTAATGCCAGGCCAATAGGGGTTACGGAAAATAGCGACCAGGTTTCCATCTGTGTTTCAACCGGCAGGGCCTGGTTGGAAGTCAGGATCAGGTCATTTAACAAAATCAGAGGACTTGAGCCGACCATGGTGACGGTACCGCCCAGTATGGCGCAGAAACCCATAGGCATAAGCAGACGAGACATAGGCAAACCGGAACGGGCTGAAATTCGACTGACCACAGGCAGGAACAGGGCAGCGGCTCCGACATTCTGCATGAAGGAGGAGATGATGCCGACGGTGCTGGAAATGATCGGGATTATACGGGTTTCAGTTTTCCCGCCCACTTTCAATATAAAGGTAGCTACCTGACTCATGAGGCCGGTTTTATCTAATCCGGCACCAATAATCATAACCGCAATAATCGACATCACTGCGTTACTGGAAAAGCCGTTGAAAATCTGTTTGGTGTCTACCAGGCCTTGTTCCAGCCCCATAACAGGTGCCAGTAAGCTCGACAGGCCAAGTAAGACCAGAATGCTAATTGCAGCTACATCGACATCGACTATTTCAAAGACGAACAGGTATATAGTGAATAATAAAACTGCACTTACCCAGGCTATCTGGATATTGGGTACAACAGATGTCAGTGCGATAGCGGCTAATGCGAATATAGCGCCTGCGATGACTTTTTTCATGGGGAACTTGCTTGCTACTGCTTCAGTCACGATTATGCTCTTTGTTTGATGTGAGGGACTGCGAATTTGAGGGCGCAGATACTACCACAAAAGCGGGGGGGTTTGAATGGTGGCGGTGAAAGTCATAGGTCATGAGTTACAAGTCTTAGGTCTTAGGTCGTAGGTCGTAGGTCGTAGGTCAGAATTATTAAGTCAGACGCCTGGGGGCGGGGTTCAGGTGATATGTGTCATTTCGAATGGAGTGATGAGCCCATGGATGGGTGAAGGTACGATTCCAGGGAAGGAATCGGTACGACCACATGGACGTGGGAGGTACGAGATCATGGATGATCGAAGCTAGAACAATGCCCGGAGCAATTGTCGAGAGTTGCGCTGGGAGCATAACCACATGGATGTGGTGTAGTAGAGCAACGCAGGACGCCTATAAGGATATAGGTGGTAGAGTAATGCAGGAGCAATTACCGAGCAGTTGCCGAGCAACCGAGAGCAATGCAGGACGATGTTAAGGGAATAACAAGTGTCTCGTGAGGGCATGGATAGCCCAAAAAGACGCTATTGTCGAGAAATCTGGTGTGGATAACTTGTTTGATTTTGTATGGGGGAGAGACGATTTTGTAATGAGTATGATTATTATGGTAGTGGTGGGAGTTTAATGATTGATATAGTTAGTTTCATTCAGTAAAAATACAGTTAAAACCGAAAAACCAGGTTCACTGGTAAAAAAAACAAGATCTATATCTTCATATAGGTGTAGCACTGATCAGCCCAGCTGATCAGTGCTGTCAGGTGCAATTTACTTCAATCGCCTGTATTTAATCCGATGCGGATTGAGGGCTTCATCACCCA
>CBDULX010000274.1:0-3384 GCA_965368175.1 uncultured Gammaproteobacteria bacterium | reverse complement strand
ACCAGGGGCGTGTTTCTTTGGTTCCGTTTCTTTACACGAGTAAAGAAATGAACTCACCCAGGAAGGCGAACCAATGTGAAGGAAATAGTATTAACTAAAAAGTATAGGCCCTCACTTACACAGTAATGACGCAAATACGGCTAAAATAAATAAAAAATACCATAGTCATCTGGGCAAATACCAAACTCAACAACTCTCAAGATAACGCCCCACATCCTCCATAGCCTGAAACTGCTCGATACTTATACCTGCCTTCTTAAAATCATAAGCTTCCGGATACCCACTAGCCAGTTCAGCTTTATGTTTTGCATTTTTTACCCAGTCAATTGCCCATTGTGTAATGCTGAGTCGTTGTGAGGTTGGGAGTTGATCGACAGCTGTCTGTAAAATCAGGTAAAAGCCATTACGTGACATGGGGGTGTGAATCTGGCTTATGGCGGATATTTGCTGTTGCTCTAATGCTGTCCGTAACATCTGAGAGTTTTGTGCCATCAACATTTTACGTGTCTTTTCGGTATACCTTTTTATTACCTCATCAATCGCGTTGTATTCAATTGTGCCATGAAATTCTTTGGCAAATAAGGTGATAAAGGTTTCCAGCGTAATCAAAGCATCATGAGTTTTAGCTATATCTCGGGATCGCTGGATATGTTTGTCACAGAATTTTGCCAGTTCGCTACTATTGATGCTTAGTTTGATAGAAGGTGTTTCTGTCATGGTGTGAGATCGGCCATATTATTGCAGCTTGAGTATATAGTAGTTATTATTGGTTGCTCCCTGACTTTCATCAAGTAAAACCATGTCTGCGTTTGTAATAGCTCTGCAATTTTTAACGCGTATACCTGTTCGATCATCGGTGGAATGGAGCGGCCCATCTATGGGTCGATCAGTGCTCTATTATCCGCTAGTTGGATTGCTGATAGGTGTAATACTGGCATTGCTATTCAATGTGCTGGCAAATCAGCCATTGTTATTATCTGCGGCAATCGTGCTGGCAGTATGGGTGCTTATTACCGGCGGTCTGCATCTGGATGGCCTGGCTGATAGTGCAGATGCATGGGCCGGTGGGCTGGGGGACAAGCAGCGAACACAGGAAATTATGAAAGACTCTCATTCTGGTGCGCTGGCCATTGTAATCGTTGTGATGCTGTTGTTGCTTAAATTCTCCGCCTTAGTTGCAGCCCTGGAAATCAATCAATGGGAAGCGCTGTTAATTGCTCCTGTATTGGGTCGGTGTACGGTTGTACTGCTGTTTTTGATAACGCCATATGTCAGAGAGCAGGGACTGGGCAGTGATATGGCGAAATACCTGCCTCGCAAAATGGCCTGGATGATGTTGTTGATAATTATGGGATTAGTAATATTAACTCTGGGTATTGCATCATCCATTATTGTCCTGCTGGTAGTACTTGCTGTTTTTCTGGGTTTGAGACAAATGATGGTGGTCAGAGTAGGCGGAATGACAGGGGATACCGCGGGCGCAATGGTTGAGATAATTGAGCTGGTGTCGCTTGTTGTGCTAGGGAGCCTCTGATCAAGTCGTGATTGTTTTATACTGGCCTACTACAACCAGACTTAATCAGAGGTTCCTTGATTCATTTCATTTTTTAAACTTGTAATGCGCTCTGATATAATATGTTCCAGCTCTTTCTCTCTTAACGATACGTTAAGGTGTGTTTTGATTCTGGCCACTAACTCTTCATTATTAAAAGGTTTAAAGACATAATCTACTGCGCCACTGTTCAGGGCTTTAATGACAGACTTTTTTTCCAGGCTGGATGAAACTACGATGACAGGTATGTTTTTATGGTAGTTATCTGTGTTCAAGGTTTCTAAAACATCGAAGCCAGAAATTCCTGGCATTGATAAATCCAGTAAAATTAAATCGATATCAGTATCCAGTATCAGTTTTAATGCCTTAATGCCATTAGAGGCACAGATTGCGCGCATGCTGTTTTTTAACAGGAGCTTTTCCAGATACATCTGTATAAGTCTGTCATCATCAACTACCAGTATGGTGCTTGATTTATTATCGACTTTAATGTTATTTAAATTAGTGGTTGCCCGGTCGAGATGTTGTTCAAGATTTGATAAATCGTCCTGCTGGTCTTTTTTCATTCTAACTCTGAGGTGATTCAGGTTATGAAACAAACCGCCTATTTCATCCCATGAGCTTGTACTGATTTTCTGGTTGAATCTATGGCTCATCAATATCTGTATTTTATTAGCAAGTAATTCCAGGGGCTGGATGACAATTTTATCCAGTAACCAGGAAAGTAGTATAGAGCTAAGGATGACAAAGAATGCTGAAGCAATTGTCAGCTGAAATATTCTTGCAGCCAGGTGGTCGTCGATTTGCTGGGTAGACAGGCTGATTCGAACTGAGCCAATAATATTTTTGTCATCAGGAGAAAGAATTGAAGAGTCAAAGTATTTAAGAGTATGTGGCTGAATTTTTGCACGGACAGAGTCATTGTTGATGGTCAGGAAGGGTTTGTTGTTTTTATAAAATTCAACAAAATGTAATATATGTGCGCTGTTACCGGACTGGCCTGATGTGTTCTGTCCTATTAACTGTTTGACATATTTTGATAATACCTGCTCATTATTATGCTGTATTGCAGTCGAGGCGAATGCTGAGAGTGATTGCGATATTGCCTGCCCGCGAAGGCCAAGCTCGTTCAACAAACTTTCTTTTTCAGTTTCGTAAATGCTAATACTGAATAGTGCTGATATAACACCTAATAAAAGCATCAAGGGATATATAATCCGGGCTTTTAAATCGGCGCTATTCCAGTTCGAACGAATCTGATCAACAATACTATTAGTCATAAGTAGGCACTAAAATGATTTAATACGTATTCAGTCATTTACGACAGCAAACGAAAGTAACTTATATCTTGAGGACAATACTATGTCCTAATGTCGTTAGTTTCGTATATGGAGTATAGTGAAGATAAATGAGTATTTCTAAGCGTTGGGTATAATTCTAAGTATTTGAATTGTATGCGTTTTGAGTATATATTGGGGTATTGAGAGCATAATCATGGTTTGATCCCAAATTGAGTGGGAGACTGGAAAATAAAAAATATCTGGATAGCAATCTTTTTTATAGTGTTGCTCTGGTCAGCCATTAATCCTAAGGACTATTTCACATGGTTTCTGGAGGTATCGCCAGCACTGCTAGGGCTAATTATTCTGGGGCTTACCTATAAATCATTCAGGTTGACGCCTTTAGTTTATCTGCTGATCCTGGTTCATTGTATTATTTTGATGGTCGGTGGCCACTACACTTATGCTGAAGTGCCCTGGTTCGATGGCTTTCCCCGGTTCCTGGATTCGCAACGTAATAATTATGACAAACTTGGGCACCTGGCCCAGGGA
>CBDULX010000273.1:0-3396 GCA_965368175.1 uncultured Gammaproteobacteria bacterium | reverse complement strand
CAAGCTATTCGAAGGGTACGAACCTAGTACAATAATCAGATGACTTCCGATACCGCAGACACAACAGCTTTTGATTCAAAAGCCTTCCTGAAAACCACCAGCAGCAGTCCTGGTGTTTATCGTATGTACGATGAAACAGGTGAACTGTTGTATGTTGGCAAGGCGAAGAACCTTAAAAAGCGCTTATCCAGTTATTTTCGTAGCAGCGGTCTGTCGATTAAAACCCAGTCGCTGGTAAAGCAGATTCATCAGGTCGAACTCACCATCACCCATACCGAAGGTGAGGCCCTGTTGCTGGAAAGTAATCTGATTAAAGCGCATTTGCCCAAATACAATGTGCTGTTGCGGGATGACAAAAGCTATCCCTATATATATGTATCAGACCAGGATGAATTTCCACGCATCATTATGCATCGGGGCAGCAAGCAGGGTGCGGGGCGTTATTTGGGGCCATATCCCAATGCCGGTGCCGTGCGTGATAGTCTGCTGTTTATTCACAAGCTGTTTAAAATCCGCCAGTGTGAAGACAGTTATTTCAAAAATCGTTCTCGGCCCTGCCTGCAATACCAGATCAAACGTTGTACAGCACCCTGTGTGGGTTACATCAGTGCGGAACAGTATCGCAAGGATATTAATCATGCACTGATGTTTCTGGAAGGCAAAAGCAATCAGCTGATCGAGGATATGGTGGTGCAGATGGAACAGACATCCGAGCAATTGCAATTCGAAAAAGCAGCAGAATACCGCGATCAGATTCGAGCCTTGCAGAAGGTCGTCGAGCGCCAGTACATCTCCGGCGACAGTAAGGACATCGATATCGTGGCCTGTGTCGCCAGAGGTGCGCAGGCCTGTGTGCAGGTGTTTTATATTCGTGATGGTCGCAACCTGGGCAATCGCAGCTTCTTTCCGCAGCTGCCGGAAGCGATGAATGAATCCGAGGTACTGGAAGCATTCCTGCCACAGTTTTATCTGGAAAAAGAATTGCCCTCCGAAATCATCATCAGTCATGCTCTGAAACAACGAACACTCATGGAACAGGTGCTGGGGGAACAGGCCGGTCATAAAATCAAACTCAGCGATAAACTAAGGGGGGACCGGGCGCGCTGGTTAAAAATGGCCCTGAATAATGCAGAATCGGCCCTGATGACTCGAATGAGCTCCCGCGCGGGTATGTTGCAACGTTTCGAGGCATTGCAGGAAATCCTGCAGGCCGAAGAACTGCCCAGCCGACTGGAGTGTTTTGATATCAGTCATACCCAGGGAGAAGCCACCGTGGCTTCCTGCGTGGTGTTCACCCTGGAAGGGGCTTTCAAGCAGGATTACCGGCGCTTTAATATAGAGGGTATAGAGCCCGGGGATGACTATGCCGCCATGCGACAGGCACTGCAGCGCCGATATACCCGATTGAAAAAAGGTGAAGCCAGGTTACCGGATATACTGTTTATCGACGGTGGCAAAGGTCAGTTGCGGCAGGCTATCGAGGTGATGGACCAGTTGCAAATTGACAATATTATGCTGATCGGTGTGGCCAAAGGGGAGGGCCGTAAAGCGGGTCTGGAAAAACTGGTGTTCAGTGATGGTCGCCCCGATTTATATCTTCCCGAGGATTCGGTCGCGTTTCATCTCATACTGAGTGTCCGGGATGAGGCCCATCGCTTTGCCATCAGTGGTCATAGAAGTCGTCGTGAGAAGGCCCGCAAACAATCTACCCTGGAATCGATCCCAGGTTTAGGTCCCAGACGCCGACAGACCCTGATCAAGCACTTTGGTGGTCTACAGGGAGTAAAACAGGCCGGGGTAGAAGATCTGGCAAAAATCCCGGGAATCAGTAGCAAATTAGCTCAAATGATTTATCATGTGCTTCGAACATAATAATCTGACAAATCTTGAATAAATGTATCTGAATATCCCAAACACGCTGACCCTGATTCGTATTGCCTTTATCCCGATTCTTATGGTGATATTTTATTTACCATACGACTGGGCACGCCCGCTGACTGCCTGGCTCTATGGCGTGGCAGCAATTACGGACTGGTTCGATGGCTATCTGGCCAGGAAACTTGAGCAGCAATCTGCACTGGGCGCATTTCTGGACCCGGTTGCCGATAAACTCATCGTGGCCGTGGCGCTAATCATGCTTACTGCCGCACACCCGGAAATGCTGGTTATTCTGGGTACAATTATTATAATCGGTCGTGAAATCACTATATCGGCCCTCAGGGAGTGGATGGCCGGACTGGGTATGAGCTCGAAAGTGTCGGTGTCAATGATGGGTAAAATCAAAACTACCGCTCAGATGTTCGCCATAGGTTTTCTGTTACACCGGGATGATTTCATCGGCATGCCCACACATCAAATCGGTGTTATTTTACTGATGATTGCTGCAGTGCTCACGGTTATCTCCATGTTTATATATCTGAAGGCAGCCTGGAGCGAGATCAAAGTCGATATGTAGTTGCAGAATTGAGAAATATTCACTTTTTCCTTGACACAAAGGCCCTGATAATTAAAATAGCGGCCTGATTACGCGGGAATAGCTCAGCTGGTAGAGCACAACCTTGCCAAGGTTGGGGTCGCGAGTTCGAATCTCGTTTCCCGCTCCAAATTACAAATCCAGATCATCTTCTGGTAGCAGAAAGGAACCTCGGCAAGCCGGGGTTTTTTCATATTGGCGGGATAGCAAAGTGGCTATGCAGTGGATTGCAAATCCATCTACCTCGGTTCGACTCCGGGTCCCGCCTCCATATTCTTTAAGCACCCGGCTTATCGTATTGGCAGATTCTAAAAATATTCTGTAAGTTACGTAATAAATCAGGTAGCGATATTTATCAAATTAAAGATTCACATCAACCGCGAGTTCCAATAGAATACGCGCTTCATCACTGCTTACCAAGTTGTTGCTGTGTAACAGTTGGATGGATAGCCATCACGACAAATGTACTTAAGGCACTCTTATTAAGTTGCAAAGTGTCATCCCGAAAGAAGTGAGGGATCTGGTATGCTTGAATTAATAGATATTTCAGCATAAGATTTCTCCCTCCGGTCGAAATGACAGGTAAGCAGAGTTACTTATAAAATAAAGCCCACTCTGAATAAGCCCAGGTGGCGAAATAGGTAGACGCAAGGGACTTAAATAATTGAGCACCCAGTTGGGAAACTGCTGGTGTGAATGGTGTCAAATTCGGGGAAACCTCAGCATATGATGATGGTGGCAATCCCGAGCGAAGCCCAGATCAAAATGGGAACGTGTAGAGACTTGACGGCACCCACCTAAATTTGTGAATACAAATATGGTGAAGAGAAAGTCCAGACCACAAATGTCCCAGGATAAATATCCCAGGGACAGTAGCGAAAGCTATAGTTGGTATGAAAATCCCTCGGTGGCAACACCGTGCC
>CBDULX010000272.1:0-3403 GCA_965368175.1 uncultured Gammaproteobacteria bacterium | reverse complement strand
TGAATGTCTGTGTAGGTTGTAGTGCCTGCGTAACAAGCTGTAAGGAATGGAATACTTCCGGCCCGGCCGGTTTTATGTCCGATGACAACCCATACGATAAAGATCCGACCGGTACTTTCTTCAATCGAGTACAAACTTACGAAGTGGGCCTGTTCCCGAAAACAGAAACAGTGCATTTCCCCAAATCCTGTCTGCATTGCGAAGAGCCACCCTGCGTACCTGTATGCCCAACCGGCGCCAGTTACAAACGTGAGGAAGACGGCATTGTGCTGGTGGATTACGACAAATGTATCGGCTGTAAATACTGCTCATGGGCCTGCCCCTACGGTGCTCGTGAGATCGATGAACACCAGAAGGTAATGAAAAAATGCACCCTGTGTGTGGACCGTATTTACGATGAAGCCTTACCGGAAAATGAACGTCAGCCGGCCTGTGTTCTGGCCTGTCCGACCAATGCGCGTCTGTTTGGTGATGTTCATGATCCGGATTCGCATGTGTCTGAAGTGATCCGTGAAGAAGGCGGTTATCCACTGATGCCGGAATGGGGCACTAAGCCGTCAAATCATTATTTGCCACGTCGTAAGACGCGCATCAAGATCCATGAGGATGAACTGGTACGTGTGGATAATCCGCTGAATAAAGAGCAGAAGAAACATCACGCGCCGGTGGATGCGCCTGTACTTGACGACATCATGATGTAGTAACACTTCATCTCACCGATCTGTGGCCCCAGTGCCGCGTTAGAAAATGATCATTTACGAGTTAGTAAACTCACATTTTCTGCCTTGCCCTGGAACCTCAGCTCGGCAACCTGAAGCGTTATTAACTGTAGAAAATAAATCTACAGATTTTAAGTAAACAAAATATTTGGAGAAGGTTATGCATCCCGCATTATCTGTCATCTTTTTAACGACTTTGATCGGTGTCGCACAAGGTCTGTTCCTGGCACTGTTCTCGGGTCAGGCTTACACTGAGTTAAACCTGCTGCCCAGCATGGCTAACACCAACTTTTTTGGATTAGGCGCTGTAATTGTAATTGTTCTGTTGATAGGCGGACTGATTTCGTCTTTCTTCCACCTGGGACATCCTGAGCGGGCCTGGCGTGCTGCCAGCATGTGGCGCACTTCGTGGTTATCCCGTGAAGTTATTGCCTTGCCTATAATGATGGGCGTGGCATTTGTCTATGCGGTGATGCACCTGGGTGGTTTCGACGCAGTGGTTTACAGCTCAGCCGCCAATAACTTTACCTACTCGTTACTTGTGGGTTCTATAGGTGTAGTGGCCGCGTTTGCGCTATTTATTTGCACCGCTATGATCTATGCCTGTATTAAATTCCTCCAGGAGTGGGCCAGTCCGTTAACAGTGATCAACTATATTCTGCTGGGTACAGCTTCTGGCTTTACTCTGGCCACCGCCTTCAGCAGCTACTATGTGGCACCGGAAATGACCAAGTTCTACGGCGTCTGGGCCATTATCCTGACCGTGGTTTCTTTCCTGACACGCTCAGCGTCATTGATCCGCAACTCACGCATCAAGTTCAAGTCCACGGTGCAGTCTGCGATCGGAATTCGTCACAATGTGATTCAGCAAAAATCCCAGGGCGCCATGGGCGGTTCTTTCAATACTCGAGAGTACTTCCATGGTAAAACAGTCTTTTTTCTGAAATCAATCAAATGGGTATTCATGCTGCTGGTTTTCCCATTACCGATATTGCTGATTGCATCGGCCCTGGCTACCCACAGCTCTGAAGTGTATGTGGCGGCCTTTGTGATCCAGTATGTGGGTTTGATGGCTGAGCGCTGGTACTTCTTTGCCCAGTCCAATCATCCACAGAATCTTTATTACCAGACGATTTAATAGTGGTGCCTTGATTCGCAGCCGCAGGCTTCGCGGTTGTGTGTCAAAAGACACGCTCGATTTGCGTGTCATCTTCACACGCAAGAACGCTGTTATTTTTCTGGGCTTTGTGTATGATCTAGCAGTTATTTGAGTGCCACACAGGCTCCTAAATTTTTTTTAATATTACTACTTATCGAGAATAAAGATGCTTAACAGAATTATTGCAATCCTTGCTATGGCAGTTGTGTTTAATCAGGCGCAGGCAAAAGGACTGGATCTGCGACTGTCGGATAAAACCGCTGAATTGATCTATCTCACCGAGTCATCTACTTTTGGTTATGGTGGCGCTGATATGGGTCTGGGCTTCTTTTATAATGATGCTGATGATGTCATGTTCAGCGCATCTATGATGGTCACCGGACATGGTGCGGGTAACAACCGCGCACTAAAGTTTGGTGTGGGCGTCAAGCTGCTGGGTGCTGAACTGGATGAGCCCGACCTGACCGCTGCTGCACTGGCAGTGGGTGGACAGATACGCTATGTGTTCCCATCCACAACCCCCTTTGCGTTATTAGCTGAAGGTTTTATATCGCCGGATATCACCTCCTTCAGTGATGCGGAGCAGATGCTGGAATATCGTTTTGCCCTGGAACTGGAAGTCACCCCGAGTGCCCGCGCTTATCTGGGTTACCGAAAAATCGAATTTGATATGACTAATGGATTGAAAGATTACGAAATGGATGATGAAGTGCACCTGGGTGTGCGCCTGGCGTTCTGATGCTTGCTGGTATGTAAGATATAAAAATTTGCCACAGAGGCACAGAGGTCACAGTGTAATTCTGGTTAAAACATAATATTAATATTATTCAGCTCTGAGTTCTCTGTGCCTCCGCGGCAAATCCAGGTAGTTATAATTATGAAAAGCATGACAAAACTACTGGAAATAATGGCCAGCCTGCGCAACCCGGATAGCGGCTGTCCCTGGGATATCAGGCAAACCTTCGAAACCATCGTGCCCTATACCCTGGAAGAAGCCTACGAAGTCGCTGACAGTATAGAACGAGGGCAGATGTCCGAGTTGAAAGACGAACTGGGTGATCTGTTATTCCAGGTGGTGTTTTATGCCCAGATGGCGAAGGAACAGGGTCTGTTTGAATTTGATGATGTGTTGCAGGCGATCAACGATAAACTCATTCGCCGTCATCCCCATGTGTTTGCCGATGCCGAGTATAGGGATGATAAAACACTGCACGAGGCCTGGGAACAGGCCAAAGCCAGCGAACGGGATGATCGGGCGGAAAAAGAACAGGCGGGTGTGCTGGATGGCGTCGCCAGAGCCCTGCCCGCCCTGAAGCGAGCGCAGAAGCTACAAAAACGAGCAGCCTCGGTGGGCTTCGACTGGCCGGAAGTTGCGCCAGTACTGGATAAAATCGAAGAAGAAATCCGCGAGTTACGCGAGGCCATGGCCAGTAACGATAAATCTGCCCAGCTCGATGAAACCGGCGATCTGTTATTTAGTTGTGTCAATCTGGCCCGACATCTGGAGGTGGATGCTGAAGAAGCA
>CBDULX010000271.1:0-3437 GCA_965368175.1 uncultured Gammaproteobacteria bacterium | reverse complement strand
CAATATTCACACGACCGGTACGTTCGAATACAGGTACGCCGTCGATAACCACAGCTACACCAGGCCTCTCGCCCATGAATACCTGATTTTCTATACCTCGAATATGTATTTTCAAAGAGTCGCCACTCTGAACTTCAGTGGTAACGCCGGGAATGCTTTGCAGTAGCTGCTGAATATTTTCAGCATGTGCGGCGTCCACCTGGTCACCGCTGATGGCGCCAATATTGGATGGCTCAGAACGCTTGTTTTCGAAGCGGTCTGCAATTGTACTGGACTCAACCTGGATCAGTCCCAGGTCATCGCCGTAGCTGATAGTTGAAAGGTTGAACAGACCAAGGCTGATCAAGGTAACCAGTTGTTTCTTGTTTGCGCTGAGAAAATGCATTACTTACCACTCGGGTGATTTTTGTCTGTATGTTGTATGGAATGTTGTTGCACACCACTAGAGCACGTAATATGCCAATGTATAAGTATTTGATTGTGTTGGAAAAACTCATAATGGCGAGATGTATGATTGTGTAAAATCACACTATATTTGAGGTATAAGGCTCAATAAGCCTGGGGCCGTCTTACGGTTAATTTGTAGTATCATGGTCGAACAAAAACCCTGATCAGAACAAGGGAGCCTCTGATCAAGTCATGATTGTTTTATGCTGGCTAAAAGTGTCCAGATTTTCCTCGAAGTTTGGTGCAATAGAATAACTATTCCGCCTCACTTCATGAAAAATCTAAATACTTTTATCACAGCCTAAATTCAACCAGACTTAATTAGAGGCTCCCAGGAAAAGGCAAGGCATAAATATGTGTGGTATTTGTGGTGAATTTAGATTTGATGGGGCAGCACCAGATCTGGCTCTGACCCATCGGATGATGACTAAACTGGAGCGGCGTGGTCCTGATCATGGTGGTAGTTATTCCGATGGTCCAGTGGCACTGGGACACAGACGTCTGGCTATTATCGATCTGTCAGAGCATGCCAACCAGCCACTTGTCGATCAGGAACTGGGTCTGTCGCTGGTGTTCAATGGCACCATTTATAACTTCCCGGCTCTGCGTTCTGAATTACAGTCAAAGGGTTATCACTTTTTTTCCACGGGCGATTCGGAGGTTATTGTTAAAGCCTATGCCGAATGGGGTGAAGCCTGTGTTGAGCGACTGCACGGCATGTTTGCCTTTGCCATCTGGGATATGGCCAAACAGCGATTGTTTCTGGGGCGTGACCGCATGGGTATCAAGCCTCTGTATTACACCTTCAATGGACAGCGTTTACGATTTGCCTCCAACATACAGGCCTTGCTGGCTGCTGGGGATCTCGATACCTCCATCAGCAGCATAGGATTGCATCATCAGTTAACATTACATGCGGTCATCCCGGCACCCCATACCATAATTAATGGCGTTAAAAAAATGCGTCCAGCCCATACTCTATGTTTCAAGGCCGATGGCAGTTGCCACGAGCAGGAGTACTGGCGACTGAAAGCCACTCGGCCCATAGAAGCGCGCAGTGATGAAGAATGGATAGAGGCCATCCACGACAGCCTGAAATCCGCAGTGGAAAAACGCAAAACTATTGCCGATGTGCCGGTGGGTGTGTTGTTGTCCGGGGGGCTGGACTCCAGTTTGCTAGTGGGATTACTGGCAGAAGCCGGTGTCGGTAATTTAAAAACGTTTACTGTCGGGTTTGAAGATCAACCCGAGGAAAAAGGCAGTGAATTTGAGTACTCCGACCCGGTAGTGGAACGTTTCGGTACCGAGCATTATAAGTTTTTCATCCAGAACGACAAGGTGATCAGTTACCTGCCCGACGCTGTCAGGGCTATGGCCGAACCCATGGTGGGCCAGGATGCAGTCGCTTTCTACATGTTGTCGGAACAGGTGTCACGGGAAGTAAAAGTGGTACAGAGTGGTCAGGGTGCCGATGAAGTGTTTGGTGGCTATTTCTGGTATCCACAGATGCATGAGGCGGACGGCGAGGACGACTTAACCCGCTTCGCCAGTCGTTATTTTGATCGTGATCACGAGGAATATCTTGAAACCGTCAGCGCCCGGTTTCATGGTGATGATTACTCCAGTCAGACAGTCAGTTGCCTGCTGGCCCAGGGTGATGCCGATGAATATATAGACAGGGTATTGCGTATGGACGTTACCACTCTGGTCGTCGATGATCCCGTGAAACGGGTGGATAATATGACCATGGCCTGGGGGCTGGAGGCGAGGGTGCCGTTTCTGGATCACCAGCTGGTGGAACTGGCAGCCAGTATGCCACCACATCTGAAACTTCGGGATGGCGGTAAATATGCTCTGAAAAAAATTGCCCGTGGTTTGATTCCCGATGTGGTCATTGATCGTCCCAAAGGATATTTTCCAGTGCCGGCCTTGAAGTTTGTACGTGGCGACTTCCTGGCATTTATGAAGGAAATCCTGCTCAGCGATACTGCCAGACAGCGAGGTTTATTTCAGAGCACTTACGTTGAAAAACTGCTGGCCAGTCCTGAGGATTACCATACCCGACTTCAGGGCAGTAAATTATGGCACCTGGCCTTGCTGGAACTCTGGCTACAGCTAAATGTGGATGTGGCCCAGGAAAACCTCTGAGTTAACGTCAAAGAAGATTTCGACTCCTGGTATTTTGGAATAATATATAAATTACTATGGGTATTTATAAACAGAGTCCAAATGGCATCATGCTACGCGCTGAAAACGGACCGGCTCGCTGAAATTTAATAACGTGGTTGTTTCTGTGTGTATGCTGAGCCTTGAAAAGGGTAATATGGCCCACATATAAGACGTTACCCAAATTAATGCGAGGTGCTTTATGGACGTTCTGGATCGAATCCGCGAACAGGTTGAGAACAACCCGGTAATTATTTTCATGAAGGGAACTCCACAGTTTCCATCCTGTGGTTTTTCCAGTCGAACTTCTGAAGCGCTAAAAAAGTGCGGTCAAGAGTTTGCCTATTGCAATGTGCTGGCAGATCCTGAGATTTTTGAAAACCTGCCGCGTTATGCTGACTGGCCAACTTTCCCACAGGTTTATATCAATGGTGAGCTGATTGGTGGTTGTGACATTACCCTGGAAATGTTTGAAAAGGGTGAGCTGCAGAAGATGGTTGAAGACGCAGTAAAAGCCAAAGCTTAAGCTGAGTTTTAATGTTATAAAAACGCCACGCAGTTTACTGCGTGGCGTTTTTTTTGGATGATTATTTTTTCAAAGCAAAATATTATAAAACTCAAAACCGTAAGAAAACGCAAATGAACGCAAATTTGTGCGAATATTCCTTTGTACGTCTATGAAGTGATACATCCCAATAATGTTTTTGCTTTTTTAATCGCGTTAATTGGCGTTCATTTGCGTTTTCTTTTTAGATATACGATTTTGTTCTTTAAATCACTATCCGATTTCTGCCGCGGTCTTTGGCGTGATAGAGCTTTTCATC
>CBDULX010000270.1:0-3451 GCA_965368175.1 uncultured Gammaproteobacteria bacterium | reverse complement strand
CAGTCCAGATATAAAGATAAGGGTTTTACCGTGCTCGCCATTAATCTGGACAAAGACAAAGCCCTGGCGGACAAATTCCTGGCCCAGATCCCTGCCAGTTTCACCATTGCCTATGATCCTGAAGGCAAGAGTGCCGAAAGCTTCCAGGTTCAGGGTATGCCCAGCAGCTATCTGATTGATCGCACTGGCCATATGCGCGCCCGACATATCGGTTTTCGCGAAGATGACAAGGCCGAACTCGAACAGGCCGTTGTTAAGTTGTTGAAAGAATAGACTGGAGTTTTAGATGAAACCAATGTTGTTATCTTTACTGCTGGCGCTGCTACTCCCGGCCTGCAGCATGAACAATGTAAAACCCTGGGAACGGGATTTACTGGCCAAGCCCTCTATGGCGCTGGTCCCCGATGAAATGGACAACGCTCTCGATGAACATATTTATTTCAGTAAAGAAGGCTCTCTGGGCGGCCAGGGCGTTGGTGGTGGAGGCTGCGGATGCAATTAAAGAAACCTGTAAACAAAGCCCTTAACCCGGCTAATGGCCCGTCGATTCGTGGCAAGCTGGCCCTTGCCACCTGCACTCTGTTACAGGCTACAGGACAATCGGCCCAGGCCGCTGACGACTGGGAAATCCAGTCGGCACTGATGATTTATTCGGAAAGTGATGGCCGGGTCCAGGCCATTGAGCCCATCGTGTCCGGCAAGAAAGACATTGGTCAGGACGAAATCCTGAATATCAAGGTAGTGCTGGATTCACTCACCGGCGCCAGCCCGAACGGTGCCCATGCTTCAAGTGATCCGATACAAACATTCACCAATCCTTCCGGCAAACAGTCCTATACGGTACAGAAAGATGAAAACCCTCTGGACAGCACTTTTCTGGATACCCGTGTTGCACTCAGCGGCAGCTGGGAGAAACCCATCCTGGATGACCGCAGTCGCATCATCTATGGTGCCAATCTATCAAAGGAATACGATTATATGTCGCTGGGGGCCTCGGCCACCTTTATGCGGGACTATAACAATCGTAATACCACTCTGAGTTATGCCCTGGGTGTAAATGCCGACAGCATCGACCCTTCCGGCGGTATTCCCACACCCTTTGCCAATATGAGAGAAGCGAACACCGGTACCAATCGTGAAGGCAGCGGCGACAGCAAGACCATTACCGATTTCATGTTCGGTGTAACCCAGGTGATCAGTCGTAAGACCCTGATGCAGTTCAACCTGGGCCTGAGCAGCACTTCCGGTTACCAGAATGACCCTTACAAGATCATCACCGTGATTGATCCCGATGGCACACCGACAACCGGCTTCACCGATCCGGGCGACCTGCCCTATGTGTATGAGAACCGGCCCGATTCACGTTCCCGGCAGACTTTCTACTGGAAAACCGTTCATCATCTGACGGAAGATGTAATTAATCTGTCCTATCGGTATTACACCGACGACTGGGACCTGCAGTCGCATACACTGGACTTCCATTACCGTTATGAACTCTCCGGTGGAGCCTATCTGCAACCCCATATCCGCTATTACAGCCAGTCGGCGGCTGAGTTTTACACCCACAGCCTGGATTTTGGTGCTCCATTGCCGGAATATGCCAGTGCCGATTATCGGCTGGGCGAACTCAACACCACCACACTGGGCCTGAAATACGCCATGCCCCTGGCCAAAAACAGTGAATTTAGTGTACGGGCGGAAGTGATCAACCAGTCCAGTAACACCGTGGGCACCCTGGTGGGCGACCAGTTAACCCAGGAACTTGCCCCGGATCTGGATGCTTTCATCTTCCAGGTGGGCTATTCATTTCACTGGTAAACCCTTAAATTTGCTGAATAATCATAGAGTTAATGATTATTCAGCAATTTCTGTCGGGTTTTTATAAATAAAATTCATCCCTGCCACAGGGATATGAATTAGCCTTTCCCCGCTTCCCATTTAATATGCGCTATAGTTACACGCTTGCTGTTTATGCATGACTACAACAAACCGCAGACATGATTAAAATCAAGACTTTCAATATCAGAAAACGCTAATCTACTGCGAAGCAAATTTCAATCTGCTATCGACACCCCGTCGATGTGAGGAAAACGAGGAGACTTATACATGATCAGCCCACACGGTTCAGACGAACTCAATCCCCTGTTCGTCTATGACGATGCTGAAAACGAAGCTTTACACAAAGAAGCTGAAAAACTGACTTCTGTTGTTGTTTCATCCGCCACCGCTGCCAATGCAGTTATGCTGGGTGCCGGTTATTTCAATCCACTCACCGGTTATATGAACAAAGCGGATGCCATCAGCGTTGCCGAAAAGATGCACACCGCCAGTGGTCTGTTCTGGCCTACCCCAGTGCTAAACCTGCTTGAAAAAGCCGGCAACATTAAAGTTGGTGACCGCATTGCACTGAAAGACCCTAATGTAGACGGCAACCCTATTCTGGCCGTGATGGATGTAGAAGCCATTGAAGAATTCACCGATGCTGAAATGGCGATGATTACCAAAAACGTTTATCGTCCAGGCCCGGAGGAAGAACATCCCGGAGTTGAGGCTTTTAATTCACAGGGCAAGGTCTGCCTGTCTGGCCCGATCAAGGTGTTGAACTTCTCCTATTTCCAGACAGAATTCCCCGATACCTTCCGTACCGCGGTTGAAATCCGTAATGAAATCTCCGAGCGCGGCTGGAAAAAAGTCGTGGCTTTCCAGACCCGCAATCCCATGCATCTGGCCCATGAGGAGCTGTGCCACATGGCGATGGATCGTTTAGGTTGTGACGGCCTGGTGATTCACATGCTGCTGGGTAAACTGAAGCCCGGCGATATCCCTGCACCTGTACGTGATGCGGCCATTCGCAAAATGGTGGAGCTGTATTTCCCACCCAACAGCGCCATGGTGACCGGTTACGGTTTCGACATGCTTTACGCTGGCCCTAAGGAAGCGGTATTGCATGCGGTATTCCGCCAGAATATGGGAGCCACTCACTTCATCATCGGTCGTGACCACGCCGGTGTGGGTGATCACTACGGCGCTTTCGATGCACAGACCATCTTTGAAGAAGAAGTACCCAAGGGCGCATTGAAAATTGAAATCTTCAATGCCGACCACACGGCTTATTCGAAGAAACTGAACAAAGTGGTAATGATGTGCGAAGCCCCGGACCATAGCAAAGAAGATTTCGTACTGCTGTCCGGCACCAAGGTACGTGAGATGCTGGGCCAGGGCATAGCCCCACCCAAAGAATTCTCACGTCCAGAAGTGGCACAGATACTGATGGATTATTATAAAAGTATCCAGTAACTAACACTTCAATATGTTGAAATGAAAACGGCGCGTTCAGCGCCGTTTTTGTTTTGCCACAGAGGCGCAGAGAAAATAAAGTTATAAGTTGCAAGTTACAAGTCTTAGGTCTTAGGTCTTAGGTCTTAGGTCTTAGGTCTTAGGTCTTAGGTCT
>CBDULX010000269.1:0-3455 GCA_965368175.1 uncultured Gammaproteobacteria bacterium | reverse complement strand
TGTGTCAATTATAAGGCCTGAACCTGTGCTTTTCTTCGGAAGCTTGAACGCTTTATTGCATCAGTAACTTAGTGCATTCACTGACTGGAAGTGGTTTGGAATAATAATAACCCTGGGCAATATGACAACCATTTTTCAGCAAAAACTCTGCCTGAATTTTATTTTCTATGCCTTCTGCAATCACGGACAGTCCCATGTTCTTGGCCATGCCGATAATAGTTTCGATAATTTCCCGGTCATCAGCATCATTCATCAAGTCTCTGATAAATGAACGGTCGATTTTTAATACATCCACCGGGAATCGTTTTAAATACGATAACGATGAATACCCTGTGCCAAAGTCGTCTATGGCAACACTGGCACCTAAATCCTTAAGGGCTTTGATTTTAACTTCTGCCAATTGTGGATTATCCATCAGGCTGCTTTCGGTAATTTCGAATTCTATTGCCGAACCAGGTAAGTTCTTTTGCGTTAATACCTGTTTAATCAAAGCAAAATTTTCGTCACTGTATATTTGCTTCGCCGATAAGTTAATTGCAATTCGTGGCGGCTCTATGCCTGATTGCTTCCAGTTTAGAATGTCTTCAACCACCAGATTAAATACTTTTAAGCCCAGTTGTACGATTAAGCCGGTTTCTTCTGCAATGGATATGAAGTCTTCCGATTCAACCTGACCGAATCCATCGCATTGCCAGCGACACAATGCTTCTAATCCTACGATCTTACCGCTCTGAATATTGTACTGAGGCTGGTAATAAACTTCTATTTCGTTGTTTTCAATACCATTGTGTAAGTCATGCTCCATCTGGAAGCGAGTGCTTGCCTGTTGATGAATTTCTGCGGTATAAAACTCAAAATTATCTCCACCCGTTTCCTTGGCATGGTACATAGCGAAGTCAGCGTGTTTTAACAGGGTGTCGGGGTTGCTACCATGATCGGGATATCCAGCGATACCGATCGAGCCTCCAAGACGGACATCACGCCCTGCTACCTGTAAAGGTCGCTTAATTTCATACAGTACCCGTTCGGCAATGTCTGCGGCCTCACTAAGATTATGTAAATTGCTCAACAGCATAACAAATTCATCGCCGCCCAGTCTTGCCAGGGTATCACCTTCGCGGACCAGATCAGATAATCTTTTAGATACCATTAACAGCACCTCATCACCAAAATCGTGGCCAAGGGTATCATTAATTCTTTTGAATCGGTCAAGATCCAGGAACATCACCGCTCCCTGCCTGTTATCTCGGCCTGCTATCGCGATATTCTGGCTAATGCGATCCTGTAATAACCATCGATTAGGAAGATCGGTCAGCTTGTCATAGTGCGCCTGATGCCATATTGCCTCCTGGTTTGCTTTCAGATCAGTGATGTCTATCGTATAGCTGATCATACCTACTGGCTGGTCATGATCGTCAGACAATATTGACAAAGAGATTCGGGCATAAAAACTACTACCATCTAGACGCTGCATCCTGGCCTCAGCTTCATGGGTCCCTTGTAGCTTTAAAGTTTTAACCAGCTTATTCAGTACCGGTAATTCTTCTTCTGGAAATACATGCGATATGTGCCGTCCCAGCATGAACGCTTGAGAATAGCCAAATAAGTTTTCGGCGCCCTTATTCCAGCTGGTTACATTGCCTTCCAGGTCTGTGGCGACAATGGAGTCTTTTATCTGTTCGATAACCTGGGCCTGGTAGCGCATTTTTTTCATGGTTTTCATACGCTCAGTGATATCTATGAAGGTAACCACGGTACCAGCGACTTTACCTTCCTTGTAGATGGGGTGAGACCAGTATTCAACCGGGAACCCGGTGCCATCTTTGCGCCAATTCATTTCTTGATCTGAATGAGCTGAGAGGCCTTGTTGCGTGGCCTGTTTCACCTGGCATAGTTGTTTTGGATAAGGCGACCCATCGGGAAATGTGTGGTGAATAAGCTCATGGATTGATTGACCTAATAACTCATCTTCATGGTCATAACCCAGGAGTTTTAATCCGGCCGGGTTAATAAAAATACACTGGCCATTGATGTCAACGCCATAAATGCCTTCTTCTGTTGCCGACATGATCAGATGCAGTAATTCTTCATTATCCTGGCGAGCCAGTTCTGCCGACATACGCTGCTGATACAATTGATAGGTATTGACAGCAATGGCTGCCTCACGGGCTATACCTTCAAGTAGCATACGCTCATGCATGGAGTATTCTCGTATCTTCTGGCCAATGGTCATCAATACACCGATAACTTCTTCGCCCACCTTGAGCGGCACACCAATAGCAGATTTAGCATTGAATTGCTTGCGCATTCGTTCACTCACACGATGATCTTTTTCGACATCATTGATGATGGCAGGTTCGCCATGCCTGAATATCCACATTGCCAGGGAAGTCTCATCCAGAGAGATACGAAAGTAACCTTCTGAATTATAGGATCCGTCTGTTTGTGCCACACCGATTAGCTCATTTCCTGATTCACTTAGTAAAATCAGGAATACCATGTCATCGCCTATCATTTCTTCACATACTCGAATGATGTCATCAACCACTTCAGCCAGTGACGAAGCACTTCCGGACGTACGCAGGATGCGTGTATTCATTTGTAGAATTTTATTATTGATATGCCAGTTATTGATCAGGTTTCTATAGTTTGTCGCCAGCACACCCAGCTCATCGGTAGACTGCGGCCGCAGCAAGTCAAACTTCTGCTCATTTAAATTCAGTTTATGTTCACTTAAATTTTGCAGCGGGCGAAGTGATTGGCCAAAGCTGCGCACAAAAATAATACTGCCACCGATGGCCAGTAATTCTAATCCTAGCCAGACCACAAACGTCTCAAAACTAAAATAACCGGTACGTGTCCAGTAATACTGGACCAACATGGTATCTATCAATAAGGGCACCAGTGCACCGATCATAAACACCTTGGCCTTGATCGTAACATGCGGTTTATCCAGGCCGATGGGGCCCATCACTTTGCCAAACAAATCAAGTATGAGAAAGAAAATAGGCAGACCAACAATAATGGACACGATGAGCGCGACCAGGTGAATACGGAACCAGTCAATAGGTGAAGCCACAAAATCGGTATACCATTCAGCCGTTAAGATTACTGTTGTGGGTGCTATAACAAGATATATAAGAAATAGTGACCAATAGTGCAGAGGAAAACGTCGAATTCGTTTCACCGCCAGCTCAACCAGGGTGCTGTCATCAGAATCCAGTAACCGGACCACGGGTTGCATGAAACGATTGAAATACCAGACACAGAAAATTAATGAGCCAACCACAAACAGGTTTTCAAGAGGCGCCTTTATTATGGCGATCATTTGATCACCATTGAACATGCGTATATAGAACAGAAACGACAAGCCCACAATCGGTGGCCCGGTCCATGTAAGAAAAATCAGGTTCCTGAATTGAGCCCTGAATGTATCCGCTGTTACTAATTGATCT
>CBDULX010000268.1:0-3482 GCA_965368175.1 uncultured Gammaproteobacteria bacterium | reverse complement strand
GCATGACTTCAGTAGCAACCCCGGATTACACTTCGTTTCATCCGGGCTACGCATTAACACGGGATTTCATGTCTGTTGTTAGAGAAAGCAACCTTTTTCTCATGGGAATGCTATAAGCGTTCCAACTGATAGCTGCGTCCAGCCTTGAATGACTGATCGATAATCTGGTGTTCTCCTGTCGACCAGAAAATTTCTATCTTGTTGACCATGTCATGTTTGCCAAGGCCAAAATGCAGTGATGGCGCATCAAAGGAAATATAACCACCACCAGCTTTCAATTCTCTTATCTGGTGGTATTTGTTATCGGGGCCATAATGAATCACCAGTTTGCTGCCTATGCCAAACCGGTTTCCCCTATGGTCCTGAAGTTTAAAAATAATGGAATGTTTATCACTGTTGTTTTTATAAACCCATAAAGGCCCATTTATGGAGGTGGTGACAATATCGAGATCCCCATCATTCTCGATATCCAGGTACGTGTACGAAGACACTGCCATGAATCCATCCAGTCCAAACTCCATGGTTTTGTCTTTGAAGTCCATGCCTTGCTGATTCTGGAAAAAGAAGTTCGAGTTAGCCAGTGCCCTGCGTATGGTGCTATTGACAACATACAGGTCAAGCCATTCATCATTATCCAGATCGGCAAATTTTGCATTCCAGCCCCAGCCGCCGATATCCAGGTGATATTGTTCCGCCCTGTCTGCAAATTTACCCTCAGCATCAGGCATTAACAGAACATTCTGGTTAAGGCGCTGCGGTATAGCGTGATTGTATTCGGCTTTAGTCGTCACCACGCCCTTTTTAAAAAAATTGTCACAAAGAATATATGCTCGCGACTGCTTGTTTGGAATACGTTTGCAAAGTTCCGGTTTGTTTCTCAGTACTGCAGTTTTCATCACCATCATGGCCATGCAGGCGTTTTGTTCATCGGGTGATGAGATGTTCTTGCAGTACTTGATATCTGAAGGCTGATGTTTGCTGCTAAATTGATAAAAACCACGAATCTCTATATTTTTTTTACAATCTTTCAGCTGTTTTTCATTCTTAATATCATCACAATAATATTCCAGCCCTCGCGACAGCCGTCTCACGCCTTTTGCTGAGGCGCCTGCCGCGATCTGGTCTACATAGATTTCAATCTGCAGGTCGTTATTGATATCACCGGTGTCAATACTCATGCTCGAATGGGTGGATACCGGGATGATCCCATCAGTACGCGTTATATTCTTCAGGCCGCCTTTACCATCTCCGGTATAAAAAATGTCCGGCTGAACAAAATCATTCGCGACGACAAGATCAGGATTCTGATCATGATTGAAATCAGTAAATAACACGCTCAATGTTTCACCGATTATGCCACCCAGATTTTTCCTGGTTAACCGCCCATCCTGGTTGATCAACAGAAAGTTTGTGCCGGCTTCGGTTGGGATTTCTCTTGGCCAGCCATAGAACCAGTTTCCGACTGCGGCATCCAGGTCGCCATCTTTATCCAGATCACCGAATGACAAACCCAGCGTAAGTGCATCTTTAGTCACCGGCAGACTGACCAGGTTTTGTTTCTCAAATTTACCCTTATCACTGAATATGTAATGATTACCCTGATGGTACGCGGTGAGGAATATATCCAGCCAGCCATCGTTGTTAATGTCCACCAGGGCCACTATAAAAACATTCAGTCCGGCAAGCTCAGGCAGGTCTATTTTTTGTAGCGTGAAATCTTTGCCGAAGTTATTGCTGTAAAGCAGCGGGCCTTTCTCCGTCGCAACAATAATGTCGTCCCAGCCATCGTTATTGACATCGCCAGAGGCAATGCCCCTGCCGTAGTAGAACGGTGGCCACATATCTTCCACGCTGAAAAGATTCGGTCTTACCAGGCCGATATCATCAGCTTCGAATTTGGAAAAAGCCCGATGGTCATTCTTCTTTCTGATGGTCAGGTCTGTACTGATAATACGGATTCCCTCATGTGTGACGCCAGGATCCATCTCTGCAGCATGTGCATCACCGAATATTTCCAGCATCTGCTCCACTTCCCGGTCATTGTAAGTCTGCGCCACATAGGCCGCCGCCATTCCCACGACAGCAACCGTCAGGTACAGGATGACGGCAAGTCTTAATGAAATACTTTTCCAGATAATCATGAAGGGGTACACGCTGTAGGTACCCAGGGTAAAAAGTAACGCCATCACATACGCAATGGGCAGACCGGCTGACATAAGTACAGAAGCCAGTACCACATCCAGCGCGATGGGTGCAGGCAGGAACACCCCAATCAGGCTGACAAGCAACAGACCGGTGAATGTGAATTCGCTATCGACGAAACTGTGCAATGGAAAGAGTGTTACGAACACTGCACCGAGCAGCCCGGCGAGGAACATCAATGGTACGGTTCTTACTATAATGAACCAGAGATTTTTTACATACTCACGCCCGGTTATCATCAACGCCTGGGGCCAGCTCTCTATCAAAGAACCATCAATTGTCGTGTCAACCGGGCAGTTACCCGGCTCATAGGTGGCGAGTGTTTCCTTGCGGAACAGGTAACGGCTCATAAGTGGTATTAACAGCAGGATAAAGATCAGGGTCGAGGCAAGTTTGATCATCGCGATATAAAAGGGAAAAATCGAAAATACCATCGTCAGTACCACGATATTCATCGTTGGTGAGCTGAACATGGTGGTGAGCGTGGTTTCCAGCCTGGCCCCCGCCTCGTGCAGCCCTTTCGCAATGGGGGCTGCGCAGTTGACGCACACCCCAAGAGGGGTGCCGATCACAAATCCCATGAGGGCATTTGCGTAACTGTGTTTGAAGCTGCGTCGTCGCAGCATTCTTAGCAATGTCAGGAAAGCCGCCGCAAACAGCACGCCGAAGGTCATGCCCTGTTTGTTGGTATTGACCCAGTTCACCGTGCTGTAGGCGATGCGTTTAGGAACAGAATCACCCTGCTGGATTTCCAGCAGGACTTCAAAACTGAGGCTGTCCTCGAGCCGGGTTTCACCACCCATGATGGCCTTGTCATTCAATGCCGGATAGCGTGAGCCCCCCCAGAAACTGAATGCGATATAACACATCAACAGACCGATAATGATGAGGCGTTTGTGAGAGTTGCCACTGTTTGTAAGGTTCATCATGAGCTGGCAATAGCTAGACAACACAGGAAGGATAAAAGCTCTTTTTCGAAAAATCCAGTCACCACATTCTCGTCAATAATCCAGCCATCCCTCCGTTTTCACCGGATCAGACTCTGATCCTCGCACATTTACATGGGGCAAGGAAATGGCCTGGGTATAATGATCGGACCCTAATCAGGTGCAATCGATGTAGGGTGTGCCACGCGCACCAATATCCGCCATCAATCAAATTCCTCTTCATCCAGCGCACCCAGCCATCCTCGATGACCTCGGCTGGCTGGGTGCGCTGGATGAAGAGCCTGATGAATAAAAGGGGACGTAGCCACTGCTGTCCCACATAATCGTCATCCC
>CBDULX010000267.1:0-3506 GCA_965368175.1 uncultured Gammaproteobacteria bacterium | reverse complement strand
ACGTATAAACACGCCTACTTTGATGACTTAGAACTTTATTCTTACTATCAAAATTGTGTTTCCAAGCAATTGTCTATATGACTGGTTATCTTAAACAACCTGTTTCACCATTAAAGACATCCTTCCAGGCATTTATTCGATCTCTTTTGGAACGTTTTTATCTTTTTAGTCAATCACTTACGTTGGTCCGACCCGGTTTAAAACCGGTCACATGGTTAGCACGCGAACCCTGACACCACGTTTTACCAGGTCACACAATGCCTGCATCCCCCAGGTGCAAATCCGGCTGAATGATCTGGAAGGATTGATTCCTTATGTGAGCGTTTAATGGTTTGTCAGTTGGCGAGATTTTTCACAGCTCGATAAATTAAGCACGTCGTAATCATATATCCGCTCATTCTGTTATTCTTTTGTTCATGCAAAACGCACTCGTACGAATCATTTTTGTTCTGTTGCCCATGGTCTGTCAGGCAGCCTCATCCGGCCGGCCTTCCGAAGAGCCGGTGCCCGGAGTCGCTAACCCGATGGACAGGCCTCACCAGGGTTCCCTGAAGGTGTTGAGCCTGAATGTGGCCCACGGGAGGAAAGATGCGCTAAACCAGGTATTTCTCAAAAAGTCTGACTTTGAGAACAACCTGGCTGAAATTGCTAAAATGCTTGTTGCGTCCGATGCGGACATTGTTGCCCTGCAGGAGGCTGACGGCCCTTCGTACTGGAGTGGTGAGTTTGATCATGTCGCCGCTCTGGCCGAGGGGGCTAACTACCCTTGGTTTGAGCGTGCCAGCCATGCCCAAAGCCGGGTTTTCGATTATGGAACAGCACTCCTTTCCCGCCGGCCTTTTGAAGAAGTGCTGAACCATACGTTTGAGCCATCACCACCAACCATGAGCAAAGGGCTTATCCTGGGCCAGATACGCTGGCAGAAAACGGGCAATCCCGGAAAAGCTCAACTGGTTGATGTGATTTCCGTGCACCTGGATTTTTCACGTAAGAAGGTGCGACAGCAGCAGATCGGTGAGATTGTCCAGGCTCTGAATGAGCGTCATCATCCTGCTATTATCCTTGGTGACTTCAATAGCGACTGGTTTTCCGAGGCCTCAATTGTTAAAGAGCTGGCCGAAAAGGCCAGGCTGCAGGTTTACCGGCCAGAGGCTACAGACCTGGGAACCTACAAAGATGGTAGTAAGCGTCTTGACTGGATCCTGATATCCGAAGAACTCGATTTTTTAGATTACCGAGTACTTCCCGATGTCGTTTCCGACCATCATGCCGTGTTTGCAGAAATAGGCTTCAAAAATGAAAAATGATACAGGAATGCCAGAACGAAGCCTTTTACTAAAATGTACGTAATATTGATTCACCGAATTAACGACCTGATGTAAGATTCAATAATCATCTCCTTCAAAATGGAAGCATAGAGCCAGGTTCGATGAAATTATATAAAATACTTGCTGTATTGCTCATAGGCATTTTATTAATCTTTGTCTATCAATGTACGGTTCAGAAGACCTATCCAGAACAGGCGCTCACTCCGCTCGAGGCAATTGAGGCAGCTTACAATCCATCTACCCTGAATGAGAATGATGCCTTTATGCGGTTTCTGTATATGTCCAGGACCTGGGTTCCGGCAAAACAGCTCAAGCAAAACCCTATTGAGTTATCAGAACAGTCAAAGACACCCGTAAACCTGGTCCATACCAAGATCATCGGCCCCACCTATGAAGATGCCCTGCATTCCCTGGCTGCCAAGCTCTGGATGATTGAGCATGCCGAGCACACCCTGGATCTGACGTATTATATTTACAGCTATGACCGGGTTGGGTATGCCGTCGCTGGCGCGCTATGCAATGCAGTCAAACGCGGTGTGGATATCCGCATTATGGTTGACTCACTAGGCTCTTTGAATGCTATCCATACGCCATTGAAAGCCCTGGAGACCTGTGCGGAAGATGCGGGCTACATCCGTGACCTGAATGGTAATGAGAGCCCTTATAAGGCCAGAGTCCAGTTCGTCATCATTAATGCTCTCACGGTCTGGAGCAGTTGGTCAAACCGACGTTCCCACGACAAACTGATCATCAAGGATGGCAGCTTTCCCGGTAAGGATATAGTGATGACCGGGGGCAGGAATATCGCCCTGGACTATTACGGCATTAACGAGGACGGCAGTAGGAATCCTGATACTTACATGGACCTTGAAATACTTCTCAGGTCTACCGGAAAATCACGCGGCGGTAAAGATAAGAATGAGTTGACGATTGGAGACGTGAGTAGTATCTATTACACGCTTTTATTCCTGCACAAAGGCAATCTTAAAGTCCACCCGATTTCTATTGATAATGATGACGGTGTCTCTGGGCTGCTGTTTCCCTACGCAAAGCATCGCCAGGAAGCGCAGAATGCGCTGGCCTTTGTCAAAGAGATTCCAGCGGTCAAGGAAATCTATGACAATATGCCTGAATACCTGTCAGAGGATTTCCGAACGTCTCATGTTCGTCTCGCCCACCAGCTTGGCAACCTGGAAAGCAGGCACGTGGTTGAAAATGTCGTTGAAAATCAGCTCCGCAATACCAGCTCCATCAGTGGTATCCTCGCCAATGCACTGAAGCAGGCCGGACAAGGGGCGAAGTTAACAGGCCGATTTCGTGTGATCTCGCCCTATTTGTTCATTCCCCAGTATAAAAACAAGGAAGGGGAAATTATCCACGACGGTGCCAGGTTTCTGCTAAAGGCGCTTGAAGAGAATCCGGATCTATCGATTGAAATCATCACCAACTCGGTACTGACCAGCGACAACTTCTTTACCCAGAGTGTCATCGATATGGATACGGCCCCGAGGCTGCTTCTGACGGATGAAATACTTCAAACCTGGTTAAAGAACAAGCAAGACAGTGAGTTCAACCCGGAATTCATCAATAGCGAGGAATGGAAGCGCCTGGTCAATAATCCCCGTATCAGGATCTACGAAACAGGGTTGCTCGATTCAGACCAGATTGGCGGGACGGTCAGGTATGGAAAGCTGCATGCCAAAACCTTTTTTGATAATGATTACGGCTTTGTTGGCACATCGAACTTCGACAATCGATCAAATCTCTATAACAATGAACTGGGCTTCTATTTCCTGGACCCTGCGCTCAGCAGTGACCTGAGCCAGGTCTTCGAAGAATTAAAGAGCTTATCCCTGCGTTGGGGCTCGCCGGAGTGGCTGGAAATGCGCAAAAAATTGATTGAATCCAGTAGTTTCAAGGGTTATACAGCCAGTACTCAGCGTATACGTTACAAGACCTTGAAGAACACGGGCCTGATCTGGTTCTTTTAGTGCGTCCAGGCCAGAACGCCGGTTAGATCAGTCTGTGCTACCTTCCGCCTTCATTAGCGCGGACGGAATGAAGGCCAGCCAGTTGATCGCGAATGCCATGCTAGCAATCGAGTATACGGGTCGGACCAAAATAAGTTACTGAATAAAAATTAAGTTAACGTATAAACACGCCTACTTTGATGACTTA
>CBDULX010000266.1:0-3518 GCA_965368175.1 uncultured Gammaproteobacteria bacterium | reverse complement strand
GTTGAAACTATGCCATCATTTGCTCCTAACACTGCGGCACGTAACCAGCCTATACGGTGTGACCTATGTGCTTCATTGTGATTCATGAAATCCCCAGGGAATGTATAAATTTTCATACCAGCTACCAGGCGGACTGGTCTCCGTCAAAGCTAATTCGCTTACTCCGGGCAAATTTGCTGCAGGCTTCTGGTTAGTATGGATAATCATAATGATGAACGATAGCGGTTAGCTAATCAATTGTTTCGACCGGATATGTCCCGCTGCTGTCGCGTTCAGTTATGCCAGTTAACTGATTACTTTTAGCTCACCCGATTGTAACTGACAAGAAAACCCTGTTCCCTCCCATCACAGGCGGTATAATCCACCAATCAAGATAACTGGGTGATTCCATGAAACTACTAGTACGTAATCTCGCCCGATCCACCACAGAGGCTGAGCTCCAAGCCATATTCGAAGCCCACGGCACAGTACAGTCCTGTAACCTGGTAATAGATAAAGTGACCGGCCTCTCCAAGGGGTTTGGTTTTATCGAAATGCCCCGGCAGGGGGATGCCAGGGCGGCAATGAAGAACCTCAATGGCAAAGAGCTGTCCGGCAGCAAGATCCGTGTTAAAAAGGCCGAGTCAAAGCCGGACACGGACAACCGTCATGATGCCTGATCGATGAGTAAATCAACCGTCCAGGATCCACTACACGGTGTGACACTAAAAATGGTGGTCACCCGGCTAGTCGAGAAATACGGCTGGGAAGAGCTGGGCCGCCGCATCAATATCAAATGCTTTACCAACGACCCAGGTATCGCCTCCAGTCTTAAATTCCTGCGAAAGACACCCTGGGCACGTCAAAAAGTCGAGGCACTTTATCTAGGGAACCTCTAATCAAGTCATGATTGTTTTATGCAGCCTAAATTCAACCAGACTTAATCAGTGATTCCCTGGGTAACCACTAATCAAGTCATGTCTGTAATCTTGTGGTTTTGAAATATTTAAGAAACAGTCCCCAGAACGCAGTATCTCTATAAGGACATAATAGCGGTAATTATCAACAGCACCAGAGCTATGCTCTGAAAAATAATACGCGCACTCATCAACTTGTCGGCATGTTCTTTATCGTATTCCCCACCCTTGCCCATAGACCTGAGTCCGGCAATTAAGGATATGATGGTGGCTATAAGTGCAAGAATAATCAAGACAGTCAGTATTTGCATTTTTACTCCCCTTATTTATATTGAATGAAACTTAGTTTTATTGTAAATATTCACATACACAACAATACCCTGCTATATAATCTAATAGCAGGACTTATGTAGCTATGCAATCCATATTACTCAACCACACTGAAATGAAGTTAAAATATCACATAGACATTATATTGCTTATTATTGGCACATTACTGTTACTAACAATAACAGGCTTTTTAACAGGCAAGTTCATTTACCCATTCGGTTTCATCGTGCTACTGATATTTTTTTTGGCTCGTATAATTCACCTTAATAATAAAAAATAACTTCAGTTTCAGAGGCAGAGTACGATGTTTCTGTTTTGATCGTATTCCTGCCTTAGAATCGGCAGATACCATTCCATCAGTATTCACCACTGCACTTACTTTGGCCAGATAGTGACTGACAACTGACCTTTATTTGCACCCGCCTCCCAGTGATAAGGTAAATCCCATTTCGGCAATAGACCAAACACTGCATCATTCACATACAGAAATAATTCACCATCCGTATGTGGCGTGTACTCATATTCCCCTGTACCCAAAGCAAAGGTTTCAAAACCTTTTTTATCAATCTTGCCGAAGAGTTTTAGCCAGGGCTGGCTGATATGTCTACGCAGTGGCACAAATGGAATCATGCTAACATCACTGAATCCATTAGCATTCGTCTGGCGTCTGTCTCCATCCTGTAATACCGAATCGCTGACCTTTAAGGTATAAGTAGTGCCCTTCATCAATCTAATACCTGTTGCATGACAGGCGTCACTGATATCGAATTTAATGGTTTTGATGCCAGTGAGTTCAGTGATGTTGCTTGCGTGTTTACAAAGTGATCCGGTGGTGTATCTCAGATGGAAAACCACCCCATCGATGGTACACAGGATAAGGTAAATAATTAGTATAAATAGACCTAAACCAGACATCCACCTTAGTATGGGTGCAAAAAACCTGGACAGATTCCGCAACATGGCAGTCAAACCCGGTTTCCATTCAGGTAGTAATTTGTCACCTCTACCTTTTAATACTGCCCAGGCGGAGATGGCCCGTCTACGTGTGGATATCCAGGCGAAGTGTCGCAGTGTCAGCAACAAAATGAATAAAACCGTGAAGCTCCATAGAACTTTAGGATTTTGCCTTAATGCGTCAAACCAGCCGGCGGCAAAGTCCGGTAGCGTATTCATCATAGTCTGTAACACCGGATCAACAAAACAGGCAGAACCCTGACAGATACCGTTCTCATCCCATTCAAGAAAAAAACGTGAAACAAATAACAGAAAGGTTATAAATAATATTAAAAAATAAATGTCTCGCCGCCAGTAAATCATGTCCAGCGCATTATTCATCGACAGAGTGCGTTTGCTGCTCTGCTCGGGAGTTTCGTAAGGATCTACAGGATTAGTCGATACCACTTCATATTCAGCAGGAATACCCGTCGGTGCATAGGGTACTGATCGACCTTTGATACGTTCGAAAACGCTCTGATGAATTTTGGGTCTGGCAATGCTTACATGGACACGTTTATCATTACAAATTTGTTCAATGTTACGTGGCTTGTAGCGGTAATACATACCCAGCCCTGCCCGTGAATCATGTTGCGGTCCATTCCAGTCAGACTGGCTATGGTATTGCCGACGGATGTCATCGATGAATAACAGACCATCTGCTGAGCTGTCAGCTTCCACCCTGGCCAACATCCAGTCCAGTGCGACCATGGACAGACTTTGTCGTGAATAACCGCCACCCACATCGGAATGCACCCCTGGAAACCAGACTTGCTGGATACGATCGGTGTCCTCCCCTGACTCATCCCATACTATTGGGTGAAAACTATGCCGTTCATCATCAACAGAGATAGCATGGCAGGCAGATTTCACTTTTGGGCTTAATTTATGATTAGAAAACCTGAGAGGATAGATTAATTTATCCCAGAGAATGGCCAGTTCATCGATAGGAAAACCATATGCAGCCACTGTATCCCATACACCGATAAACTCGATATTCACATCTTTGCTATTACCATTCTCATCTTTATCACCACAATGACTATTTTTTAAGCGTAACAGCTTATACAGTAATCGACTTGCAAACCCCGTGAATTTGTTTTTGTAACACTCATAACGGAAGTACCGATAGTTTTGCATGGCCTTTTTATGTAATTCTTCCTCACTCCCATAAGTAACACATAAACCTGCATCTGCTATAAAGCTGGCAAGTACACGTACTGTAAATGCTCCACGACTAAAACCGAACAGATATATTTTGTCATTGTTTTCATATTCATAATTTCGGCATAAGTATTT
>CBDULX010000265.1:0-3532 GCA_965368175.1 uncultured Gammaproteobacteria bacterium | reverse complement strand
CTGTTTCTTTTCACGAGAAAAGAAATGAACTCGCCCAGCTGGGCGAAACCAATGTAAAAATTTAATTAATATAAAAATTAAATAGAGAAAAACTATTCCTCAACTAATTGCTCAACAGTATACCCACCAGATTCAGTAGCCAGTTGTTTAACCAGTAGAGGTAATATTTCAGGCATTTGATCGGCCATGGTCCAGGGTGGATTGATCACCAGCATGCCACTGCCGGTCATACCATGCTGCTGGGTATCTGTCTCCATGGTCAGCTCAAATCGCCAGACATCACGAACACCGCTGTTGCAAATACTTTTAATCATTTTTTCAGCCCGATTTCGATCCACAACCGGATACCACAGTAAAAACTGGGCAGTGGGCATCCTTCGGTATCCCTGCTTGATAGCATCCACCACCAGATGGTAATCGGATTTGACTTCGTAAGAGGGGTCTATTAATACCAGAGCGCGTTTTTGACTGGCAGGTAGCAGGGCCTTTAGAGATTGATATCCATCACTGTTGTCTACAATTACTCGCCGATCTTTTTTAAACAGTTGCTGGAGTAGCGGATAATCGGTACTGTGCATTTCAAACAGGCGCAGGCTATCCTGCTCTCGTAATAAACGAGCTGCCAGTAGTGGCGAGCCAGGATATTGCAGGCTGTTAAGCATGGGCTGGACGATGTTTTGATAGCCATGTATAGATTTTGGTAAGCTGGAGAAATCCAGGGAGTCTATACCTGTTTTATATTCTTCTGTTTTTTGTGCCAGTTTACTGTTCAGTGCATAATGCCCGGCACCGGCATGAGTATCAATGTATAAAATGGGCGCGGGTTTCTGAATAAGATATTCCAGTGTCTTACACAGAACCAGGTGTTTGAGAACATCTGCGTGATTGCCAGAGTGAAAAGCATGACGGTAACTAAGCATGCAGGCCTGGGCTCGAATGGATACTGGTTAGTAGATGGTAAATTATATCAGTGGCACTAGTATTTGGTGTATTTTTTAGACTGACCACGAACTTTTTCCGCTGGATATTTTTTTGCATTTTTATCGATTTTGGCCTGTGTGGCAGTTACTATATTTACCCCTAGCTTGTCAGCAAGACGGATCAGGTAAACCTGAATATCGGCGATTTCATCTGCGACCTCAGCCAGTGTTTCGGCATCCAGTGACGAGGATTGTTGCTCAGTTAACCACTGGAAATGTTCCAGTAATTCGGCTGCTTCAACATTTAAGGCCATGGCAAGATTTTTGGGGGAGTGAAACTGATCCCAGTCCCTTTGCTCCGCAAATTCTCTTAATTTAATTTTAATGGTTTCGAAAGGATTGTCGTTCATGGCATAACCTTATGTGGTTCAGAAACAAAGAACCCCGGATTTACCGGGGTCTCTGTATGTCTATTTAAAGCAGGATCAGACTTCTTCCACATCAAAGCTGACCTGTGGATTTATATCTGCTTCATAGTCAATTCCATCTATACCAAAGCCAAACAACTTGAGAAACTCATTTTTATAGTTCTGATAATCGGTGAGTTCAAACAGATTGTCATCATTAACTCTGGGCATAATTTCGCGACAGGGTTGTTGTACTTCATCACTCAGTTCCCAGCCATCCATTCGATAACGGCTGGCCTCATCCAGATCCGGCTGCTCTTTGAACAGCTGGGTGCGATACAGACGATTGAGCTGTTCGATACAGCCTTCGTGGGTACCCTGAGCTTTCATCACTTTGAACGCGGTAGAGATGTATAAGGGCATCACTGGAATCGCGGCAGAAGCCTGGGTGACTACGCTCTTCAGTACTGCGACATTGGCCTGGCCGTGAATATCGGACAGTGACGCCGTGATGGCTTTGGCAGCACGATCTACGTCTTCCTTGGCTTTGCCCAGCGTACCATGCCAGTAAATGGGCCAGGTGATGTCGGTGCCAATGTAACCAAAGGCCACGGTTTTAACACCATCGGCCAGTACGCCGCCATCGTGCAAAGCTTTCATCCAGAGTTCCCAGTCTTCGCCACCCATTACAGTAATGGTGTCGGCGATTTCCTTTTCATTGGCAGGCTCTATTTCAGCTTCGATGAGTATGTCTTTATTGGTGTCCACGGCTCGCGAGCGGTAGACCTCTCCGATGGGCTTCAGAGCTGAGCGAACCAGTTCTCCAGTATCCGGCAGTTTACGCACCGGGGAGGCCAGGGAATAAATCACCAGATCCACTTCACCCAGGTCCTTTTTGATGGTTTCCACCACTTTGGCTTTCATTTCATGGGAGAAGGCGTCGCCGTTAAAAGACCTGGCATAGAGGCCAGCAGCCTTGGCGGCCTTGTCAAAGGCGGCCGAATTGTACCAGCCCGCAGTACCCGTTTTCTTCTCAGTGCCGGGTTTTTCCAGAAATACCCCAATAGTGGCGGCCTCAGAACCGAAGGCCGAGGTGATACGGGCAGCCAGGCCATAGCCGGTGGAAGAGCCGATTACCAGCACTTTTTTAGGTCCGTTTGCTATTGGGCCGTCTTTTTTTACCACCTGAATTTGCTCATTAACATTGGCTTCACAGCCGACAGGATGGGTGGTGGTGCAGATAAAGCCACGAACTTTTGGTTTAATAATCACGAGAGGAATCCATTGTGTTTTTATACTGGTGGCAATGATAACGAATTTTGAAGAAGAACTTAAGTAGTGAGGTGCTCGTTATGCGATATTGTATCAAATCGCTAACTTAGAACCAGTTGAAGGTTTTATATTAAAAACACTGCTTTGGGCCATGCCAGCTGCAATATCAGGGATTTTTTATCATTAAATGGAATAAAGTCCAGTCGACAACTGTCAACCCATAGTTATTATTACTAATACATTACGAGGACAATAAATGAAACACAATATCAGGCGAAATGCTACAGGATTCATACTGCTTAACTTCTTATTTATGACCAGTGCGCTGGCAGGCCCATCCGTAATGCCTGCACCTAATGGCATAGAATTGCCGGCAAACTACAAAGACTGGAAACTGATTTCAGTGTCTCATCGTACCGACAATAATTCACTGAGAGCCATATTAGGCAATGATATTGCAATCCGGGCTGCACGTGAGGGGAATATTAACCCCTGGCCGAAAGGTGCCATTCTGGCAAAACTGGTCTGGAAACAAAAGAACGACGTACACTGGGAAAGCGCCATAGTGCCCGATAAATTCGTCCATGCGGAATTCATGTTCAAAGACCCGGTTAAATACCAGTCAACCGGTGGCTGGGGCTACGCCCGGTGGCTCGGTGATAAGCAGCTTCCCTATGGTAGCGATAAAGATTTTGCCCAGGAATGTGTCGCATGTCATACCCCGGTGAAGGATCAGGACTGGGTTTTTACACGTCCAGCCAAATTACCCTGAACCTCGCTAATAGTCTATAACTTCGATGGCCATGCACTCTGATAAACCCAGTGTTTCTCAGAGTGCATTTATATTAGAATAGTTGTAAGTTGTAAGTTGTAAGTTGTAAGTCGTAGGTCGTAGGTCGTAGGTCGTAGGTCGTAGGTCGTAGGTCGTAGGTC
>CBDULX010000264.1:0-3535 GCA_965368175.1 uncultured Gammaproteobacteria bacterium | reverse complement strand
AATTAAATCCTGCTAGCATTATGTGCAGTAGTTTCGCTATCGGGTCGTTTTGATTCGCATCCTTGCTCAACAAAACTAAATCCACCATCCCTGGCGGATTTACCCTACAGATACACAATGCACAGCAAATAGAAAAGGGGATTTAAAAAGAGAAAATCCAAAACCTCGTGCTTTTGACTATCTCCCCTCTGGAGTAAGCTGAGGAGGGAGTGATTTATGAGGAATCTTTCTGCGAGGATGTCTGAGCGAATTACGCTGTTTGTAATTCGTGAGTTCCGCAGCAGCCTCATAAATCGCGAGTGACGAAGGCACCACTATGCGTTGTTTGCATAGTGGCTTGCGACCCGGGGCGGCATTCTTTTGGTTACTTTTCTTATGCTGCTGTAAGAAAAGTGACTCGCCAGCGAGGCGAAACCAATGCTAAGGAATTGCAACCTAACTAAAAAATAGCATTAGCTAATGAAAACAAAACCAATGCTAGGTATCAGCAATGCTAACCATTAAGTAGCATCAGTCCCTAGATAACACCAATAATAAAAAAACCCAAAAAAAGCCCGGTTAGGCAAAAAACCTGACCGGGCATCCCAAGCTAAAGCTAAAACAAAAACTAAAACCAACTATTCAACCGCAAACACTTCCCCACCCACGGTGCTGAAAATAACCTTGCCATCCGCAATCACCGGTGAAGAGTAAATCTTGTCATCCACCTTATACTTCCAGCGTAAGGAGCCTTTCTCCAGACCCAGCACATACAGGTTTCCGTCGGTGCTGGCTATATACAGACTTTCACCATCGATGGTGGGAGATGAATAAATGGCACCCCCGGTTTTATATTCCCAACGACGGTTACCGGTTGTACGTTCATAGGCATAGATATAACTGTCGGCACTGCCCAGGAAAACTGCTTCTTCAAATACCGTCACTGAACCAAAAACCTTACCGGCAGTTTTCTTACGCCACAACTCCTGGCCGGTTTTCATATCCACTGAATACACATATTTACTGTCACTGCCGAAGTAAACATGCATGCCATTGATAGTGGGTGATGAATAGATACGATTACGGGTGGGAAATTTCCACTGTTCCTGACCTGATGTTTTATTAATGGCTCGTAAATAACCATCCATTGTGCCGATATAAACCGTATCTTCAAACACTGCAGGTGAGGTATAAACACCGGCTTTGGCATCGAAATGCCATTTTTCATAACCGGTATCTATATCCACAGCATAGAGTTTATTATCCTCACTTCCGAAGTAGGCTATGCCATCTTCAATCGTTGGAGAAGAATAGACGTTACCGCCGGTCCTGAACCTCCATTTCAGTGTCTGTTTATCGGCGTCGATAGCATAAAGGTAGCCATCCCAGCTGCCGGCCAATACAGTATCACCCTTAACCGCCACGGCTGCTTCAATATTGCCTCCGGTTTTGAATTTCCATTTCACTCGACCATCATCGAGGTTCAATGCATATAAATGCCCATCTTTACAACCAACATATACGGTATCACCTTCTACTATGGGTGAGGAATACACTTTATCAGGTGCGGAAAACTTCCAGGCCAGTCGTGTCAGTTTTTCAGGCCCCGCAGAAGCGGCTTTACCCGTATGCATCGGGTCGCCCCTAAACATCGCCGTGCCACCACCACAGGCGGTTAATGTGGACATTACGATCAAGATAAATGGAATTATCAAGCCCCTGCTCATGAACTCTCTCCAGATTGTTTTATTTTGTTGTACGAACCCTATCCAAAAACACAGTTGGAATCAATGTATTAGCTGATTTCTGTGACATATCAGTCGATTCTACTGCCATTCATATGACATAACAGCTCATAGGCAATGGTCTGGGCGTGGCCGGCGATTTCATCCACGGCAATTTCACGACCCCAGAGCACTACCGAATCACCGGTTTTGACCGCCTCGATGTTTCTTAAATCAATGCTGATCATATCCATCGACACCCGTCCGACAAGCTGAGTTTTGCACCCATTGATCCACACCGGCGTGCCGGTACCGGCATGGCGTGGGTAGCCATCACCGTAACCTATACCCACCACCCCCACCGGCATGTCGTCCGGACATTGCCAGAGGCTGCCATAACCGATACTTTCACCTTTCTTCATCTGGTTAATGGCCAGCAGAGGTGCTTCCAGTTGCATCACCGGTTTCAGCGCCAGTTCATGCGCTGACTTATCGGCCAGGGGTGATGACCCATAGAGCATAATGCCTGGCCTCACCCAGTCACCCTGGGATTCGGAAAAAGCAATTAAACCGGCAGAATTAGCCATGCTGGTTTCAGTCACTCCAAGGGACTGGGCCAGTGAATTAAAGCGTTCGATCTGTTGTTTATTTGAATCATGTTCGGGTTGATCGGCATTAGCAAAATGGCTGAACAGACCGATATTTTCCAGACGGGTATTCTGCTGCAGAGACGGCCAGCGCTGAACAATGTCTTCAGCCGGTAGACCCAGACGCCCCATACCACTGTTGACCTTGAGCCAGATGGATAATTTGCTTTTAATTTGAGATAACAGATCAATCTGCCAGCTCTGGTGAACCACGGGTCGCAGATTCAGCTGAATCATCTGCTGTAGTTGCTGTGCATCCTGAAAGCCCTGGAATACGGTAATGGGCTGCTGCAGGCCTGCTTCTCGCAAAGCCCTGGCTTCACTCAGACAGGCCACGGCAAAACCATCGACACCCGCCTTTGACAGGGTTTCGGCCACCTGCACCATACCATGACCATAAGCATCGGCCTTGATCACCGCCATCACCTTCGACTGTGGTGCTAACTGCCTTACCCGCTGGTAATTGTGGATGAGTGCTTCGAGATCAATGATTGCCCTGGCATTGCGCCGCATTGCTTATTCCCTGCAGATGATTATTGTGGCGACTATAGCAAAACCTGACACTGGCGCCAGTGATGGTTTACTCATAAGCCTGCGAGGAATATACATCCGGTATAAAGTTCTCGAACTTGGTGTACTTGCCGAGGAAAGTCAGGCGAGTAGTACCAATAGGACCATTACGCTGTTTACCAATAATAATTTCAGCGGTGCCTTTATCAGGACTGTCCTGGTTGTAAACCTCATCACGGTAAATGAATACAATCACATCGGCGTCCTGCTCAATGGCGCCGGACTCACGTAAATCTGACATCACCGGCCGTTTGTTGGGTCGCTGTTCCAGACTACGGTTGAGCTGGGACAAGGCGACGACCGGTACTTCCAGTTCCTTGGCCAGTGCTTTCAGACTGCGGGATATTTCCGAAATTTCCGTGGCGCGGTTTTCCGAAGACCCGGAAACCTGCATCAACTGTAAATAATCGATGACGATCATACCCAGCCCATGCTCACGTTTCAGGCGTCGGGCACGGGCTCTGAGATCGGTGGGTGACAGGGCCGGGGTATCATCCACGAACACCTGGGCTTCCGACAGGATGGATACCGCCGAAGTGATGCGAGGCCAGTCATCATCAGTGAGCTGGCCGGTACGAAGATGATGCTGATCAATGCGACCCAGTGAGGAAATCA
>CBDULX010000263.1:0-3571 GCA_965368175.1 uncultured Gammaproteobacteria bacterium | reverse complement strand
AAGAGTGCGGGAAAATCCTTGTAAAATCAAGCCTAAAGCGACACTTTTTAGACCAATATCTATACCCTTACCAGTATAGACGTCAAATAACAGAATTTCCTGTAAAACTTCGGATGCTGCAGCCTTAATTGTCTGGAACAGCCTTTCCACGGGGATTTCCTGTTTAATAATAACGGCAATATCGCGTCGAACTTCAGGGAATTTTGATAAAGATGTGAACACGGGCACATTGGCATCCAGCACCGACTGCTGTTCCAGCTCAAATACATAGCAGGGTGGATCTATATCCAGTGTCTTCTGAGTTTGCGGGTGTAAAGCCCCGATCCAGCCGATGGCCTGGCCATTTTTCAGGATTCGAGCGCTTTGTCCGGGGTGCAGAGCTGAATGCTCAGCTTTTTCAAAGCTCACATCAGCCAGGCCACCCAGACTCAAAATTGCCTCCACATCGGCTTTCAGATCGAAGAAGTCCACCTTACGACTGTCTTCCGCCCATTGTTCGGGGTTCAACGCACCACAGATAACTCCTGCGATTTTAGGCTGTTGTACCAGGCCCTGTTTAGATGGGATGAAGCTCAGACCCGTTTCAAACAGACGCACTCGAGTCTGTTGTCGATTAATATTGTGCTGCAGGGCTTTTAGCAAACCGGGCCAGAGGCTGGTGCGCATTACGGAAAGCTCAGCGGACAGGGGATTAGCCAGTGCCACTGGCTTAATATCGGCATCAATCGCAAGCTGCCAGGCTGGGTCAACGAAACTATAAGTAATCGCTTCGAAGTAACCACGATCCACCAGACTGAGCTTTACCTGCTGCAGATCCAGCCGGGACTCAGTCTGCGGTTTCATCACAGGTTGATAACGAGGGCTGGTGCGAGGGATGTTGTTATAACCGTGAATGCGAATCAGTTCTTCAATAAGATCTGCTTCGATGGTTATATCCACGCGAAACGAGGGCGCTGTTACCACCCAGCCTTCCTCACTGGTTTCCAGTTGCATACCCAGTCGAGTGAGAATGTCTTCCACTTCTTTTGCGGAAAACACAATTCCCAGCATTCGGCTGATCCGGCTGGAACGTAGCTTGATAGGTGCTGGTAGTGGCAAATTGGCCTCTGAGGCCACCTCGATGACCGGGCCAGGTTGACCGCCGCAGATATCCAGCAACAGCTGGGTGGCTCGATGCATGGCATTTATCTGTAATTCCGGGTCCACTCCCCGCTCGAAGCGATGGGATGAATCGGTATGCAGACCAAATTCACGGGCCTTGCCGGCAATAGCCAATGGCTTAAAGTAAGCACACTCCAGTAATAGATGCTGGGTGCTGTCAGCAACACCAGAGCCTTCACCCCCCATAATCCCGGCCAGGGCCAGAGGCTTCTCTTCATCGGCAATCAGCAATGTATTCTCAGTAGTTTTAATTTCCTTGCCATCCAGCAGGGTGATGGTTTCACCGGCTTTAGCCATCCGCACCTGAATACTGCCCTGCAAACGGTCAAGATCAAAGGCATGCATGGGCTGTCCCAGTTCCAGCATGACATAATTGGTGACATCGACCGCCGGCCCCAGGCTGCGTATGCCAGAACGACGCAGTTTTTCCACCATCCATAACGGCGTAGCCGCCTGGGTATTGGCATTGCGAATCACGCGCCCAAGATAACGAGGGCAGGCTTCAGAGGATTCGACCTTAATGGGGAAGCAATCATCTATTTCTGCTTTAACCGTCACTATGTCTACAGGGGTGAGATCGCATTGATTCAGGGTAGCGACTTCTCGAGCGACACCGGCCAGACTCAGACAGTCGCTGCGATTAGGGGTCAGGTCCACCTCAATTACCTGATCATCAAGCTGCAGGTAATCTCGTATATCCGTCCCAATGGGAGCACCATCCGGCAGTTCCATCAAACCATCAGCCGATTCCGCCATACCCAGTTCTTTTTCAGAGCACAGCATGCCAAAGGATTCCACACCCCGTAATTTGGATTTTTTGATCTTGAAATCACCGGGTAAAACCGCACCGATTGTGGCACAAGCCACATACAGACCTTCCCGCACATTAGACGCACCACAGACGATTTGCAGCAGCTCACCGCCCGCATCCACCTGACACACATTCAGCTTGTCTGCATCCGGGTGTTTTTCAATACTTTTAACCTGAGCCACCACCACCTTATTAAAGTGGCCCGCCACCGGCACTATAGAATCCACTTCCAGACCAGCCATAGTAATCTGGTCTGCCAGAGTCTGAGTATCGATGGCCGGATTCACCCATTCACGCAACCATTGTTCAGATATTTTCATGGGTAATTCCTCAGCTGAACTGCTTTAAGAAGCGTAAATCATTTTCGAAGAACAGGCGCAGGTCATTAACGCCATAACGCAACATGGCCAGACGCTCTACCCCCATACCAAAGGCATAACCGGTATATTTTTCATTATCTATACCCACATGCCTGAACACTTCCGGGTGTACCATGCCGCATCCCAGCACTTCCAGCCAGCCAGTATGGCTACACACTCGACAGCCCTCGCCTTCACACATCACACACTGGATATCCACTTCCGAGGAGGGCTCGGTAAAAGGGAAGTAAGACGGACGGAATCGTGTTTTCAGCGCATCATTTTCGAAGAACAGACGCAGGAACCGATCCAGTGTACCCATCAGGTCAGAAAAACTGACATCTCGATCCACCATCAGGCCTTCAACCTGATGAAACATGGGCGTGTGGGTTAAATCCGAATCACAACGGTAGACCCGACCCGGCGCTATCAGTCGCAATGGCGGCTCGGTGGTTTCCATCTCCCGTACCTGCACCGGAGAAGTATGGGTGCGCAGCAGAGTTTTGGCATCGAAATAGAAAGTATCGTGCATGGCCCTTGCTGGGTGATGGGATGGAATATTCAGGGCTTCAAAATTGTGATAGTCGTCTTCGATTTCAGGACCCTGAGCCACATCAAATCCCAGACCGGCAAACAACTGCTGAATGCGTTCCATGGTGCGGGTGACTGGATGCAAGCCCCCCATATCCTGACCGCGACCGGGGAGAGTGACATCGATGGTCTGTTCCGCTAATTGAGCATTGAGCTTATCGGCTTCCAGCGTCGCTTTACGGGCTTCCAGACTTTGCTGAAACGAGCGTTTGGCCTCGTTAATGCTCTGTCCTGCCTGTTTACGCTGATCGCCCGGTAATTTACCCAGTTCTTTCAGCTGGGCGGTGAATTCACCTTTTTTACCCAGGTACTGAACCCGTACCAGATCAAGCTGTTGCAAATCCGCAGCATTGGCAATCGCCTGCTGCGCCTGTTCGAGGAGTTGTTGTAGATCAGCCACTGATTTCTACCGTTGTGTTTATTTGCCGCAGAGACACAGAGAACGTGGAGATTATCGAAGTTGTCACCAACACCTAATCATTCTCAGTGATCTCTGTGCCTCTGCGGCAAAAATAAATTCTTTAAAAAGACCGCTCCAGCGCATAAAAAAGGGAAAGACATTGGCCTTTCCCCTTCAAGCAATCCGATTTAATTAAATTAAATCTTACGCCGCTTTAGCAAGGCCAGCTTTGGCTGCATCAACCAGTTG
>CBDULX010000262.1:0-3617 GCA_965368175.1 uncultured Gammaproteobacteria bacterium | reverse complement strand
CTGAAAGAAGATGCTGAAAAAATGCGTGCTAAAGACCTTCACGAATTACTTCGTGCATGGGAAAACTATCACCGCATACTGACAGCAGAAGCTCATCTGAAACACATCGAGTTCCGTCAAGAATCACGTTATCCTGGATTCTACTATCGTACTGACAAGAACTTCGTTGATGAAGAAAACTGGAAGTGCTTTGTTAACTCTATTTATGACAAAGAAACCAAACAGTGGACTTGTTTCAAACGTGCACATATGGATCTGGTAGACAAATCTAAACTATTCAAATAATCTTATTTGACAGTTTAGTTTGGCTGGCCGCTTTCGCTCAGCTATGAGCAGGCGGCATATCAGTTATCCTGAAGATTAACCGAGCTCCGAAAGGAGTTCGGTTTTTTTATCCCCGACGGAAACCATAGTAAAATAGTGGATATTCAGTACTGTTTATTAAGAAAAGAGCCCACATATACTAAGATTGTATTTAGTTTTTTTCTTAATGAATTGATTTATAGCCGGCTTGATACCAGCCCGCATGTTATACAACCGGAGCAACCCCATGAGTGATATCAAAATAGAAGACATTCCATTTAAAAGTGATGTGCTGCCTGCTGTACTAGAGCCTGATAGCGACATCAAATTTAGTTGCCATAAAGGTATTTCCTGCTGGAACGCCTGTTGTAAGCACGCAGATATCACCCTTACCCCCTATGACATACTAAGCCTGAAAAAAGCCACTGGTAAGGATTCATCGGCCGTATTGAAAGACCACACGGTTCCTTTCACCATGGATTCCGATGGTATGCCTGGTATCAAATTACGCACCACTGATGAAGGTGCCTGCCTGTTTATGGATGAAGAAGCCGGTTGTACCATTTACGAAAACCGTCCCACATCCTGCCGCTATTATCCTCTTGGCAATTTGTCGATGAAAAAAGCCAATCAGGCTCATGAAAATCAGCACTTTGTCCTGATAAAAGAAAGTCACTGTAAAGGTCATGAGGAAGATCGTACATTAAATATCCAGGAATACCGCGCAGAACAGAAAGTTGAAACCTATGACCAGCACAATATTGAATATTTTCAGCTGATTCTGAAGAAAAAATCCATGGGCCCTGGCGTTGGCAAACCGCCTGAAATGAGTTTGCAGCTGTTTTTTATGGCCTGTTTCGACCAGGACCGCTTCCGTCGTTTTGTACTCAGTGATAGCTTCAGGAAAAACTATAAGCTGGAACAGGAGCTCTATGACAACATTGAAAAAGACGATATTGCCCTGATGTACTTCGGCTTCCGACTGTTACGGCAGGTGCTCTATAATGAAAAAACAATAGAAGAAGTCAATGGCGCTCTGGAAAAACGCGTAGAAGAGCGTAAAGAAGTAATTGAATTACGTCGAAAACTTGAAATTGAACAGATAAAAGCCAATGATCCTTACATGTCTTATAAGCTGGAAGTTGAGGAGGAAAACCTTAAAAATCAAAAGGAATAATAAGCCCCATAAAATTCTTAGCTAGACTAAAACTGTCAGTAAACATAAAATCTAATACCGCATAAATTATTAATTTAAGCGGTATTTTTTTAACAGAGGTTTATATTCCATGTCCCCATCCAGAGATCCTGTACGCATTGCCATTATCTCTGATACCCACGGAATAATTGACCCTAATATCATTGATGTAATCAAAAGCTGTGACAAGGTAATCCACGCAGGTGACATCTGCGGTGCCCATGTACTAGAGCAGCTTGAAGCCATCAACCAGCACGTCACGGCTGTAGCTGGAAATAATGATGCCTCCGGACTGTGGCCCGTTGATGAAACCCATGTAGTCACAGCATTACCCCAGATCGCTGAGATTAAACTGCCAGGCGGCAGTATAAAGATCGAGCATGGTCATAGACATGGCATGAGTTCACCCTGCCATGATTCCCTGCGTCACAGCCACCCAATGGCCCGCGTCATCGTCTATGGGCATACCCACAACATGCTGGTGGACAAAGCCCAAACCCCCTGGGTTGTCAATCCAGGTGCAGCAGGCCACACCCGTACTCGCGGCGGCTCTTCCTGCCTGGTGCTAACCGCGACTGAAACAGAATGGGATGTGGTAATGCATCGTTTTCCTGAGGCCGAAGTTGCCTGAACGCCCCTCACACACTTACGCTAATTTTCTGTCGCTGTTCCTGTGGCGCAAATAAATCATCACTGGTGAGAGCCGATGCATTAAAGTCCCGCATTCGCGACGACTTTTCCGAAACAAGCCAAAACTGAGCATAAGTACAGACCTGTTTGTCAGAGTTCCAGGTAATCTAAGTCACCTGAATATTTGAAATCCGTAATTACCCTAAAGCAACAACTTGATGGCGTTTTTTACCCTATAACAAGTCCAGACTCAATGTATATCGATCATCTGTTACGTAAATTTTAATAAATTATTAATGGCTTTTTTCTAAAGCTCTTTTTAATATCTAGAAGCATACTGGCCAGACTAATGAGATCTCATGCCTTGGGTCGAGTTGACTAAACATCATAACCACAGAATGTCAATTCAGTTGAATACCTATTTTGTTCCGACTGGCGATACCTTATATACCAGAGCAAACAACACCGGCACAACAATCAGTGTCAACAGTGTTGCAAAACCCAGGCCGAACATGATGGTCACCGCCATGGGTTTGAAAAAAACATCGCCCAACAGTGGCAGCATACCCAGTATGGTGGTAATCGCCGCCATAGCCACTGGTCGTAACCGACTCACCGCAGCATGCATAATCGAATCCAGCCAGGACTCTTTCACTTCTTCCTGCAAGCGTTTTATTTCTTCTACCAGAACAATCCCATTCTTTAACTGCATGCCAATCAAACTCAGCAGGGCAAGTAACGCCATAAAACTGAACGGAGAACCGGTACTGAGTAAGCCTATTGTGATCCCAATCATCGACAGGGGTACCGTGCTCCACACCACCAAAGTTTGTCGTACCGATTTAAACAAAAACACCGTCAATACCACCATCACCAATACTCCCAGGGGTACAAAAGCAAACACAGCCACATTGGCTTTTTGCTGTGCTTCGTATTCACCACCCCATTCCAGCACATAACCTGAAGGTAGTTTAATGGCTTCGACTGCTGTACGAATTTTGCTATGCAGTGTGGCTGGGGTCACATCTTTTACAGGATCGGCAAGTACAGATAGGGTGCGTTTACGGTCCCGACGCTTAATCAAGGCATCTTCCCATTCCAGATCCAGACTGTTCACGACCTGACCAATATTGACATAAGCACGTTTTGCCGGACTGTACACCAGAATATCTTCCAGTTGCGCAATCGAATTTCGTTCCGCTTCCGGAGGTCGTACCACTATGGGTAATAACTTGCTACCCTGACGATAGATACCCGCTGTTTGACCACTGACATTAGTCGCCAGGGCTCGATCGAGATCGGTTTTACTGATGCCTAGTCGACGTCCTTCTGCCTCGTTATACACCGGACGCAATACTTTGACTCGTTCCCGCCAGTCCTGACGCACATTGATTGCCAGTGGTTCTGCATCAAACACCGCCATCACCTGTTCACTATAGGCTCTAAGGACTTCCGGATCCGGACCAATTAAACGCGCTTCGACTTTAGC
>CBDULX010000261.1:0-3659 GCA_965368175.1 uncultured Gammaproteobacteria bacterium | reverse complement strand
GCGCTATTGATTCTGTACAGCCTGCATAATGTTGACCACCTCGTCATGCCATCGACGGAACTGCTCCTGCAGCCGTGGAGATGGAAACAGATCGATAAACGTTGCAGGATCTGATGTTACCAGCAGGGTTTCATCGGCTTCGGCGAAGACTACAATTTTCAGGGGAAGATAAGGCAGTAACTCGGGATAGCTTTCGGTTAATGCATCGACTTCGCCGGTCTTTTCAAAAAACACAACCCGGTATTTATCACTCTTGTATCCGCTCTCGGCCAGGCCCTGATCGACACGTCGCACTCCGGTCACGGAATAACCCTGTTTTTTTATGGCGTGCTGTAAACTTTCCATGGCTTCAGCAAACGGTTTTTCAGAACGCAGCATAATCAGCTCACCGGTAATGATGGCCTGGGCGGGTAAACACAGGCCAAACAGAGCCAGCCCCATTAACAAGTTTCGTAAGCCCCTCATTGCGTCGCCTCCCTGAGGATCTGGGAATAAGTATCGTGCATCTTCTCGCAGGCCTGATCAAGTTCGTCATTATTAAATAACTGACTCAGGCGTTTCGGATTAATGCTCATGACCTCCACCCCACTGAAGGATTCGACGATGGTAATCTGGCAGGGTAAAAACATGCCAATTCGTGGATCTATGGCCAGTGCATCGTTGATCATATCGTAATTGCAGAAATTCACCCTGGCCTGTTTTTTATTACCCTGTGTTGCGCTTGCCGAATGCTTATCCCCCAGATTGAACGATATCAACTTGAACTGGTTATCGACCACGACACGCTTGATATTTTCAACCGTGATGTCGAACGAATAGGGTGATCGATACATAATGATCGCCGGCTCTTCGATCATGTGCTCACCGGACATCATGGTGATCTGAAAACTTCGAATATAGCTGACCAGGTCATTGACATCGTCTGCCTTCAAACCAAACTGGCTGGCCGCCGGCATCGGCGTGTGCTTGCGCCCCTGGGTGATAATCGTTTTGAGCATCTGGTCACTCACCGAATTTAGAAAACCCTGATTATTCAGCGCCGGTGGCGCAATCGGCAGGTCACGGGCACGCGAGAACATCAACCCAGTACCTTTGCCACCCCGAGCATCATTACCATGACAACTGACACAATGCATATCGAACAGGGCTTTGCCTGAACCGGCATCACCCTTGACAGGGGTGGCATCCCATGCCGGCACAGGGGCAGGCTTCCAGCTACGGATATGTTTGATGATCGCCGCGATCTCAGGCTCCGACAGACGATAAAACGAAGGCATAATACGCCCCGGCCGTCCCACACGAATGGTGCGATGAATATATTCGTCTGGTGTTTGTGCCAGAAACGATTCAAGCGCCAGCGGTATACCCACACCACCCTGGCCCTGGCGACCATGGCATATGGCACATTTTTCCAGATAGAGTTTTTCACCATCCACCGCCAGGCTGGGGAAGGCGCTGATGAGTAACAGTATAAGCAGGGCTATTTTAGGACGTAGTGAAAACATAGGTTTTTAATCATATCCTCATTGAAATATAAGGAACATCTGAATTAAGCCTGGTTGTAGTAGGCTGAGTTAAAAGTGTTCAGATTTTTCACGAAGTGAAGCGTAATAGTTATTCTATTGCAACGAAATCGAGGTAAATCTGGGCGCTTTAAGTCAGTATAAAGCAATCATGACCTGATCAGAGGCTTCTTGACACGCCTACCTGGGCAAAGTCGGTCACTACATTATTGCATGCTAACGCTCTAACAGCCAATATGACTCTATAGGGCGTACAAAGTACTCACACCCGATACAACTGATTATCCATGGTTCGCGGGCTGCAGCAAGCTCTAAGCATTACTCATCATCAGGCGCGACAAGCTTCCCAGGACGAATAGAGTTTTTTATCATGACCCTTAATATTCTACTATTTAAATCGAATCTGTCCCTATTGATCGATTCTCTCAGGTATAATTCAGCGACAGGACACGACTACCAATAGACATAATAACCCCATGATTACAGCCGATGAAGCACTGGAAAAACTTAAACAGGGCAACCAGAGATTCGTCTCAGGCGTCCGCAGTATTGATACCATCGTTAAACAGATGCAAAGATCCAGCTTCGTTGACTACCAGGCCCCTTTTGCAATCATTCTCGGCTGTTCAGATTCACGGGTACCGGCAGAATTGGTCTTCGATCAGGGCCTGGGTGATTTATTTGTGATCCGGGTGGCGGGTAATATAGTCGCCCCTTCCCAGATTGGCAGCGTAGAATTTGCCGCCGAACAATTCGGCACGCCACTGGTCGTGGTTCTTGGCCATTCCATGTGTGGCGCAGTAAAAGCAACCATCAGCGATATGGAACAACCTTCGAACAAGCAATCCAGTAATGTGCTATCCATCGTCAACCGAATACGACCAATTGTTGAGCCGCTATTTGGAACAGAATTACGCAACGATCCCGAAAAATTATTAGAAGCCGCAATCCGAGCCAATATATTAGCCGCCACCAATCACCTTCGCCACGGCTCAGAAACCCTTGAGCAACTGATCCAGAAAAATAAAATAGCCATCGTCGGCGCAGAATACTCACTGGAAACCGGCGAAGTTGTTTTTTTTGAGAGTGTATAAACAACGAACCAGAAAATTAGCACCGCGCCCAGTCTGAAATAAAAATCGTCGGTTAAATCTCGGGAGACTCCACTCTTCTGTGAGGCTAAAACTCCTGTTTAAAAATGTCCGTTAGACTGGAGGGGGAAGGTTCAGAATGAACGGTATGGATCTAAGACATATCGGGGCCTGGGGCAATCCTGCGCCAGTGTCCATTTACAAAAGCACACGATTGGGGCCAGTGCCGGCCTGTTGTATCAGGGAATTAGTGGAATTAGTGGCATTTGATGGTTAAACTCCCGAAAATGACTTCAGCCAAACCGGTTCTAATCCTGCAATTGCGCCCCGAAGATGCAACCTCGAACAGTGAATACGCCTGTTTCCTGAAGTATGGACAATTGCAGGTCAAAGACACATGCAGGATGCGCATAGAACAATCCGGCATTCCTGCTGACCTAAAGCTCGACGATTATTCAGCCATCATCGTCGGCGGCAGCCCGTTTGATATCAGTACCCCTGAGAATAAGAAATCCGATATTCAGAAAAAGATCGAGGCCGATTTCAATCACCTGCTGGATCAGGTCGTGCCCCGGGACTTTCCCTTTCTCGGCGCTTGCTCCGGTAATGGCCTGCTGGGAAACTACCTCGGCACCTGCATCAGCACGAAATATGGTGAAGCCGTGAGTTGCGTCAAACTGGACATCACCGAGGCTGGTAAACAGGATCCACTGCTTGCTGGCTTCCCGAAGCAGATCGATGTGCTACTTGGCCACAAGGAAGCCTGTGACACTACGCCCGAGGGCACGACATTACTGATGACCGGAAACGACTGCCCGGTACAGATGTTTCGCATCGGTGACAACGTATACGCCACTCAGTTCCACCCTGAAGGCGACGCCGAGGAATTCATACTGCGAATCGACACCTACAGCAATCACGGCTATTTCAAGCCCCATGAAGCGGATGCATTGAAAGAAGCCGTCAGCAGAAAGCCCACGCCCTATGCCCAGGACATACTCAGGCGCTTTGTAAACAGGTACTACTGTGCGACCGGTTAAAGTTA
>CBDULX010000260.1:0-3662 GCA_965368175.1 uncultured Gammaproteobacteria bacterium | reverse complement strand
GCTTTATCGGTTGAGCACGTCATTACGAACGCTCCCTGCGATGCCGGCAACTTCCTGAATATCGGCATCTGCCACACCGAGTTCCTGCAGAGTCTGTCCCAGCAACTCGATAACTGCATCGACATGGCTATCATTCAGACCACGAGCGACCAGATGCCTGTGACCTTCTCGCATGTCATGGCCGGTATAATTATTCGGCCCGCCAAACACCATGGTCAAAAAACCCCTTTGCTTGTTGATCTGCTGCTCCATATCAACACCATCAAAGTATTCATTTATGCGATCATCCGTCAGCACCTTACGGTAAAATATTTCAACGGCGGCGTCCACGGCAGGCTGTCCACCCAGGCGTTCATATAAACTCGACATAACCAATCCTCCTATAAGATATATATTAAATACATGTTAAAAGTCGCAACTTTACATAAGATACAATTTAAATACAAGTTTATTTTCCGATCACATTCACGGTCAGATATCAAAGGATCTGCTGTAACAATACTTTCACCAGATTGGAGCGGGTTATGATCCCTTCTACCTGTTGCTGTTCATTAGTCACCACCAGTCTTTTAATATGATGCCGTTTCATGGTATCAATAACATCGTGCAGGGTTTTATTATTAGTAATGGTAATGACCTGTTGTGCCATTATTTCAGCAACCCTGGCCGGCGTACTAACAGGACGGGGCTGATACCTGAACATTGACTCCAGCGTTTGCCACAGACTATGGGCAGGATGATGGGAAGGAATACCCAGTGCCGATAAAAAATCCGCTTCGGTCACAATACCGACCAGTTTACTATCCTTATCGACAACAGGCAGGCCGCTAATCCGTAAATCCAGCAAAATCCTGGCTGCTTCTCGCAACGAAGTATCGATCGACACGGTAGCAACATCGGTGGTCATGAAATCGCGTACCATTAGTTTTTCGGCTTCTCGCAGCTGCGCATGCTTCAGGGCCATACGGTTGATTTGCATAAGGTCCTCCAGTGTAATATCGATATACGAATCCATTTCTGCCATGGCGTTCTTAAAATCTTCATGTCTCAATTCAGTTGGATGATTTTCGCTCATCGGATACCTCTATAAGTTTAATCAGACAGCACTGGCACAATTGGCTGTATCTGTAATCCGTTGCCAGGAATTTTCATTTAAATAAACTTCATACCTGGCCCACTGTGCAAATTCCTCACGACTTATCGCAGCCGTACTGCGTCGGTTCTTACCGGCGACAACTTTATATATAACCTGGTCCTTTCCCGGGCGTGGATTATCCGACTCATCAACCACCTGGCGCACAGACCAGTTATTACCATACTCACCATTGCTATAATAATGACCCAGTTTAATCTGTTGAGTTGATATTTCCTCATCGACTCGATGACGTGCGAGATGATAAATTTTTTCCAGGTCATCACGACTAACATCCACGAACTGGTCCATCTGTTCCAGTGCATATTCTAGATCGGTATGACTTAATTCAGACTCCTGCACCTTTACATTTGATTCAGTCGATTCAGTGCGTTTAGCTGGGTACTCCATCAACACAGCCGGATAGCGACGCCAGGGAAAGACATAATTAAAAATAATAGCTACAAAGAATATGATTACTACATTGATTAATACCGGGGTTAGCAGGTACATGTAACCGAGCGCATGCACACTGGATCCGGCGACCACTGCTGTAAGCGCTGTAGCACCACCAGGAGGATGAATACAACGCAGATAATACATGGCAGTAATCGCAAGTCCGACCGCAGAAGCTGCAGCGACAAACAGATTGGGGATAAACAGATAACAGCTCACACCGATAACTGCAGAGACCAGATGCCCACAGCCCAATGCCCAGGGTTGAGACAGGGGGCCATGGGGTACTGCAAATATTAATACAGCCGAAGCACCCATCGAAGCCACAATCAGACCGGCATCATTAATCTCAACAAATTGCCGGGTAATGATGAGTATTAGCAGGATACCGATGAAGCCTCCCAAACCCGATATAATTTTTTCTCTATGGCTGGTTTTGTTACTGCCCAGGCCAATAAAATGGTTAATGACAGGAATAACTTTGTTCATGGGCTGCCTGTAATAATACAAATGTGTTTTTTAAAATTATTAAATGTTTGGCAACTACCCTGTAACTGTGTTTGCAAGTTGGTAAATCGCACCTTTTCAGCCACTTTGCTCAGCCCGTACTCCAGCTCCTGGGACGTTGCATGCCGGCAACTTTGCAGGCCTGTTTCACATAACCATAGGGAAACAAATTAAATAGATGCTGCTTGGCAGCTTTCTTGGTGTAGCCCTTTTCGTCGGCCAGATATTTTACGACATGGCGCACATCAGGCGCTACTTTATGCGACTGCCAGTATTCCCGCATGAACTCGAGTATCGGCCAGTAGTCATTGGTGAGTTCCAGGTTTTCTTCTTCGGCCAGCGCCCTGGCAAGCGCCTGATTCCATTGCCCGGGATCTACGATATAACCTTCTATGTCACGTACTGTTTGTGCTGTGTTCTGCATAAGATGTCCTCCGTATATAAGCTGTTACTACTATATCCCTGAAACAAATACTGGTAAAACGATATTTTTTACTATCTAATATCGAATATATTGATATTAAAATACTTAAGCAGGATTCAACGATGGACATTGACCAGGCCCGAACATTTCTCGCCATTACCGCCCATGGCAGCTTTCTGGAAGCTTCCCGTCAGCTGCATCTAACCCAGTCGACTGTGAGTGCGCGAATCCAGCGCCTGGAAGAAGAGCTGGACGCCCGCCTGTTCATTCGTAATCGTTCCGGCGCTAGTCATACTCCTGCGGGGCGACGTTTTCTGGAATACGCCAAACGACTGGTGTTAACCGCCGAACAGGCCAGACATGATATCGGCCTGCCGAGTCGTTATCGTGCGACCATCCGTATCGGTGGTCGCATCGCATTATGGGAAGGCTTATTGCCGCAATGGGTCGGCAAGATGAGACAGGTCGCCCCCGACGTTGCCATCCGTAGCGAAATTGGCTTCGAAGACGATCTAATGCGACACCTGATCGAAGGTACACTGGACATAGGGTTGATGTACACTCCGAGCCATAGTCCGGGGCTAATCATCGAGCACCTGATCGATGAAACCCTGGTGCTGGTCAGCAGCCGACCGGACGATATCGAACCCGGCAATGACTATATTTATGTTGAATGGGGGCCAGGTTTTTACGCCCAGCATGCACAACATTACCCGGATATCGAGCGCCCAGCTCAGGTAGTAAATATTGGCTGGTTAGGTGTACAGTTAATTCTCAGTAATGGCGGCAGCTGTTTCCTGCCGGCTCGCATGGCAGAGCCATTCATTACCTCGGGCCAACTGTTTCGAGTAAAACAAACTCCAGAATTTATCCACCCTGCTTACATGGTCTATCCACGGGAAACAGACAACCCGGTAATCGAGCAGGCACTTCATACGGTTCGCGATATTGCGAATCACTAGTGGAGATTTAATAAATTGGAAAATTGATTTAAAACAGTGTCCATAACCAGCATTCTCTATTGTCCAATAAACCTATTACCTAAAATAATTACAACACGATTCAGACTGACTTTATATCCATTAACGGCATATCCTAGCGACGTATTAGATGCAGAAAAAGCCTTACACTTTGACCAGCCAC
>CBDULX010000259.1:0-3706 GCA_965368175.1 uncultured Gammaproteobacteria bacterium | reverse complement strand
GATAAATTCACGACTTTTATTTCGTAATTCCAGTGCGGTATGCCAGGTCCCCTGCTTGCATTCGACGGCTAAATCACTGGGATGGATGGGTTTGCCAATTTCAAGGTTGATCGATCCGTAATGGGGGAACCAGGAATCTGAACGCAGGATAGAACGTGTACCTCTTACCGCAACCGGGATCACCGGCATCTGTGCTTCGGCGGCCACAGTGAACGCCCCCAGATAGAAAGGCCTCAATCCGGGTATGCGGGTGAAGGTGCCTTCAGCAAAGAATATCAGGGGATTGCCGGCTTTAAGTACATCCACCAGATGCTGGGTATCCTTGATGCTCTTACCCATATCGAAGCGATCAATAAATTCGGTGTTGATATTTTTCAAAGGAATGCGGTTGAAAAAATACTTTGCCAGTTCTTTTTTACCAATAAAACGTGGATGGTCCGGCAGGGTGGCCAGAAGCGCATAACTATCCAGGTAACTGGCGTGATTAGATACCAGTACATAGGCCTGGCCATTTTGTGGAATGTTCTCCAGGCCGTTGACAGTGAGTTTGGTGCCGGTGATTTTTTGCAACAATCGAGCACCGATACGGGCTGAGGCCCAACGCAGTTTAAAGCTGGGCAGAAACATGGTGGCAAACCAGACGATGATGGCCAGTATGCTATAGACAAACCAGCAGTAAAAGGCAAAAGCTACGGATTTGCCATGGCGCCAGAAGCGTCTTAATTCAGGCAATATGCTGGAAAAGGCGACCCGGGTCAGTTGCCAGTAAAGCGCCTGGTGTTTCCCTGCTTTTCCCTGTTCGAATAATTCCTTACTGGCGGCACGACGGATTTTACCACTGGAGGTTTTCAATATCGTACCCGGAGGGACCAGAGCGACCGTATCCGGCGGCGAGCCAATTAAATCAGTGGCCAGTGTATTAACTTCTGTTCGAAGCTGATCCAGTTCAGCCTCATCCCGGCAACGGGTTTCGGCCATCACAATGAGTCGCTCGGTTTTTGTATGTTTGTCTTCACTGCCGAACACGGCAACCCGGCCGGAACGAATGCCCTGCATATTACCGACCGCCTGTTCCAGTTCATGGGGGTAGATATTACGCCCGGCACGAATGATGATGTCTTTGGTACGACCGGTCACATACAGCTCGCCGTTGGCAATATAGGCAAGATCACCGGTATCGAGCCATTCCTCATTGAACAGGGTTCGGGTTTGTTCCGGATTTCGATAATAACCTGTCGTGGAGGAAGGGCCTCTGAATTCCAGTCGCCCTTCATGACGTTCGGGTAATTCATGGCCGCCGGGATCAATCACTCGAATTTGATGGCCCTTTAAAGGGGGCCCGCTGGCCACAAATCTCAGGGCATGTTCATCTTTCGTCGCCACCGGTCTGGCGATACCGGTATTCATAAACTGGCTGCGATCAATGCAATCGACAACTGCGCCTCGTTCGATAGGGGGGAAGGTCAGGCCCACGGTGGATTCGGCCAGGCCATACACCGGCATCATGGCCGTTTGTTTGAAACCATAATGCTTAAAATGCTGGCAAAAGTTGCTGAGGGTTTCCGGGCTTACGGATTCTGCGCCATTAAATGCGGCACGCCAGGAACTGAGATCGAGAGTGTCCAGGGCTTCCGGTTTAATGCGCCTGATGCAATATTCATAACCAAAATTAGGGGAGGCAGATAAGGTGCCCCGATATCGATTGATGGCCCAAAGCCATCGTTCGGGACGAGACAGGAAGCTTAACGGTGACATCACCACATACAGAGCGGCGTAATACAAACTGCCCAGCCAGGCACCTATTAAACCCATATCGTGATACAGGGGCAGCCAGCTTACGAATACATCTTTTGAATTAGCCTGCACCACATCACCCATGGCACGGATATTGGTCAGTAAGTTGGCATGGCTTAAAACCACACCCTTGGGATTCCCGGTACTGCCGGAGGTGTATTGAATAAACGCGATATCAGTGGCTGTTATCACCGGAGGCAGGGTTATGGCTGAGGATGCACTCAGCTCTTTGGCGGTCACTATGTGCTTGATATTGGGCACCTGAGATTTCAGCAGGTGGGCCACACTCCTGGCTTCACTGACAGTAATAAAGGTTTTGGCCAGGCAATTGGATAAGATGCGCACATGCCTTCGTATATGGTCCTCCAGTTGCGATAGCCGAACCGGTGGATACAGGGGTACCGGTATGCCACCAGCCAGTAAAATCCCAAAAAAGCTGTAAAAATATTCAGCACAACTGGGTAACATCAGGGCAACAGGTTCAGCCGGTTGTAATCCCCGTTGCTGAAGGCCTCCGGCGACCTGGAGCGCTTTATTCTTGAGTTGTTGATAGGTGATGCGTTCGCCGTCTCCCTCATCGGTGTAAAACTGGATATGGGGGCGATCGGGATGGGCGTTGACATGCCAGTTCAGCAGCTCGATAAGGGTACTGGATTCGTCCGGTGTACTCTGGGTGGCATCCAGCTCCACTGATTCGATATCGACAGTGAAAGGAACGGCTGTTTGCTTGGCCAATGCCTCAATAGCCCGTAGCAAATCCCTGCCGGATTCAGCTTCAGCATAGATTTGTTCCGGCAGGGCAAGTTTGAATGCTTTCTCTATTCTGGATATCAGTTCAACTCGCGTAAGACTGTCCAGGCCCAGGTCTTTTTCAAAACTGCTGTCGAGAGATGCTGTTTTGTTCGATGGTGAATCGGGATGTACTTCGGAAACGATGGTATCTATCAGTTGCAACAGCACGGCAACTGTATCGTTTGTCATTTTGTTGGCATTGTAAGGCTGCATCGCAGCTCCCTATAGCATGGGTATAGGTATTTTTCTTATAATCACTATTAATTTAATTAATACAACAAGGAGGGAGAGTTGAAAATTAACCCTCAAATAATATAAATCGATAAAAAATAGAGGTAATAATTACACCTACAATACTAAATAGTATTTATCGGAAATCAATCTTTTTCGTCTGCGCCTGTAGTCCAGAGTAAAATAGGTGTCGAAGAGTAATTGTTTCTAATATTAGAGTATATTGCTATGCAACCCCACTTATACCGAGGTACATATTTTGAAGAGAAGAGTAATTACTATGCTGGTTATACCCATTGTGATGCTTTCGGGTTTGTCAGCCTCGGCCTCAGATGATGAAGAAAAGGCAACGCCAAAGGAACAAAAGCGAAGACTAATATACTGTGCCGATCATATGACCCATGAGGAGCGCGAGGCTTATCGGGCGGGCATGCGTGCAGCAGGTAGCAGAGAAGAACGAGAGAATCTTCGCCAGACCCATCGCAAAAAGATGCAAGATCGGGTTCGCGAAAGCGGAAAAGATCCACGGGTGTGCGAACCCGATCATTATCGTTTACGCTACCGAGGAGGCAAACATGAGAGCGCCAGCTAGCATGTTAATCTTATTAGGGAGTATTGCCATGCTTTTCGCCTGTAGCGAATCAGGGCAGAACAACCCTGTAGTCCGTGGTGAGCGTATCCATCAGGTATGCCTGGCCTGTCATAGTACAAGTATTTATTTACCACCACGTCGTAAGATCGAAACATTGCCTGAGTTACATAAAGAAGTGGCGCGTTGGGGTGATTATTACGATCCAGCATTATCGGCAAAAGATGTTGATGATATAACTGCGTATCTCAATAATGTTTTTTACAAATTCGATGAGAATTAGCATCAGTAATTCAAGAT
>CBDULX010000258.1:0-3721 GCA_965368175.1 uncultured Gammaproteobacteria bacterium | reverse complement strand
CTAACCTTAAGTTTACGACAAGTAATATGGATTACCATCCTGTTTCAATGCATATAATTAACCGATAATTTGCTAAGATACGCGCAATTATTGTTGGGTATCATAACTGGAGAAGATTACATGAGCGACACCAAACATTGCCGGCTTTTAATTCTGGGTTCCGGCCCCGCAGGTTACACCGCTGCAGTTTATGCGGCCCGTGCCAATCTGGAACCTGTTGTGATTACCGGTATGGAAATGGGTGGACAGCTCACCACCACGACGGATGTGGACAACTGGCCGGGGGATAACGAAGGCGTTCAGGGCCCGGAACTGATGGAACGTATGAAAAAACATGCGGAGCGATTCGGTACTGAAGTCATCTTCGACCATATCCATACGGCGGATCTCAGCTCACGTCCATTCAAACTCAGCGGCGACTCTAATGTATACACCTGCGACGCCCTGGTGATTGCCACCGGCGCCAGCGCCAAATACCTGGGCATGGAATCAGAAGAAGCCTTCAAGGGCAAGGGTGTATCCGCCTGTGCCACCTGTGATGGATTCTTCTATCGAGGTCAGAAAGTGGCTGTGATCGGTGGTGGCAACACCGCCGTGGAAGAAGCTCTGTATCTGGCTAACATTGCCGATCATGTCACTGTGGTACATCGTCGTGACCAGTTCCGTTCAGAAAAAATTCTGTCCGATCGCCTGAAAGAACGCGCCAAATCCGGCAATGTCACCATCGAATGGAACAACACCCTGGAGGAAGTACTGGGTGATAAGACCGGCGTCACCGGCATTCGCATCAAGAGCACTGAAGACGGCAGCACCAGAGACATCGACCTGGCCGGCGTTTTCATTGCCATTGGCCATTCTCCAAATACAGCCATCTTCGATGGCCAGCTGGAAATGAGCAACGGCTATATTCAGGTACAATCCGGTCTCACGGGCAACGCGACTGCCACCAGTGTGGAAGGTGTGTTTGCCGCGGGAGATGTCTGCGACCAGATTTACAAACAGGCGGTGACCTCAGCAGGTGCCGGTTGTATGGCCGCACTGGATGCCGAAAAATATCTGGACGAGCTGGAAGCCAGTAAATAATCCCGCACTAACATGAAACTCACCACGATTGAGTCTCTGGAAACCGTCCCGGCCGAAGCATGGAACGCACTGGCCGGCGATTCCAATCCCTTTATTCAATATGACTTTCTTCGGGCACTGGAAACCGGCCATTGCCTGTATGAGTTTGGCTGGAATCCACGTTATATCCTGGCCTATTCCGATGCCAATGAACTGATCGGGGCCACCCCGGCCTATATCAAAACCAATTCCTATGGCGAATTTGTATTCGACTGGGCCTGGGCCGATGCCTACCAACGTGCCAATCTGCCCTATTACCCAAAACTGCTCATTGCCGTTCCTTATACACCGGCGACCGGACCTCGCCTGTTAACACAGGATGACAATGTTGCTCAGGCCATGGTTGAATATGCCATCCAGTTTGCGCAACAACATCAGCTGTCTTCGGTACACTGGCTGTTCAATCAAAAGCGTGATTTTCAAATCGAACAACAGAATCATTTATTGAAACGCTTCGATTACCAGTTCCACTGGCAGAATCATGACTATGGCAGTTTCGATGATTTTCTTTCTCAGCTCAATTCAAAAAAACGCAAGAACATTAAACGTGAGCGCCGTAAAGTGGCTGAATCTGATATACAAATCGAACTGAAACAGGGTGACCAGTTAACAGAAGATGAATGGCAGGATGTCTATAATTTTTACCAGATTACCTTCGCAAAAAAATACGGCACCGCCACCCTGACGCTGGATTTTTTCAAAGCCATTGGCCATAAGCTGATCGCTATACTTGCCTACAGTAATAACCGAGCTGTAGCCGGAGCCATTTGCATTCTGGGCAAGGACACTTTATATGGCCGGCACTGGGGTTGTTACGAGGATTATGACAGCCTGCACTTTGAACTCTGTTATTACACAGGCATAGAGTATTGCATCGAACACGGACTAAAATTCTTTGAACCCGGTGCCCAGGGCGAACATAAAATAGCCCGTGGTTTTTTGCCGGTAAAAACCTGGTCATCCCACTGGGTGGCCCATGAAGGTTTCAGAGAAATCATCAGCAAACACTTACAACATGAAGCTGAGGCTATGGAAAATTATGGTCAGCAACTTCACTCAGCGTCACCATTTAAGTAATCACTGCAATCAGTAAGCTGATATAGCTTATCAAAATCGTGTTAATACTTAATCGTCAGCAGGTGATTTCGGTTTATGGTAAATCTTTTTATCATCGGGCCTGAAGCTATCCGCCAGAGTTGAATAAATCGGAGTCTGACATATAGACTTGGAAATGCCCGTTGCAATAAATGCCGTCACCATCAACGGTAAAATCAGCTCATGCTGATCGGTCATTTCCAGAACAATTACAAATGCGGTAATGGGTGCCTGTACCACACCGGAAAAATAGCCCACCATGGCGAACAGAATAATAGCCCCCTGAGGATAAGCTGTGAGCCATTGCGCAATATCGGCACCTATGCCCGCACCGGTCGCTAAAGATGGAGCAAAAATACCCCCGGGTATGCCACTTAGGTAGGACACCACGGTGGCCAGCAGTTTAAGGTAACCGTAATCACTATCCACACCACCCTCACCGTTGACCAGTGCAGATGCTTCGATATAGCCGGTGCCATAGGTAGTATGCCCCGAATAATAACCAATGATCGCGATACCCAGCCCACACAGTGCGGCCACTACAAAGGGCCTGTTATTACGATAAGGGGCAACCCAACGACTGCCTTTGATCAAAATTAAACTGAACAAACCCCCAAGCACGCCTCCCACTATGCCGGTAACTAAAACCGGAACAATAGCATGTGACAATTCGATGACCGCTGAAGTTGAACCAAAGTAGGTGTAATTACCCATAATGGCGATGGCGACAATGGCAGCCACCATCACACCAGTTAACATCAGACCACGAGTACGCACTTCGAATGAACGACTAAGTTCCTCAATGCCGAACACGATTCCAGCCAGAGGCGTGTTGAAGGCCGCCGCCACACCTGCAGCTCCTCCGGCCAGAATCAGCACTCGTTCCATATCATAAAGACGAAAGCGCACAAATCGGCGCAGGGAAAACATAATGGACGCACCCACGTGCACAGTGGGACCTTCTCGACCAATGGAAGCACCACTCAATAAACCGAGGACACACAAAAAAACCTTACCGAATGCAATCCTCAGGGTAAGCAGAGTGCTGCGTTCTTTTTCATGACCCATTTCCAGTGCGGCCATGACCTGGGGAATACCACTGCCCTCAGAACCCGGAAAATATTTACGGGTTAATAACACTACCAGCATTAAACCCAGGGGTGACACAATAAAAGGCAAATAAGGAGAAACCTGAGTGAGTGAGAGAAACACATGATTGGCCCATTCACTGGATATCGCCATGAAGGTGGCCACCAGGCCAACCACAGTACCACCAATGGCAAAAGTTAGATGTGCGGTCCAGTCCTTATGAGAAAGTAACCATTTACCCGAGTGTTTTATATGTTTATACATGAATACCGCAGATCAATTCTAGTGACCCGCAGTTTAAAGGCAGTACTGATTAAACGGAATACCCTATGGGTTATATCTCTAACATACACCTGAACTTTTTGACCATGGTGTGTAAACCTGGTCTTAGGTCTTAGGTATTAGGTCTTAGGTC
>CBDULX010000257.1:0-3761 GCA_965368175.1 uncultured Gammaproteobacteria bacterium | reverse complement strand
AGGCACAGGATTATGCATTGAATACCAAAAAGACAATATCAGCTGGTAAAAATACTGCCCAGAATCGAAACAAGGGCAATTGGTCAGGTGAAGATATGTATTACACATGGGTGGAAATCGATCATTCCCGTAGGCATGAGCACGGCTATGATTCGAGGCAGGCTGCCCTTTTTACAGGCAGGCAGAGAATTATTAAAGAACTGGGACTTGGCCGAGCGGCTGGGTCAGAGTTGAGTAATAAAATTGACCTAATCCTGGAGAATGCACATGTAGTCTGCGCCACCGAGGATAAAAATAAACGTCGTATATCCGGTTTTATTGTTCGGATTAGTGCACCTAACTTAAAGATGATCGTGAATCAGTATGGAAATTAGATTATGCGAACGATAAAAGGAGTCAGACCCCTATTATCAGAAAAAAATAAGGTTTGAAAAGGGTACTGACCCCTTTTATATGCGGGTAATCATATAGCTGTTGAGCCTAATGCATTGTTTAGGCGGTATACAGATCAATTTGTGAAGCAACATACTGGAAAACAGTCCCTGGATGTTGGCGCAGATAGAATTGCTCGAACAGCGCATGCAGCGCTTAAGATACTAGCTGATGTGGGGAAGGTAATTGGTGAAGAGATACCCCTGGCATGGGAGCCGCAACTAAATTCTGAAATATCTGCAATAGAAGTGTATCCTGCGGCTACTTTAAAGGCCTCTGGTTTACGCGGTGACGGTTATAAGAAAAAAGAGAATGCTGAGCAGAGAAGGGAATTATGTGATAAATTAGTTAACAGTATTGAATTCAGTACAGATATTTCGTTAATGATCAACGACGATGATGTATTAGACGCTGCTGTTTGTGTTCTATCAGGTTATTACTTTCTCACAAATCAATGTATGCCACCAGATGACTATGTAGTAGCCAAAAAAGAAGGCTGGATATGGGTGAAAAAATGACTCAAGTTATTCAAATGGCTCTTTGAAGACTATAATAATTGAGAAAGCCAGGTAAAAAAACCGAGGAAAAAATCGGCTCAGAGAATTTATACCCATAGGCGCAATTTTTAGTAAAAATAGAGAACAATCTTCTCTAGTCATATTTTTAATCAAAACTTAATTTATTGGTGGATGATGTGTAAATCAAGAATTGGATAGTTTCATATTATTTGTCAATAAAACAAAACAATAATTGCTATGAACTATCTAAAATATTTTTCTATATATATCCTGGTTTCGCTGATTCCAGCAGGGATTCTTTACTATAATTCACTCGGTGGTCGTGGCTGGTTTTTAACGCTCGTTGTGTCTGCCACCCTGCTGATTATTAGCGCTGTACTGGCTTTAATTGTGGCACGTGTCCACAGAAAGAGTGTAAAGGCAGCAATCATTATTTCAATAGCATTTCCGGTAGTAGTCATTGGCTCTTTTGCTGGATTTATTGTATCTCAAACGGTGATACCAGCCTGTAGTCAGCAGGCACTCAAAGAATTTTCACAAACCCGTGATGCCAATATATATGATCGTTGGTGTGTTAGTGATCGTTCTGATTATTATTTTATACAGAAGGCTGAGGAGTGGTATGACGAGGCGTTGTTTGATGCACTATTGGGGAAAGGTGTGCATCATCGGAAAGTTGATTGTGCACGACTTAAGTTTGCAGTAATAAAAGCGGATTTAGCTTCCATTCAGGCGCTCTTAGCTAGAGGGATTAAACCGAGTTGCAATTCTTCCTGGGGCACCCCTCTGCATGTGTTGCAGTCGAATAAAGCAAGACATGAACTGGATGAAGATGTCAGGGTTCAGATATTTAATCACTTATTGCCGGATAGCAGTACAATTGCCCAAAACATTGCTGCTATAAATGATACGACCTTTTACCCAGCAATGAAAAAGACTGGAGTCGATGTAAATATTAGCGACGTTAACGATGCAATATATAGAAAACGACACGATTTACTGGCTAAACTGGCAAGATTTGTTGATTTGAATTCCGGTGATCTGTCCCTGCCCTACGATTTTAGCGATCAACAGATTACCAGTCCATTAATGCTTGCCGTCAATTTACTTGATGAGAAAAGTGTTCAGATATTGCTGGAAGCAGGTGCAGACCCAAATCACCGTGTATCGATCCAGGCTCATCCCGAGGTGGTTGATCACTACAGTGTCAGGGATATTTATACCTATACCTTGAATAAGGCAAAAAAAGCTGAGGAGAAAGCCGGTAAATCCAATGCATCAGAGTATGATCGAAACAAATATCATCAATTAGCCAGCCGCTATAATGTCATTGTCTCAATGATGAATAAATCTTATCAGCCTCATCCGTTATTGCTTGCTGAGTTGAATGCAGAACAGGAAGCTCAGAAAAAGGTAGAACTGACCAGAAAACAGGTAGAAAAAAAGAATCGGTTGCTGGCGATAAAGCAACCCATAATAGATCAGTATGGGCGTTATCCTGAACCCGCCAAACCTGTATTCTTTTATCGCAACAGTTTTATGGATAGCAGAGAACATGCCAGTCCTTCACGACTCAATTGTCGTATGGACCTGTTGCGTTTTTATTCATCAGAGCTTGAACAATTACGTTTAAAATTTCAGCAACCTGGTGGCGCAAATGAGCAGTTTATACCGGATAAAACCGAGTTTTATGACTTTCTGTTTGGCTATGCAGGCTGTCAACAATTTGACCCACGCCTCAGCTATTATGGTTTGTTGATTGATGGAGGTGACACAGTCTGGGAGAAGATTGATCTCAGGCCGACGCTGAAGATCAGCTATGTACAGCATGCTTGTGGCGGGGATTTATTTCCAGTTGTCGAAATAGATCCAGGTACCTTTAATCATAATCTGATCGTGGGCGTGCCTGAGAATAGTGTTATCAAACGACCAATGTATAAGGAATTAAAACCAGCGTCATCTCAGAAAAGAAATGGCTCGGATATACAGCTAATAAACTATCCTGAGTCGAATCTGGGAGCAATAGAGAGTGTAAGTGTTGAAAAACATTATACAGGCTGGTTTAGTGATGAACCCCCGCTCGTTGAGCAGACCGTTATTGATCGTGCGACTCTCTATGTTGTGGTTAATAATAAAGGAAAGGTACAACGTATTAAAGTGTTTGAGGACAAGGGTTCGGGTAAATATGGCTATCTCAATGCCGACGTGAATGGCATAAAATTATTCGATGCTGATTTAGATGGCGATGTTGATCTGTTGTTTACAGACAGTGGTGGTGGTCAGTATTTGATTAAATTCCAGGGTAATAAACCTGCTAAGCAGCCAATAATATTACGCTATCCTCAAGCACCGATGTTTGTCGGTGGTTGCTGACGGCAGTAAGGTAATAAGTTTATCCTGAGCGCATAGTAATAAGTATAATTTAAGGAATTTTAATTTAAGGGACACGATACTAAATTAGAGCTCAACTCACTCAAATATTTAGGAATAAGTGGGGACAGAGCACAGTTTTTGCTAATATACCAAGTAAATGTAGACGACTTAACTATTTATTAGGTTTAATAGATATTTTATTTTGTATCGCTTCGCGATGAATGATTTACGTGTCGTCTCCACACGCAGGGACGGGTCAGAGAGCAATTGTTGCTAATATTAGAGAATATTGTTCTCTGGTATCAATTATTCTCTATGATTCTATTCAAACGAGAAAACACTAAGCCCTGTCACCAGTACATGCCTGTTTTCCCATTCGTCACTAAACTTCTGTGATTGCAGTCGATAACCCAGTTTCCATTTTATGTTTTTAGTCCA
>CBDULX010000256.1:0-3765 GCA_965368175.1 uncultured Gammaproteobacteria bacterium | reverse complement strand
GGGTCGGTGAAGCGGAAATCAACGAATTTTACTTCGTTTTCTTTCATCATTTTTAGTACGTCACTAGCAGACATTTAAATTCTCCAAAGCGAATTTTGTAAAGACTACGCCTTATTGTCTATTTCGGGCGTAGCGTTGAAAAACCTTGAGCCGGTAATTGTGCATGATTTATGCCACTTGTGGAATGCAATAAATGGTTGATTTTGACTGGTATCCGGGTCAAATTAACGCATTATGCGCACAATAATGGTGCTATAGCCTTAATGATGCGCCATTGTAGTGCGTTATTGCTTAACAAAAGCAAATTTCAACTTTTTCAATGTAATCGATACGGCGGCTCGCAGAATCGATTTTTTGTTTTAATGGTCCAGCACTATCCAGTGTTGTCAGCACCGACAAAGGCATAAATACCTCGGCATGTATCTTACCATCCAGATAATGTAAGGTAATGTGCTGTATGTGTCTGGTTTCCGGAATTTCCTGCCACTGCTGATTCAATTTCCTGAGTACCTCTTTACGTAATGGCAGGCTATGGCAGCTGTTGGGAATGATTTCATCATCTTCTGGGTCAATATGCACGGTGACATCATTGATTTCGTCAAAATTCTCGATCAAATCTCCGGCCACTGCTTCTGAAATCTGGTGGCCCTCCGAAACACTGAGTTTCGAGTCGACCAGTATATGCACATCCACCAGGGCATTGTGTCCCATGCGGCGCGAACGCAGCATATGCAGCTCCAGTACACCATCTATCACCGAAATGTGATTTTTGATGTCTTCAAGGGTGTCCGGTTCCAGTGCAGTATCCACCAGTTCCTGAAAACTGTGGTGGCTGAGTTCCCAGCCGATACGGGCAATCATAATAGCAACGATGAGGGCTGCAATCGAATCAAGTAGTGGCCAGCCCAGGATGGCGCCGGTAATGCCCACGAAAACCACAATGGATGAAACAGCATCACTGCGATGGTGCCAGGCATTGGCTTCCAGCATTTTAGATTTAACTTTACGCGCTACATGCACGGTGTAGTGATACAGCACCTCCTTGCTGAGTACCGACAGACCGGCGATCCACAGAGTAATGGTGGCGGGCACCATTAGATGGGACTGGTCGAGCATGCGGTGGATGGCATCAAAACCAATTCCCAGAGCCACGGTAATTAACAGTACGCCCAGGGCAATAGTGGCAAAGGTTTCATATCGTGCATGGCCGTAAGGGTGATCTTCATCCGCCTCAACATTGGAATGATGAGTGGCGTAGAGAACCAGGCCATCACTGATCAGGTCCGACAGAGAATGCAGGCCATCGGCAATCAGGGCCTGTGAGTGGCCAATGAAACCAACAATCAGTTTGGCTATGGATAAAACCAGATTGACGATTATGCCCCACCAGGTCGCCTTATCCATGGATTTTTTTCGTTGTGCGTGTGATAAATCCACTGTTAACCCCACCAAATCTTGCAAGGTCTGTATTGTCCGGGTTCACATTAATTATGCAAGTTGTGGTTGAGTTATTTAGTGCTGGGGTATAATACGTTTTCACAAATGATAAAACAGGTGGTCGTTATGCAGGTGCAATTCGACGTTGAAAACATCAAATGCGGTGGCTGTGCAGGAACAATCAAGAAAAAGTTAATGGAAGATAAACGTATTTCACATGTGGGTGTGAACATCGAGCAGGGCATGGTGATCATTGACGCCGATACTGACGCCTCAGAAGACTGGCGTTCTGCGTTGCTCAAAATGGGTTACCCGGAAAAAGGCAGTGCTGAAGGAATCGCGGCAGCCAGGGCCAGGGCTAAATCATTTGTCAGCTGTGCCGTGGGTCGAGTGGATCAAGCTTTACAGAAATAAATGTTTGCCGCAGAGGCGCAGAGAACACGGAGATAATTTAGTATTGGTAAATCAACTTGAAATCTAAACTATTGATTACTCTGTGACCTCTGTGACCTCTGTGACCTCTGAGGCTCAGTGGCAATGCCCTAAGCGTTTAACCACCCACTTCCACCGTCACAATCACTTCATCGTCACGTTCTTCGGTTGAAATCACTTTATGGCCATTAATCCGGCACCAGGCGGGGATGTCATTGAGTGCTCCAGGATCGGTGCACACTACTTCCAGGGTGTCACCCACACGCAGTTCCTTAACCTTGTCCTGGGTGCGGATTACCGGCATGGGGCAGAACATGCGACGGGCATCGAGTTGATGGTGGCTCATAGTACGCTAAACATACCAGCTGTCCTGCATCTCGCCGGGTTGCATCGGGCAGACTTTGAATTCTTTCACTTCGCCGTTACTGCGGCGTATTTCCACGCAGACTTTGTCATCATTCTTGCCCTGTGAGAACCGGGCCGTGATGCGTGCAGCCAGCTCCATGTCGGCATCATTTGCAACGCCATCGAGCAGGGTGAGTGGGCCGGCATGGCTGGTGGTTTTCAATGAATTGTAGGTTTTAGCATAGCCCTGGAGGAATTTATTCTCACCCTCCTCACGGCCCACGATGAGCTTGAAATTGGGGCTGGGACGTATATGGCGGCCAACTTTGAGCAGCATGATATCGTCCATTTCATAATCACGATCACCTCTGGCATGCCACAAATCGACCAGTTTCGCAGAATAACTTTCATCGGTGAGAAAGCAGCAGCCGCCGGCAGGACTGGCATAGTCCTCAAAGCCAAATTCGGCCGCGAGTGCCATTTGTGGTTTACGATTTCGGCCACTGAAACCATACATCTTTTCCCTGTTGATCCAGCCTTCCCTTTCCGGGAGAGTGGGTGGCAGGTTTTTCGCACACAGCGGGCGCAGCAGGCGGTCATCGGCACCGGATTCCCGTGAAATTACGGGCATTGTGTCTTTACGTTGTGACATGGGGCGCTGGCCGATCACTTCGCCGGTGATGATAAAATCGAAACCGTTTTCTTCAATCCATTGCTGCGCCTTATGAACCATGAATATTTTACAGTCCAGGCAGGGGTTCATATTAGCGCCGTATCCGTGTTTAGGGTTTATCAAAACATCCTTGTATTCCTCCACGATATCGACAATATGCAGTTTGATACCGAGCTGTTCTGCAGACCACAGGGCATTATTACGCTTGGGTCTGGCCCTGTCTTTTTTGCGAATGGCATGGGTGTGGCCTTCCACGCAGAAGCCGGTATAGAAATTGATGCCTTCTACATGAATGCCCTGTTCAAGCATGACTCTGGCGGCGAGTAAGGAATCCAGTCCACCGGAAATGAGGGCGACGGCTTTGCGTTGAGTGGTCATTGGGATAAATACACCGGAAATTACCTAATCGTTAATTATATCCAATTTAATCGTTTAACGCCTAATTAAGGCAGTTGTCTGGATGGGCGGCGAGAAAATAAATACCCTGTTTTTACGGTGTTATATGGCTAGTAGAGTGCATGTCGGGTGCCTTACGTTTATACTTGCGCACTTAAATTTTATGACGACCTGAGAAATTAATGGCATACGACGTATCGACATTTCAGGGCCTGATACTGGCCTTGCAGGATTACTGGGCAAAACAGGGCTGTGCAGTATTGCAACCGCTGGATATGGAGGTGGGTGCAGGCACTTTCCATCCGGCGACTTTTTTACGAGCGATAGGCCCTGAACCCTGGCGCGCCGCTTATGTTCAGCCATCACGGCGACCCACCGATGGTCGCTATGGTGAGAATCCCAATCGATTGCAGCATTATTATCAGTTCCAGGTAGTACTGAAGCCCAATCCAGACGATATCCAGGAGCTTTACCTGGATTCA
>CBDULX010000255.1:0-3811 GCA_965368175.1 uncultured Gammaproteobacteria bacterium | reverse complement strand
CCAATTCCGCCACCTCGGCATGGGTGCAGTTGGATCAGCTGATCCGAGACTAGGGCGCGAACTTTACATGCTGTTTTGGGGCTTGTCAATTGCTGATTTTACGATTTTAACGACATTTTTACTGGTGATTGTGTACAATGGCGATTTTAGGATTAGATCACCCCACTTATGGCAATGAAAAAAGTCGCAAAAAAGAAACAACGTAAATCCGTTACCAAGTCTCTTAAGTCCAAAATCTCCAAGCTCAAGATTTCCTCCTTTCTCAAGAAAAACAAATCTATGGTTGACCCGGAAGCGGAGCGAGAAGCGAGCAGTTATGAGAACCCCATCGCCAGTCGTGAATTGATCCTGAAGGTCATCCACAGTGAAGGGGCTATGACACATGAAGCGATTGAGGCGTCGCTGGATATTCAGACGCCTGAGCAGAAAGAGGCGTTGTTTCGACGACTGAAAGCCATGGTTCGAGATGGCCAGCTGATTCGCAACCGGAAGGATGGTTATATTCCAGTGGATGAGAAGGATCTGATACGTGGTCGAGTGATTGCCCATCCCGATGGCTTTGGTTTCCTGGTGCCGGACGAGGGCGGTGATGATGTGTTCCTGCACGGTCGTCAGATGCGTACTTTACTGCATGGTGACCGGGCTGTGGTTCAGGTATCCGGGGTGGATCGTCGCGGTCGCCTGGAAGGCGCCGTGATCGAAGTACTTGAACGGGCCAACTTACGTATTGTGGGGCGTATTTTTGAGGATGCCGGTGTGGCTTTCGTGGTGCCCGACAATAAGCGCCTGACTCAGGATATTATTATCCCAACCGAGGCCATGGGCGACGCTCTGAACGGCCAGATTGTTATTGCCGAGATTGTACAGCAGCCTACTTTTCGTCATCAGCCTATCGGTAAGGTCACTGATATTATTGGTGATCATATGGCGCCGGGTATGGAAATTGATGTGGCCATCCACGCTCATAACATTCCGTTCCTCTGGCCAGATGAGGTTAAAGAGCAGATTAAGACCTTCAGCGATCAGGTGAAGGAGAATGATAAGCAGGGTCGGATGGACATACGCCACTTACCCCTGGTCACCATCGATGGTGAGGATGCCCGCGACTTTGATGACGCTGTGTATTGCGAGCCCACCGCCAGCGGTGGCTGGAAGCTACTGGTGGCCATAGCCGATGTTTCTCACTATGTTGAACGGGGTTCCGCCCTGGATGAAGAGGCCTATAACCGTGCCACTTCAGTGTATTTCCCGGGTCGGGTAATCCCCATGCTGCCGGAGATACTGTCCAACGGCCTGTGTTCGATCAATCCAGAAGTAGACCGCCTGTGCATGGTGGCCGAGATACTGTTCGATAAAAGTGGCAAGATGCTGCGTTCCAAATTCTTTGAAGGCGTGATGAACTCCCATGCCCGTCTTACCTATAATAAGGTGTCGGCCATACTGGAGCAGGGCGATAAAGCCTTGCGTAAAGAATATAAAGCTGTGGTGCCTCATCTGGAAAACCTGCACAAATTATATAAGGCGCTGAATGCCCAGCGTAAGGTGCGGGGCTCTATTGATTTTGAGACCACTGAAACCCAGATTATATTTGGCGAAAACCAGCGTATTGATCGAATTGTGCCGACCGTGCGTAATGAAGCCCATAAGCTGATTGAAGAATGTATGATTTCTGCCAATGTGGCCGCGGCCAAATTCCTCGAAAAGCATAAAATTTCTGGCCTGTTCCGGGTCCATGATGGGCCAAAGTCCGACAAGATGGATGATGTGAAGGATTTTATGCAGGGCCTGGGTATTAAATTTGGCCGTATGTTCTCTAATCCTACAGCCAAAGATTACGCCAGAATACTGGACAGTGTGAAAGGCCGTCCGGATTTCCATTTAATTCAGACCGTGATGCTGCGTTCCCTGAGCCAGGCGGTGTATACCCCGGATAATAATGGCCACTTTGGTTTATCGCTGGAGAGTTACGCTCATTTCACCTCACCGATTCGCCGTTATCCCGATCTGCTGGTGCATCGGGCAATTCGCCATATCCTGCGCGGCGGTAAGGCCAGGCAGTACTTCTATCGTCATAGCGACATGGTTAATCTGGGCGAGCATTGTTCCAGCTATGAACGACGGGCCGATGAGGCTACTCGCGATGCAGAGACGGCTTTAAAATGTGAATACATGCTGGACAAGGTGGGTGAAACCTTTGATGGCATTATTACCTCGGCTACCTCATTTGGTATTTTCATTGAGCTGCAGGATATTTATGTGGAAGGTCTGGTACACATTACCAGTCTACCCAAAGATTATTATCGTTTTGAACCTGGCAGCCATAAACTGATTGGTGAGCGGGGCGGCCTTGTGTTCCAGCTGGGTGATATTGTTTCAGTGAAAGTTGCTAACGTTAATCTTTACGAACGCAAGATTGATTTTGAACTGGCGGGCATAAAGGCGATTGAAGATAAACGGCGCAAAAGTCCAGGTCGTAAATCGGCTAAAAAACCGGCCAGGAAATCCGAAAAAGAAACGACTAAAGCAACGCCAAAGGCAAAGGTTAAAAAATCTCCGCCGAGGAAACGTAGCCGAAGTAAAAAGAAAACTGCCAGTAAAGCTATCGCTAAGGAAAGCTGACAGCTCCAGGGAGTACTTGAATGAGTACTTCCTGTCATCCTGACCGGAACCAGGTAAAGTGAATGGATCTGATTATATTAAGTAGTCTCTGATTAAGTTTGCTATTGTCATACCGGAGAAGGCCGGTATCCATCTACCAGAAAATAGTAACTGATGGTTAAAAGCTGCTCTAAACTGTGGATACCGGCTAAAAGCATGCCGGCATGACGATAGTATCTGATATATTTCTTTGCTGTCAGCAATACTGTTTTCATGTCTTTCAGGTAATATTTGTGTTTTCTATCTTTGCCTGTAATGGTTCGACAATGTCAGTGCCCTATAAAGGGGATAGCAGTGAGTTTTATTTAATTAAAAACTTCTGATTTCCTCATTTATACCGGGCGTCCTGTCCTCCACCCAAGGGCCAGGCAAAGCCTGTTTAAAATCGCTCCTGCGATTTTATCGCTATCGGTTCAGTCGAAATGACAGATAGCGGGAGATTTCCATCCCAGTTAAAAAAATGGAATAAATCAGTCTGCCAATGCCTCTAACTGATTAAAGCGCTGTGAGTTACGTATTTTGAAAAAGCTTATTTTATTTATTTTAATTCTGTTGTTAGTTGCGGCCTGGCGAGTTTACGCTGCAACTTCTAACTCGTTACCAGGTGTAAGCAATATGCAGCAACTGGGTAAGCAGGCGGCAGATAAAAACCTGCCGATTCTAATCCTGTTTTCCATGCGCGCCTGCCCTTATTGTGATTTTATTCGAGAGGATTACCTGATACCCATGCTGGATGATCCTGGGTATATGAATAAAATTATTATTCGCGAGATTCAGACAGACAGCTTTAAAACAATTCGTGACTTCGAGGGAAATGACATCGAAGCCATGGACCTGGCTCAGCACTATCAGGCCACTCTGGCACCAACCCTGGTTTTTATCGATAGTGAAGGACGACAGCTGGTTGAAAAAATGGTGGGTGTGACCACGCCGGATTTTTATGGGGGTTATCTGGACAGGGCGATTAATCAGTCGTATCAGAGTTTGAATGGGTTGGTTTATTTATCGTCACATTAGAGTGCCTGATATGACGAAATTTATATCACAATATAGAACAAATGAGTGGGATGCTCTGTATTAATTAATGTGCTTAGTACACTTAATGCTTCATTCTTAATAACTATGGGTTTCGCCTCTTGGCGAGTCACTTTTT
>CBDULX010000254.1:0-3839 GCA_965368175.1 uncultured Gammaproteobacteria bacterium | reverse complement strand
AGCAGCAAAGATATCAAGCATTTAAGATCCCTCCTTATCAGTCGGGATGACAAAAGACACTTAATCAGAGGTTCCCTGGTATCTGTATTTAATGCCTTATGATCACTATATATTTGATCTACTTTAATGCGGACACGTGAGTAGGCATGTAGCTTGCAATATCGGTCATTCAGTTGTTATTTATATTCAATGCCCGTCGATCCTGAAACCAGCCATAGAGAGAATAACCTTGCCTCATAATGTAGAACAATATACACAACCCGAGAGAAGGAGTGTCGATAAACGTCAGCTCAAGTTGCAACATATATGTATGCAGCTGGCGGCGCTGGGTCATACCTGTGATTTGAATATGGACCGTAGCTACCTGTCGGTGGCTGATAATTTACTGAGAAACTATCGTCAACATCGTCGTTTGCTGGTTGATTATCGTTGTCCTGCTGATCAGCGTATTCAGGATTTCCTGAATGATTATTTTAAACGTAATGGCATTGATACCACGATAAATCTACCCGGTGAAACCTTTAGTCTGCTGCAGCCTGGTCTGGCACGGGAAATCTCTTTGCCGCTTTCGGCTAATCGCTATCAGTCGCCACTGCTGGAATCTTACCGTGTATTACAGGGTGTATTGCATAATCCCAAGAGCGATCGTCGTACCACCAAGGGCGTGTTTCATATTGCTGAAGGTGGTCTACCCATACCATCAGACAAACGTGCAGTGCCGGTAGCCGCTTACGAAAAGCTGCTGCAGGCTGCATTGCAGCCACCTTCCGAATTGATGCAGTTACCAATTACCAGCGACCAGGAGAAGCCGGTGGATATGTGGGTCTCGTTACTGATGAGGCCAGTGGTGCGTCCTGAAGTCGAGGGAGTTCTGCCTCAAAAATCTCTGGAAATTCGAATGTTTGCGCCCGGCAGTCTGGTGGCTAACCTTGATTTCGTGGAGTCCATTTTTGGTAATGGCGGGGATCCGTTCCTGCCGGAAAACGATGCCGCGCTGGATATCCACCACTGGACAGGGCACAGTGGCTGTATCATCCTGGCCCCGCATTTAACCCAGATCAGCAAACAGGCGCTGGGGTTGCCGCATTATGATGATGCCAGCGAACGCCAGCGCAAAGACAGCATGTGCTGGAAACAGGATGATGAATTATACAATGATGGTCAGGCATTCAAGATCGTCTGTCGTGATATGCACGGCGTTATTGTTACCATCATTGCTGACAATTATTTTGGTTATAGTAAAAAAGAAGTCAAGTCACAGATTAGTTATTCGTCGAACCTGTTTGGTGGTTGTGAAGAAGAACATTCCGGTGGCGCACTGGCATTCCCGAGATTTAATCTTGGCGAAGTTTATCTGCCACAGCTTGCCCATATCGCCAGTGGTGAGACCTTTGAAAAACTGGTTAAACAGCTGGAAGGCGGCATAGAAGTCAGGTCTCAGGGCTATGCTGTTGATCAGCAATACTCGGATATTATCTATATTCCGCAGGATACTAAAATCGACATGCGGGAAATGCAACTGAGCTGGCAGCATAACGGTGAGCAGCAGCAAATCAGGCTGCGGGCGACGCAGACATATATCTATCCCAGCGGATTCCATGTGCAGTTGAAAAAACATCCGCATGCGCCAACCTGGAGACTGATTGGCAGTTTCAGTGAAGGCACTTTCTGTCATAAACCGAGCACAGTTTCCGGTGGTGGTAAATCGGAAATTTCAAAATCGATCCAGGATTTGATGATTTCCGGACCGGTGTTTGTTGAAAACTTTGAGGACGATATCGAACAGGTAGACAAGGTTTTCAAATTTGATCACTCAAATCGTTTTAGAGATCCACAATTTAAGGATGATCGTGATCTGCTCAGTAGCCAGCGCACCCTGGGTTCGGTAATCAAATTGCTGACGCCATCAACGGCCGAATATACCGATGAGTACAACCAGTGGCTGGAAAACATACCGAATAATATTCTTGCCCTGGTGTATATGATCAAGCGTTTTTATAAGCCTGCCTGGGGTGGTGACTGGCGATCTCATTTTTCTGTGGATGAAGTCAATGGCAATCCTGGTCATGAACTTAAATTCAATGGCCGTAAGCTGGAAGCCAGTTATTTACGTGTTGGCATGCAAAGCGATGGAACATGGCGCATCTTTAAATTACGTCAGGATTTTGTTGCTGCTGGAAAAGTCCAGATGGAAGATGATATCACCGCCTCAACCGTGGTACCGGTGGACTTTGTTAAAGGGCTGAACCCGGACTACCATGCAAATAAAAGCATCAAGCTGGTGTGTAATTGTGAGGCCTATTTATTTCAACGCCCGGATGAAGCTATTAACCGGGGGATGGACAAACAGACTGAAATCGATCTCGCAGGCGATGGTAATTTTATTTCCAATTTTGAGCCGCTAACCACGGATGATGCCAATAATCTTATCGATGATGTGGTCCATTTTGGTGAATTCACCAGTCCGATGCAGGATCTGATTCGTCGGGCAGCAAAAGCCGAAGCGGACGCTTATTTTGTGTCGTCCGCACAACCACGCCTGGTTGATGGCAAGCCATCACCCAATGTCCGTTACCTGCAATTGCGACCTGATGTTGCCGATCCACAATCGCATTATCTGGCGGTTACCAGCACGCGTCTGGCTCGTGGGTTATCGTTAGAGGACCCCGTGTATTTTCCGGTTAATGCAGTGCTGCAGGGGAGGCGGAACAACCCGGGCGACATAGCAACCGGTATACGACCATTGGCCGTATACAACCCGATCCACTATCAGGAGTTGCCGGAACTGTTCATGGATTTGATCTGCAGCCTCACGGGTAAATCACCATCAACCACCGGTGCTGGTTCCGAAGGCGCCCTCACCAAGGGGCCATTTAATGCACTGTCGAGTACTGCCGATCTGAATAACGCCCTGGTGTCATTTGTGCTCTGCGATTATGACGGCTTCTCAACGGCGGCCGGTTATATCGGACATAAACGTCGTATCGATCATGACATCAGTATGCTGATACCGGAGATCTGGTGCCGAATGTCGGTGCAGGAGCGTGATCCAGAGTATCTCATTGAAAAAGGCTACCTGGAGAAACTCGATGATTTTGAACATCAGGGAAAAATAGTACAGGCCAGTAGACTGGGCTATCGAATGACCGAAGATTTTGTACATGCTTATTTCGGCAAGATTTTTGATACTCCGATGATCGTTTTTGATGAGGCCATGTTACGTCCAGAAATTCAGGATATGGAGTCTTATGTCGATGGTATCAACAATATCGTAGAAGCTCAGCAACGTGTTGCTCAGGCCTATATTGATGAAGGCAGCGTCGATGATGCCTGTCCGCCGTTACGGGCCTTGCTGCACATCATGGCAGAAGGAAGTTATTCAGGTAAAACTATTGATGATCCGGAAATTCGCAAGCTGTTCACTCGCGATTACCTGCTGCAAAGTGACTGGTATATGGAAAGGCTAAAACATAAACAGGCCCGTGATCTTGCGCTATGGCGTACGAACCTTGGCTACGTCAATCAGAAAATGAGTGAAACACTCGAAAGCGAGAGCGATAAAAAAGCCGACTTACAGGCGCGTATTGCGGATGCTGAGGATCGGATAGGCATAGCCAGTAGTGATGACTATATTGAATTTTTAAAGGGGACTCTGGGTGCGGACTGGGTGCATCGTGAGTTATAGGTCTTAGGTCTTAGGTCTTAGGTCTTAGGTCATAGGTCATAGGTCATAGGTCATAAGTTGTAAGTTAAAAAATACCGGCTTTTGGCCGGTATTTTTTTGTCCTTGACTGGATTCGTTTTTCAGGTGAAATTCATAAGTATAAAAATTATCATAC
>CBDULX010000253.1:0-3867 GCA_965368175.1 uncultured Gammaproteobacteria bacterium | reverse complement strand
TTTCACGAGAAAAGAAATGAACTCGCCCAGCAGGGCGAAACCAATGCCAAAAATTACCTCATAAGATAAAAAAATAGATCTTAATATGAATATAGCAAAAGGTAACTGACTCAAATGAAAGCCATCTGCCAGATTACTGTTATAGCAATAGTGAAAACTGTTAATATCCAAAAATGAACGATGAACAGTTGCTACGTTACAGCCGACAAATTCTATTGCCCCAGTTCGATATCCAGGGCCAGCAAAAATTACTCGATGCCCATGTGCTGATTATCGGTCTTGGCGGCCTGGGCTCACCGGTGGCTATGTACCTGGCGGCAGCTGGCGTCGGCGAACTGACCCTGGTGGACTATGACCAGGTCGAACTGTCCAACCTGCAGCGACAAATTCTGCACCGCACAGAGAACCTGCATCAAAACAAAGTAGCATCGGCCAGGGATAACCTGCTGGCGCTGAATCCGGATGTCATCATCCACACCATCAATCACCAGCTGGACGACTCGGAACTGGCAGAACAGGTTAGTCAGGTGGATCTGGTGATTGATGCCACCGATAACTTCGATACTCGATTCGGCATCAACAGGGCCTGCGTAAAATACCAGAAACCCCTGGTATCCGGTGCGGCGATACGCATGGAAGGTCAGGTCAGCGTGTTCGACCTGCGCCAGGCCGACAGCCCCTGTTACCGCTGCCTGTATTCTGAACAGGGCGCTGAACAGGAAACCTGCAGCGAAAATGGCGTACTGGCCCCCATGGTGGGTATTATTGGCAGTATTCAGGCCATGGAAGCCCTGAAACTTCTGTCCGGTGTCGGTAAGCCTTTAACCGGACAGTTACTGATTAACGACAGTTTTCACCAGGAATGGCGAAGAATGAAACTACGCAAGGACCCGAAATGTCCAGTATGCGGATCGCAGTCAACATCATGAACACTATCAGCATACCCCGAACACTGGCCAACCAGATCCTCACCCACGCCCAGCAGCAAGCCGGCAATGAAGCCTGCGGTCTGGTCAGTGCTCATGAGGGCCAGCCCAATCGGGTATATCCGGTACAGAATGTGGCCGGAGACCCTCAACACCTGTTCGAAATGGACCCCGGCATTCTGATCGACAGCATCAGAGATATCCGCAACCAGGGCAATGAATTGTTCGCCATTTACCATTCACACCCGGATGCACCTGCCTGGCCTTCGGCCACCGATCTGGCGCAGGCCAATTATCCAGACACTCTGTACCTGATCGTCTCGCTGAATACCCGGGGAGTGCTGGAAATGCGCGGCTTTTATTTACGTCAGCAGCAGATCGAAAACGTGGAACTGGTGATAGAATAAACAGACTCAGGATCAGGAAATTTGCTGAATTTGCCTGATTTCATTCTGTATTAACGGGTGGATAATATTCATCAGAGCCCCTTCCTTTCCAGTTGCAAGCTCGACCTGATAAGGCTGGCCTGGGTTGTGGGTTTAATATCAGCTGATTCACCACCATATAGGTATGCATCGACTGTTGAATTTGTTAACCAAAAAGGAATTCTTTGTAGTAATCTGGTCTAAAATATCTTAATTAGACTCGCTATATACAAGTTATTGATTTTATGAAATTAATTCGTCATCTACATGTTTTTATCGCTGCCTGCCTGATTCCACTCAGCGTCAACGGCAGCATTTCAGACACTCAGAAAAACCTGAAACCCCTGCAGGAACATGCTTACACCACTGCTGAAATCATCAGCCGATTGCGCCACCAGCACTTTCAGCGTACCCAGGTATTTCTCGATGATCAGCTGTCTTCGACAGTACTGGATCGGTATATCGATGAGCTGGACAGAGACAAAAGCTATTTCCTGGCTTCAGATATTGAAGAATTCGAGCAATACCGCCACAAACTGGATGATGCATTTAAAACCAGCAACCTGCAGCCGGCATTTAATATTTACAACCGTTATCAGCTTCGGGTCACTGATCGGCTGAAATTCATGTTGAAAGAACTGAAAAAAGGCATAAACAAGCTGGATTTCAAACAGGATGAGTTTCTCACCATAGAACGGAAGGATATAGCCTGGTCTAAATCATTGGCTGAGCTGGATCTGCTCTGGCGCAAACGCCTGAAAAATGCCGTCCTCAACCTGAAATTGACCGACAAGAAACCTGAAAATATCACCGAACTGCTAACCAAACGCTACGAGAACCAGCTCAAACGGGTGCAGCAAACTGTTAGTGAAGACGCCTATCGTACGTACATGAATGCGCTAACGCTAAGTTACGACCCCCATACCCAGTATTTCTCACCCCGTGCCACCGAGAATTTCAATATCCGGATGAAACTTTCTCTGGAAGGCATTGGTGCTATGCTGCAACTTGAAGATGAATACACCAAGGTGAGCCGGGTGATCCCCGCAGGCCCTGCTGACAAATCCAGACAACTGAAAGCCAATGACCGCATCATTGGTGTAGGCCAGGGTAAAAACGGTGAAATTGTCGATGTTATCGGCTGGCGTCTGGACGATGTAGTAGACCTGATACGCGGCCCGAAAGATACTGTGGTGCGCCTCTCCATTCTGCAGGCCAATGCAGTGGATAACCAGCAGAGTAAAATCATCGCCATCACCCGTGATACGGTAAAGCTGGAAGAACAGGCTGCCAGTAAAAAAATCATTGAACTGGACAACTACGGCAAAAAATACAAGCTGGGTATCATCGATATTCCTAAATTCTACATCGACTTTGAAGCCGCCAGTCGTGGCGACCCCAACTATCGCAGCACCACCCGCGACGTGCGCAAACTGCTTAAGGAACTAATGGCAGAGGATGTCCAGGGTGTCGTCGTCGACCTCAGCGACAATGGCGGCGGTTCACTGCGTGAAGTCAATGAACTGATTGGCCTGTTCATTACCGAAGGCCCTACGGTTCAGGTAAAAGGTGTCGGCGGCCGGGTTTACGTGCACACCGACGACGATGAGGACATAACCTACCAGGGTCCGCTGGCAGTGCTGGTCAATCGCCTCAGCGCATCGGCATCTGAGATTTTCGCTGGCGCTATTCAGGACTACCACCGAGGTCTGGTAATTGGCACTCAAACTTATGGTAAGGGTACAGTACAGGCCATGATGCCGCTTAAACACGGACAGATTACCCTCACCCAGCAGAAGTTCTATCGCATATCGGGCAACAGTACCCAGAACAGGGGAGTGATTCCAGATATAGAACTACCCTCCTTGTATAACATCAGTGAAATTGGTGAGAGCGCATTAGATGGAGCCCTGCCCTGGGATCGAATTCGCGCCACTGAGTACCAGCCTTATTCAGATTTTGCTTCGGCGATTCCTCGCCTGAGCGAACTGCATAATCGACGGGCCGCCAATGACCCGGATTACACTCATCTGGTAAAAACCAATCAGTTGATTGAGCAGCGCCGCCACATAAAAGCGCTGTCATTAAATGAAGACAAGCGTAAGGCCGAACAAAAATCACTGGAACAGGCTCAGCTGAAACTGGAAAATGAACGACGCCTGGCCAAGGGTATGAAAGCCATAAAAACCATCGATGAGCTGGAACTGGAGCTCGACAAGGACGAAGATAGTGAGCTAGCAGCGCACAAAAACACACCACTGCTAATGGAAAGCGCTAACATTCTGGTTGACTACATTAACCTTAATCAGCATCAGATTGCCAAGACGGCTAAATAACTTACAAGTTACAAGTTGTAAGTTGTAAGTTGTAAGTTGTAAGTTGTAAGTTGTAAGTTGTAAGTTGTAAGTCAAAAGTATTATTTCAAACCATACTGGAATAGCGCAACATTTCTTGTAACTTGTAACTTGTAACTTGTAACTTGTAACTTGTAACTTGTAACTTGTAACTTGCAACTT
>CBDULX010000252.1:0-3868 GCA_965368175.1 uncultured Gammaproteobacteria bacterium | reverse complement strand
TACTTAAATTAAGGTTTTATGACAGATGAGCGGCGCTGGCAAACAAATTGACAGTCACCAGTTGTATGAGCAACAAAAACGAAAAAAAACTGACGGAGATATTAAAGCTGCGCCCGCCATACTAATTGCAGGTTTGAGTAAATCTGTGAACATCGGCGCGGTTTATCGACTTGCTGAGGCCGCAGGCTGTGAAGCTATTTATATGCTTAATGATGTAGCCAGGCAGTTAGATCAGAAAGCAATCCGGCGGGTATCACGCAGTACGGTCAATTCGATTCAGACGATTTCATTAACCCTGGAAGAGCTGCAACATAAGCTTACAAAATGGCCAACTATGATGGCCATAGAGATAACCTCAGAATCGACCAGCATCCTGGAAACACAATTACCCGAGCAATGTGTACTGGTGATTGGAAGTGAAAAGCATGGTGTGCCGGAGAATATTTTGAACCTGTGTAGCAGCGCTATTCATATTCCAATGTTTGGTATCAATGGCTCGATGAATGTAAGCCATGCCCTTGCTATCATACTTTATGAATGGCGCAGGCAATATTTATAAATATAATCAGTAAATTATTAACGTACCATTTGTCGATTCACCTCTTCTCGCTTTTCTTTACCTTCCAGCAATTCAATCAAGGTCAAAGCAAAGTCCATGGCGGTGCCTGGGCCACGAGAAGTGATGATATTCCCGTCTATTTCAATCGGGGTTGTTTTAATGTTGGTATTTTTCAAATCAGAATCATTGAGCGAACCTGGATAACAGGTTACGGACCTGCCTTCCAGCAAGCCAGCAGCAGCGAGGGCTTTAGGCGCAGCGCATAATGCAGCTACAGATTTGTTTGCTGCGGCCTGTTTTTTTAATATGTCCTGAACCCGGCTGTCGTCTCGTAGGTGATTTGCACCGGGTAGACCGCCAGGTAGTACCACAAGATCAAAGGATTCATTAACCACTTTGTCGATACTGGTATCTGGTATTAGTGTCATACCGCGAGAGGCTATAACAGGCTTATTGTCGAGGCCAGCAGTTACTACTTCGATGCCTGCACGAGTGAGCAGGTCGGTGATGGTAACTGCCTCAAGTTCTTCACAACCCTGGGCGAGTGGAACAAGTACACGAGTCATGCTATTTATCCTGTCAGTTGTTTTTCCTGTAAATAGAAAGGCCCTTTAAAAGATTCAATGCTTCACGTATGGCGTAGTCATCGTTCATGCTACCTGGTGTTGTCTCTTTTTTAGTGGCTGGTTTGTCATCAGGGTTTTCAAGGTGGCCAGATAAATCTGATTCCTTAATCTGTTTTATTCCATTATGGTCAACTTCCGTTAGTTGCAGGTCTTCCAGTATGATATCAGGAACTATGCCCTGTGCCTGTATAGAGCGGCCAGAGGGGGTGTAATAACGAGCGGTAGTCATTTTTACAGCACCACCGTTACGCAGTTCCTGAATGGTTTGAACTGAGCCTTTACCAAAGGTTTTACTGCCCATGAGTATTGCACGTTTATGGTCCTGAAGAGCACCTGCGACAATTTCCGAGGCTGAGGCCGAACCTCCGTTAATAAGTACAACCATGGGTGCGCCGCCGAGTGTGTCGCCCGGTTTGGCCCGGTATTCATAATAAGAATTTTTTACTCGGCCTTTGGTGAATACAATAAGGCCATCATTGAGAAACAGGTCAGATACTTCCGATGCGGCATTGAGTACACCACCGGGGTTGTTACGAAGATCCAGCACCAGTCCCTTTAGTGATTGCCTGTTTTCCTTGATCAACTGGTTTATTGCTTCAATCAAATGGCGTGAGGTGCGTGACTGGAATGTAGATATGCGAACATAGCCATAGTCTTTTTGTATTAACTGGCTTTTTACACTCTTAACTTTAATGATCGCACGTTCCAGTACAAAGTTAATGGGTTCGTTATTACCTTCCCTTAGTATCAGCAGGGTAATTTTAGAACCTGGCTTGCCACGCATGATTTCAACGGCGTCATTTAAGGTCATGCCCTTTACCGGCTTCTGATCAATACGAATAATCAAATCACCGGATTTAATTCCTGCATGGTAGGCCGGAGTATCATCAATGGGAGATATGACTTTAACAAAGCCATCTTCCATACCGACCTGTATACCCAGTCCTCCAAACTCGCCTGAAGTGCCAATTTGTAACTCTTCATATTCACTGGGGTCAAGATATGCAGAGTGGGGATCGAGGCCGGCCAGCATACCCTTGATGGCGTTCTTTAGTAGATCGGTATCGGGCACTTCTTCCACATAATCGCTTTTGATACGGGAAAAAATATCTGAGAAATTACGTAGTTGATCGAGTGGCAGGCCATTATCAGGGTTATTGTTTTCAGCCATTACCGGCGACAAAGCCATCAGCCCCATCATTATTCCAATTAAAATCGTGTTGCCGTTAAAACAGGGCAGATTCATTAAATTACTCCAGTTAATATTTTTTAATTAGTCTATTAATGCCAGGTGTTTGTTCTTGCTGGAACACCATTGATCGGGGTTGATGGGTTGTCCCTGTGAGCGAATTTCGAAATATAAGCCACTATGTTCCTGGCCGCCACTGTCACCAACAGATGCAATTGTTTCGCCGGCCTGAACCCACTCGCCGGCCTGTTTGTACAAGGCCTGATTATGACCGTACAATGTCATGTAACCATCATTATGATCAATGATTGTGATAAAACCAAAGCCCTGTAGCCAATCGGCAAAAACCACTCGACCATGACTCACTGCCCTTACTGGAGTGCTATAGGCGGATTGGATCACTACACCATTCCAGGTCAGATCCCCCTGATTACGAGAGGTTCCGAACTCGGCACCAATAGTACCTCTAACCGGCCAGGGTAATTTGCCTTTAAGGTCAGTAAAAGGCTTCTGCTGTACAGGTATGGCAGGAATATCGGCCAGTATTTCACCCAGGGACAACAATAATTGCTCAATTCGGCTGCGACTGCTGGTAAGGTCGTCCAGTGTCAGTTGCTGGTTATCGATATCTTTGTTTAGATTGGCGAGTAACTGTTTGCGTTGTTTTCGGCTGGATGAAAGCTCAGATTTTTGCTGTTTCCGCTGGGCAATAAGGCCTTCCAGTTCCAGCTGGGTGGTTCTGATCGAGGTTTCAACCAGCTGTTTTCGCTCAATATTACTAAGAAAAGTCTTAATCTGCTCGGTCCGGGCCTGGTTCAGGTAGTTAAAATACACCATTGAGCGGCCCAGTTCGGCGGGTTTCTTCTGGTTGAGTATTAATTTGATATGGGGTTGCTGCCCCATACTGTAGGCAGACCGAATCTGTGACGATAGAACCCGTTTCTGGGTAGTTAGCTGCTTTTGTAGTAATTTGAGTTCAGCCTTGAGGTCATTGAGGCTTTTGGTAGAATTTCGGTGTTTTCGAAGCACATTACGTAAAGATTTTGAAATTTTAGCGATTTTGACCTCAAGTTTATGTAATTCATCACGCACCGTATCACGCCTGGATTCGGTTTCATTGAGGGTAGTCAGTACATCGTCGATTTTAGAGCGGATCAGATCGAGCTTTAACTGGTACTCTATAGCCTCCTGCTCCTTGTCGGGCTTGGCCTGCAAGGGCATAGACAAAAGGCTGAGTAATAGCAGTGGGTAACAGAATCTATACATAAGTGATAACAGTATATCGAATCAGTCTCATTTGGGCTTTAAAATTGATGCAGTGTTTTTACCAGATATTTCTGAAAAAGTTACAAAATAAGTGTATAAAACTATGTATTATTTTATGCAATTTTACTAATATTAAATTTAAGAGTATTAGTGTTATATAAAAGGCCTGCTCATGAGTGCAAGTATTGAAGAAACACAATTGATGACTCGGGAAGAAGATATCGATCG
>CBDULX010000251.1:0-3904 GCA_965368175.1 uncultured Gammaproteobacteria bacterium | reverse complement strand
GTTTAACGGACACTTTTAATCAGAGACAATAGTCTCTCAGAGGAGTGTCCCAATGACAACAAAACGTAAGCCCTATAATACGTACACAAAAAAGTTTAGAAGCAAGGTCGTCAAGGACGGGTCGGACCAACATAAGTCATTGAATTACTAAACTAAAATGCTTGAATACAGACCAAATACAGGCTTAAAAGCCACTTTTCATGGATGAAATGGCTACTTTAAGTATCTGAGAATTCCGGCGGCGCGATACCGAATATTTTCATCAGGTAACTTCCCCGGCTAAGCCGAAAAAACGAAGTACAAGGAAGTACAAATGTCTTGTGAGGGCAGGGTTAGCCCGTAAGGATCTGGACATTATTGTTCAACGTTTTAACTTTGAGCCTGAGACCTCAAATGCCTGGCTGGTTACCTCCTGGTTTAAATAGTTTGCCCTGCGCATAGAAAACCTATGCAAATTAGCATAAAAATAAACTTGTCCTCATAACGGGTCGGACAGCTCCTGAACATCCTTTTCTCGCAGCATAAGAACATCCATGTTCAAAACCTACGTAAGTAATTGAATGATGGATAGAAAGTACTGGAATTTTAAGTAAATAGAGTCTTAAATACTATTTTTTATGGATGAAATGACTGCTTTAGATAAAAGATGTCTGAACCGTTTTAATAAGGATCACATCATGTACAGCATCATCAAGGCTTGCTTCATATCATTTTATTTATTCGCCATGATTATTCCGTCGGTGTGTGCCGAAGAAACAGAAGGGGCGGATGATATAGATGCTGAGCTACCTTTTCTCCTTGTTGAACGCCGCAAAGAACAGTTTTCAAAGAGCCCCGGCTATGCAGTCTTTCCCTATCCTTATAGTCTGCCTGGTATTGGTGAGGGAATTGGCCTGGTTGGCGGTTCGATGAATGTCGCCGATACATACACCGATGCATATGGCATATGGTTAGCAGGTGAAGTCGAAGGCCTGGCTGTTGGTGTGGCCGATGTGCACATTATTCCGCGAACACTTATTCTGGATGCCGGGTATAGTGACATCAGTAAAGTACAAATTATGAGTTATAGCGGAAGAGGTATGGATACCGATAAGAATGACTTTCGCCTGCTCGATCTCAGTGACACGGTTTATTCTGGCGGCAGATTGACGGCGACGTTTTTTGATCGTCGCTTTGAGTTGTATGGGGGATGGTACAAGGGCGCTTCGCAGCTAGATAGTATTCGAGATAAAGATGGCGGTATTATCGTTGATGCACAGGATGCTGCTCGTGAATGGGTTGAAACGACTATTATTGGCACTCGTATCGACTTTACCGATGATTACGCAGATCCCCGGCGTGGGTTGCGACTCAACATTAGCCGATTTTCCACGCCGCCCAGTGATTCTGGGCCAGATTTCTATGTGATGGATTACGGACTGTCATTCTATGTGCCCGTAGGTAAATGGAGTACCTGGGCCTTCAATTTTCTGCGTTCCGACGCCACGGTTAAACAGATAGGTGAAACCGATCCGGATAATCTGCAAGATCAGCAGGGCATTAACTGTAACGATCCTTTACTCACTGTGGAGCAACAGCAATTTTGCTTCGAAGTGGTCGACAACACTATCGCAAATAACACTTATGGTTCCGCTACCTCGTTGGGTGGCTTTAGTTACCTGCGTTCCTATCCCCAGGGCAGGTATAGTGGTGCCCATACCCAGTTTTTTGGTACGGAGTTACGCTGGAATATCACGGATGAGGCCACACCCTTCGACATTTTTATCATGAAGGATATTCGAACCGCGTTTCAAATTGCTGCATTTTTTGAGCTGGGCAGTACGGCGGACACGCGAAGTGAACTGGGTGACACCTGGCGAGAATCCTATGGCGTCGGGATTAGAATGGTTACTGCTTCGGGAGTAGTATTTCGAGCCGATTTTGCATACGGACATGAGGGCTTTGAGCCGCAAATGTTTATCGGCTACCCATGGGAGCTGTAAAAATAATGTAGAATAATCAGAAAAATCGGGTCAGGGATCAATTAACTCTAATATTAGAAACAATTACTAAATCTAAGGAATGGTGATGAACAGATCGATTGATAAGGCATTCAAGCACTGGCTTAGCGAAGGACTGCTTGATGAGACAAAGGTGGATGCGCTGCGTGCAAGCCTGAACCAGGCGCAGGAGGGTAAGTCGAGTCTGGCGATTACCATCATCGCAAGCTTCGGCTCCGTGCTCATCGGTCTCGGCATTTTGTTGTTTGTGGCCAGCAACTGGTCCGCGATGGGTGCGGTAGAACGGGTTCTGATTGTCTTCGCAGCCTACCTGTTATCAGTCCTGCTGGCATCTATAACCGATCGTCGCGGATTACCACGTGTCGCCAACTCACTGTGGCTGCTGACGACTCTCTCGGTTGGCGCGTACATGTTTCTGCTCGGCCAGTTGTTTAACCATTCACTCACTTACTGGCAGGCACCGTTCCTGTGGATGGTTGCTGCACTCGTGATGGGCTACGCACGCAACAGTAAGGCACACGGTATGCTGGCCGTACCACTTGGGCTGCTCGCGCTGGGCTGGTACGGCGGCGGTTCCGGCTGGTTCATGGATGATCAGATTGAATTCCTCGTTTCGCCCGGCGGCCTGCGGCCGATATTTCCGTTCATCGGTATCAGCCTGATTGCTGCATCCCTGCTGGCCGAACGTGCCTATAACGATTCTTGGCGATTTGTGCTGAGTGCATGCCGCTACTGGGGCGGCATTCTGATTGCCGTTCCTCTCATTTTCTACAGCATCGATGACGGGACGCTCAGATACCTCGCCAAAATCACCTGGTCGATGAAACAGATACTCATCGTTGGTACTGTGTTTGCGCTGATTGCTGCCGTATTTGCGAGTGGCCAGCGAAAGGCGAGCTACCTCATGCTCGGCTTCTCGACGGTCATGCTGATCCTGCTGGGTGGTAATGGCAAGAACCTGCTGGCGGAAATGGTATACAACAAAGCACTGTATACCGGCCTGATCATTGTTTTATTCGCAACCGCTATAGCGGCAGCCGTGTTCGGCGCAAGGTTTAACAGTCGCATGATGATTAACTTCGGTGTCTCGAGCGCCGCTGTCCTGATATTTATCCAGTATTTCTCGTGGAGCTTCCAGCTGCTGGAACGCTCACTGGCCTTTATCGTTGGCGGTGCGTTGTTAATAGGTACAGCTATCTTCCTGGAACGCCAGCGTCGCGCGCTGTTAGCACGCATATCCACATCGGAGGAGATCTCATGAGTAAACCCTACATGAGTAAAGCGATGAAAGTGGCCATTGGGGTACAGTTCGCCATCCTGTGTCTGGTGTTATTCAATCCGCTGCTGGTCAGGGCGACTGGCACTGTTGTCTACCTGGAAACAGAAAAAATGGATCCGCGTTCGCTGTTTCGTGGTGACTTCGTCATCCTCGGCTATCAGCTTGCTCAGGGCATCCTGTCCAATGAGATGGCCTCAGAAGCAAAGGAGCTTGGCAAGCCTGTGTATGTCACGATAACAACCGCACGACCAGCCGAATTTGTAGCTGTCAGCTTCGACAAGCCAAAGCTTACAGATGGGCAGGCCTGCATCGTCGGCCGATCGCGCGGTGTCTGGCGGTCACGGGGAAATGCTGTCGACTTCCCACAGATCGCACAGTTCTTTGTACCCGAAGGCGAAGGCCGTGAACTGGAACAGGCGCGTGGCGATGATCTGCTGGCAAAAGTTGCTACCAGTGGTGGCTGTAATGCCGTATTGCTAGGGCTCGAAATGCGCTAGTGGAAAAAGTGCTAAAAGAAGGAAACGAGTCGATGGTCAGGCCTTACATTTCACATTATGTCAATTGTAAGGCCTGCCCCGAATGGCACTTACTTAAAGCTTAGATCTAAATCCCGTCATACCGGCAT
>CBDULX010000250.1:0-3940 GCA_965368175.1 uncultured Gammaproteobacteria bacterium | reverse complement strand
ACACTGGAACAGACTACAAACTACGAAATTGATTTCGGCATGGAAAACAGTTATGAAAGCTTCAAAATCAAGACCAAACTGTTCCATAGCTGGTTGAAAGATTATATCTATTATAATTCCGATGCCGGTAGCAACCGTTTTGAAAATATAGACGCCACCATTTACGGCCTGGCGGTAAATGGCTCCTATTTTGCCAGTGATGAACTGTATATGGATTTTGGTATCGCCTGGCAGCGCGGTGAGAAAGATCAGGCGATTGCTGGCCAGACCGATACTGATCTTGCAGAAATTCCGCCATTAAAATTAAATCTGGCGTTAAATTACGATTATGGCTTCAAAAATACCGCCAGAGTTGAATTGATTGCAGCGGATGGCTGGAGCAATTTCGATGCCGACAATGGCGAGCAGGAAATTGCCAGTTATACGGTCGTTAATGCCAGAATTAAACATAATATCACCAATGCATTTGAACTGACTGCTGGTATAGACAATCTGTTTGATGAGACCTATGCTGTCACCAACACCTATCAGGACCTTACGTTAATAGGGGTAACTGGTGGCGATTTTATCTTGCTGAATGAACCCGGCCGTTATCTGTATGTGAATGGCACCTATAAATTCTAAGGAAGAGGTGAATAAGTCATTACTTCGGGCTCATCGACTTCACCCTATGGGCCAGACCAGGCCTGTTTAAATCGCTCCATGCGATTTAAACCCGAAGTCAGTGAAGTTGCTAAACAGAGCAAATAAGATCCTCACGCTTCGCTCAGGATGACAAAATCACGACTTCCAACCTAATACCTAAGACTTAAAAACTTACAACTTGCAACTGGTTTTTACCAGTTACACTCATCAAACACCCGAGTAGCACAATTCTTACAGATTTCCCTGTCCAGTTTTTTATAAATACCTGCTATCGCCTTCTTTTTCTTATCAAAGAAATGTGAATTTCCAATCTTGGCAACCAGGTAATTTTTACTGATAAATTCATAAACATGAGAATTCAGTTCGGCAAAATACAGCCCACCGCCCATACTCTTGAGTCGTCGTCCCTCATTTGCCAGCATTTCCGCACCACTCAGGTCTATAAAATTAATACCCGTACCCACAATCAAAATGTGCTTTATATTTTCGTTTTCCATAATATGGTGCAAACGATTCTGTATATGATTGAGTGATCCAAAATACACAGACATATCAATACGAATAATCTTTAACTGCGGACACTGATTGATTGGTTTTTTATGTATATCAATGAGTTTCTTCTTCTCTTCACCCTGCTCATGACTCACCGACAAAGTCACGATTTCTGGCGTTGAGGTACGGGCGAGAAAGATTACCAGTGACAATAACACTCCTAAATATATAGCAAATTCCAGTTCCAGAAATAAGGTAGCCAGAAATGTAGTAAGCAGAATAGCAGTTTCTGATTTGCTGTATTTTAAAATTTGTTTTATATGGTGAAAATCCACCAGATTGTAAGCCACAATCAGTATGACGCCACCCATAGCGGCCACGGGTAAATGTGCAGTTAATGGCGCAATCAACAAGATAATAATCATCAAAAATATAGCGGCAAAAATGGCTGAGAATGGCGTTTTTGCGCCGGCCGCATAATTGATACCAGAACGGGTAAATGAACCCGAGCCGGCATAACTTGAAAAGAAGCTGCCCACAACATTGGATAAACCCTGGCCGATAAATTCCTGGCTAGCATGAATACGCTGGTTAGATTTGGTGGCAATAGCCCGACTGATAGACACTGCTTCAATCAAACCCAGCAGGGCTACGGCAAAGGCCTCTGGCGCCAGCTTTTTAATCGTTAATAATGAAAAATCCGGTAGTGACACAGGTGGTAAATGAGCGGGTATTTCACCGACCAGCTTGATACCATTACTAATTCCACCCAGTGCAACAGCCACCAGGCTGCCAACAATCAGGCCAATCAGTAAATTAGGTATTTTGGGTAAAAACCGTTTAACCAGCAGGGCTGCGACCAGCGTTGATAAAGCAGTTATCAACACGTAAATATTGCTATCGCCTGATTTTTGCAGCAGCAGTATCCATGTATGGAGAAAAGACTCACCAGCCGGAATATGAACACCTAAAATACTTTTCATCTGGCTGGACGCAATCAATATTGCGGCACCCGCAGTAAAACCAATAACGACGGTATGAGAGACGAAGTTAACCAGTACACCCAGGCGAGCCAGTCCAAAAGCTAACTGATAGATACCGGCCAGGAATGTCATGGTTAAAACCAGGGAAATAAACTCCGGGCTGCCAGGTGCAGCATGGTGACTCACAGCCGAAAATACGACGATTGAAATTGCTGTGGTCGGCCCTGAAATCAAATGCAGCGATGAACCAAACAATGCTGCCACTATAGGAGTGACCATTGCCGTATAAAGCCCATATTCGGGTGGCAGCCCTGCAATGGTTGCAAAGGCCACGCCCTGAGGCAGAACTATGACCGCTCCGGTGAAACCGGCAAGCAGATCATTCTTCATGGTATTTTTATTGACTAACCTGAACCAGTTTAAAAATGGGAAAATAGCAGACCAATTCATATTATTTCTAAGTGCCCTTTTGGTTAAACACAAGGATGAGTTCACTAACTGCCGTGCAATAAGAAAATACACGGTTATAAATATCAAATCAGGATGGATACGAATGTTTAAGATGATGATCAACGATCATCAACAGCAGATGCTGGTACTAATTGCTTTACTGACAGGAATATGCCTGTTGCAGCAGTTAGTCTAAACGAGATACGATCACTGCATAATCCTTACTAATACAGACATATTCTGTCATTATTCATTAGATATTCCTAATGAATTAAATTCATGTTACATTCCTGTATGGAATATAAAAACCTGCCTAATTTATCTGAATGGGCCGCACTCCGCGCAGTAGTCGAAAAAGGGGGTGTCCAGGCCGCAGCCCATGCCCTTAATATTGGTCAGCCGGCCATCACCAAACGCCTGCGTGCACTGGAAGCAACCTATGGCCTGCCCCTCATGGAACGTGTCGGAGCCAGGCTGCGTTTAACGACTGCCGGTGAAAAAGTCTATTTATTAGCGGTACAGACCCTAGATCGGCAATACAGCCTGTCTCAGGAAATAAACAACATGGTCAAAGGACTGACTTCACTACACCTGGAAGTAACCTTCTCCATCGGTGAGCATCTGTTGCCCGAACTGTTGCTTCTGTTCTCTGAACGGCACCCTGAATTCAAGATCGACAGTCGAATGACATACAGTCGTAAAATTGAATCCCATCTGGCCACCGGCATGATCGATCTGGCGCTAATGGAGAGCGCGCCTGATCATCCGGATATTCTGGTACAACGCTGGTCTGATGATGAACTCTGGCTGGTATGCAGCAACAATCACACACTGGCAGGTACAGATCTGTTACCAGTAGAATCCTTAACTCAACTCAGTTATGTACTTCGAGAACAACGCTCGTCACCCAGAGTGGCACTGGATACTGCCTTAAGAAATATTGGTATTAGCGAATTGAAGGTTGCCATGGAAGTAGGATCGACCGATACCATTGTAAATATTCTGTCACGGGGGAGACATGTGAGCTTCCTGCCACGGTTTGCAGTTATTGACAGTGTCCGCAATGGTTCTCTATATCATATTAAGATTAAGGGGTTTCGCATCATGAGAACCCTGTGGATTGCACGCAACCGGAAACACCTGGAGCACCCGGTCGCTGATGCCTTCATTGCCATGTTACGGGAAGAACCGATGGAGCAATTACCCTAAAGTGGGATTTGTTGTTTTTTCTTTAGTTGTGATTGCTCGGATGTTTAGGGTTTTATTCTATTTTTTAATTTATGGGCTAACTTTAGACATTGGTTTCGCCCTGCTGGGCGAGTTCATTTCTTTTCTCGTGAAAAGAAACAGAACCAAAGAAACACGCCCCA
>CBDULX010000249.1:0-3947 GCA_965368175.1 uncultured Gammaproteobacteria bacterium | reverse complement strand
CTTATTCAATTGAGATTTTTAATCACCTTGGTTCAGATGGCTACCATGTGAGAAGTTTCGTGAATCTGCCGTTGACTTCTGGCGCCAGTCTACAGGAAATATCGATCAATTTTTTTGATCCAACAGGTACTGCACTGAATTCTGATTTATTGTTGAATGCTGCACCGGATCTTGCTCGATATGAATATAGTGATATAAACGGCTATGGCAGGAGTGCTGATGGCTTAAACTTCTTCAACTTTCAGGCAAAAGTGAATACGGTGACTGTCGAAGGTGGTACTCCTGAAGGCACTTATCAGATATCTGCAATAGTGCGTGATGTATATGACCCTTACAATCTGTTGCAAGGCCGGGTAACAGTAGGCGATTCCGTTGACGGAAGTTATGCGATCGACCTGCATGCTATTGATTCTGATCCGGCTGTTAATTCTAGTTTATATATTAGCCCCGCTGATCCACAGTATGGATTTGATGTGACAATTAATGGTCAGAATTTTAAAAGCGATTCGCCGATTTCTGGTCCTGAAGTGCGTATTTATAATGAAACTTCAGATAATTACCAGTGCAACGCCAGTGAGGGTAGTGCAACAGGCCTTGATGTTAATCTGGATGCTATGGCTGTATATTTATATGATCCTACAGGACAGGCATTATCATCTTCAGCGCAACCCGTAGAGAGTTTTGATCTCTCTGCATTTGAAATAAAGGACATGATTATTTCTGGCAACCGTGGTTATACCCGGTTTTTCCATATAACTGCTGAACTGGTTTCACTTTATACAGGCACTGAGCCAGGTGCGGTTGTTAGTCCCGCAACTGAGTCTCAGTTTGTTCCCTATCAGCGATTTGACATGGCTATTATTTTACCGCCACAGATTACTTCAATGCCATTAAGTGTTCGAGGTAATATAAACGGTTTGCCAGAGCCCTACTTTTCAGGCAGCTTATGTGATCCCTGGAAGACTACGCTAACAAGTCAGCGTATCTATTTGTGTCATGACAGTTCGCAAATGTTGAGGCCTGGATTAAACCGAGTTGATTTATTCATAGATATGGATGATGGAACCACTATACATACCCAGGCTGACTGGAAGTTGATTGAGTAAATCCAGCGAAATGAAGTAAGGCACTAAAATAAGTAAAGGCCTCCCCTAACATCCAGGGGAGGTCTACTACCGATTCGGAAAGAAAAACTACCAGCGGCCAGGTTGTTTACGAGAAGTATGAAATACACGCAGGATTTCAATGCGTTGCAGGCGAGGTCGCACACGGTAAGGGATAATATAGCGTGTTTTAGGAATGACGAGTTCAAGAGTGCCAGGTAATCTGCCGGGGTGGCCAAGTGACGGATTTTCTTCCAGTAATGATACGGTTTGCGCAATCCGTTGCACTACTAATTGAGCGGCTTGTGAATCGTCTTTAGCAATGTACTCGGCTTCATCATCCAGGTTTTGCAATGCCTTACGCAGCCATTTAATCTGCATTAGCATCCCACTTGTTAAATACGGCTGCTACTTCCTTATCACTGGCAAAATCGCCATCGTCGGCTTCTTTGATGGCGTTTTCCAGTTCCTGAATTTGCCACTCGTTCAGTTCAATAAACTCACGTACGGCCTCAGATGCCAGAAAAGACTTGCTGCGCTGTGTGGCAGCAGCCAGCTTATCCAGGCGGGACTTAAGCTCGGGATCCAGGCGGATGGTCATGGTTGTAGACTTGGACATGGTTCACCTCGCCGTGTTCGTATGTACACAATTTAGCACAATATGGATGAATGTGTCCTGTTGTCCGGATAAAAAGTGCATCATAGCGCGTTCTATCTGGGGGCTTAACTATGCCACTACATCTCTAGTGTAGATAAAATATAAGATGCAATGTTTAATTCATCAATACAACAGTTGCACCAGAAACAGACTAATCCACGGAATATAGGTGATTAGTAACAATGCAAATATGAGTACGAACATCCAGGGCAGGGCGGCTTTGGTGACCTGGCCAAGGCTCATGCCAGTGAGGCCGGCGGCGACATAGAGGTTGAGGCCTACGGGTGGGGTAATCATGCCGACTTCCATGTTGGTGGTCATGATAATGCCAAGGTGAATGGGGTCTATGCCCAGAGTGAGGGCAATAGGGTGGAATAGTGGTGCCAGTATTAATAATATGGATGAGGGTTCCATAAAATCACCGGCGAACCATAAAATGACATTGATCAGTAACAGGAACATCCAGGGGCTGGGATCATGTTCGAGCACGGACTGGGCGAGATTCTGTGGCACCTGTTCTTCCGTTAGCACATGGGCAAAAATCATGGCACAGGCAATAATAAACATAATGACCGCTGTCATTTTTGATGCGTCGAGCATGGTCTTGGGAACATCTTTAAAGCTCATATCTTTGTGCACAAACAGAGCGATAAAGGCTGAGTAAACGGCGGCAACTGCGGCGGCTTCTGTGGGTGTGAAGATACCCCCATAAATACCACCCACTACAATGACGATTAACATCAATCCCCAGAATGCACGCAGGAAGCTTTTGCATAAATGGCCAAAACCCTGCCAGGGCTCACGAGGCATGTTGCGTCTACGAGCGACGATCCAGGTCGCCAGCATCAAAAGCACACCCATGAGGATGCCCGGTAAAATGCCGGCAATGAACATCTTGCCGACGGATTCTTCCACTGCATCGGCATAAACAATCATAGGAATGGAGGGTGGAATCAATATGCCCATACTGCCCGCGGTGGCTATGACCCCTACGGTATAACTTTTGCTGTAACCGGCCTTAATCATTCCGGGAATCATTATCGAGCCAATGGCGACTACGGTTGCCGGCGAGGAACCGGATATGGCGGCAAACAGCATACAGGAAACAACGGCCGCCATGGCGAGGCCACCGTGCATCCAGCCCACCATAGACTTTGCGAATTCGATCAGGCGTTCAGATACACCACCGGTGGATAGAAAATGCGATGACAGGATAAAAAATGGAATGGCCAGCAACGTGGTATGTTCCATGGTATCAAACAGCTTCTGGGCAATCACTACCGGAGAATCGTCAGTGGCCATCAATACATAGGATAGTGATGTCAGGCCAAGACTTATGGATATGGGTACATTGATGAGTAACAGAAACAGCAGGCCGGAAAATAACAACAAGAGTTCCATAGCTTATTCCAGCTCTTTCAAGGAATCGGGCACTTCATTGGTATGGATACTTTGCTGCTGGTTGGTTAATATTTTCCAGCCAACAATCAGGAAATGATAGAACATTAAGCTCAGGCCAATCGGCAGGGCCAGATAGGGTAACCATTGTGGAATTTGCAGGTCTTCTGTCAGGTCACCCCACTGGTAGATTTTAAAAATATAACGCATCGACTGGTAATCAACTATGGCGACAAATACCAGACAGCAGAGCACAGCAAACAGGACAACCTTTTTTCGCAATGCTGGTGAGAGTTTTTCAATGACCAGATCGATGCCAAGATGTATACCCATTTTAACGCCATGAGCCGCACCAATCAGGACCACCCAGGCAAACAGGTACTGAACGGCTTCCAGCACCCAGCTCATACCCGTATCAAAGGCATAACGTAATACAACATTGCTAAACAGTAGAAGCGTAGCCACTGCAAATGCAATGGTTATAGTGTATTTCTCGAACTGATCAATGATGCGATTAAACATTAAAGAAACCCGATAACTAATTTCTTTTTTAACAATTAATTTTCATATAATTGCCAGTCAATATTGACTTCCAGTATTTAGTGATAATCCCAGCAGTGATCCCTCTGCTGGGTTGGAGTGCCGGTTAAATTATGACTATCAGTCTGCAAGTACGCCGCTGATTTCATCCATCAATCCGGCTCCGATTTCATCACGAAATTGATCCCATACAGGACGGGTAATCTGTTTCCACTGCTTACGTTCTGCAGCGGTTAACTCGATAACTT
>CBDULX010000248.1:0-3970 GCA_965368175.1 uncultured Gammaproteobacteria bacterium | reverse complement strand
ATGGTAATTTGTTTCTGCTCAAGGGTAAAAGCCACACCAAGGGCTATATCTGTGACAGAGTCGCCAAAGGCATCATCATTCCAATAACTCAGGATACCGTAAGCGGCCAGATTCTTCTGAATAGCTTTTTTATAGCCAATACTGCTGGATTGAAACTGACCATTAGGACCAGCGGAATTTGTATTATTCAATAAAATCTCACCACCCATTCCGCCAATGCGAATACCGGTTCCACTAGCAGAATCACTAAAACCATATTCCATATCCAGAGACACTGAACCCTTGGCTGCAGTGTTTGCGGTTTCGGTGAAAAATGTACGCGTAGGTTCCGCATAGGCCGCTGATGACAGTGACGCTGCCAGCAGGCCACCCAGCGCAACAGTTGATAACTTGTTCATGATTATTAGTTTCCTTGCAATGTTTTTTGTATGGCCAAGAATACCCGTAAATCAGTCAAAATCATTGAACCAGCTCACATCTCCCTGAAAAACCGGGAATTTTACCCATCATTCAGGGAACTTTTTAAAGTTAGTGGGATAGCTCGAGAATGATCACGAGGATTTGAACAGGCCATTTCAATAAGAACTAATAGTTGCTTATATTCGCTCAGCCATAAACAGTCGCCCGTTTAAAATTGAAAAACAATAAAAGCTTTGACGCGGAGACGCAAAGACGCAGAGAATGATTTATGGGTTCATTTGAAATATGTGAGCCAGTAAAAAAATGTCTACTATTACTGGAATTCATTGTCTTCTAGTATTATTTTCTTACAAATTCGCCTAAGGCGAATTTGCAACTTCATACCCTCTGCGTCTTTGCGTCTCCGCGTCCAAGCTTTTGATTTTGATATATTGAACGGCCGTTTCAGGGTGCTTTGAAGCATCCAGCTAAACAATACCAACAATCAGAACCCCATCCCGGTTGGCATCTTACCTTTCATGGCCCGCATCATTTTGGCCATGCCGCCCCTGGCCATTTTTTTCATCATTTTGCTCATCTGCATCTGCTGTTTCATCAGGCGGTTCACGTCCTGCACCTGAACCCCCGCACCCTGAGCTATACGACGCTTGCGAGAGCCCTTGATTAAATCCGGGAAGCTTCGCTCTTTGGGTGTCATCGACTGAATAATAGCCACCATGCGTTTGACCTGTCGGTCATCCATCTGGCCTTTAACATTACCGGCCATCTGGCCCATACCGGGCAACTTATCCATCAGGGCACCCAGGCCACCCATATTCATCATCTGTTCCAGCTGATCTTTCAGGTCATTAAAATCAAAGCCCTTGCCCTTTTTTACCTTATTCGCCAGTTTTTCCGCTTTAACAATATCGACGTTGCGCTCGGCTTCTTCCACCAGGCTGAGCACATCGCCCATACCCAGAATACGTGAGGCCAGACGGTCGGGGTGAAAAGGCTCCAGGGCATCCACCTTTTCACCGGCCCCCAGGAACTTAATCGGTTTACCAGTGATCTGCCGAATTGATAATGCGGCACCACCACGGGCATCACCATCGGTTTTGGTCAGCACTACACCGGTAAGTTCGAGACTGTCGTTAAAAGCCCTGGCAGTATTGGCGGCATCCTGACCGGTCATACTGTCAACCACAAACAGGGTTTCTACGGGTTTAATAGCACTGTGAATGGCCTGGATCTCGCCCATCATCTCGGCATCGATGTGCAGGCGACCTGCGGTATCCACCAGTAGCACATCGATGAACTGTTTTTTCGCCTGGACCAGGGCCTTATTGGCAATATCTACCGGTTTCTGGTCTTTATCACTGGGGAAAAATTCAGCACCGACCTGAACGGCCAGGGTTTCCAGTTGCTTGATCGCCGCCGGTCGATAGACATCACAGCTCACCACCATCACTTTCTTGTTGTGGCGATCTTTCAGCAATTTGGCCAGCTTCGCCACCGTGGTGGTTTTACCCGCGCCCTGAAGACCCGCCATCAGCACCACCGCCGGTGGTTGCGCATTGAGCGCCAGGGCTTCATTGGATTCGCCCATGGTACTGACCAGCTCTTCATTGACTACCTTGATCAGGGCCTGCCCCGGCGTCAGACTGGTGAGCACTTCCTTACCCACGGCCCGCTGTTTGATGCGATCAATAAAGTCTCGCACCACCGGCAGGGCCACATCGGCTTCCAGCAGGGCCATGCGCACATCGCGCAGGGTCTCTTTAATATTATCTTCGGTTAGACGCCCCTGGCCACGCAGGTTTTTGATGGTCCTGCCCAGGCGTTCACTTAAGCTGTCAAACATGGTGTGTTATATATGTGTAGAAATAGAACTGCGGATTATATCTGAAAAACATCACCGCTGGATAATTGATGCAGTTCCCAGTCGTCCCCAAGGGCTGACTGGCACTGCTTCATGATTGCAGTTTCTTCGCCGGGTTTAAGGTGTGATATACACAATTTAGGCTTGTGTTTAAGTTTTTTAATATCCTCAGCCAGCAGGCTGGGGCAATAATGTCTGGCCAGCCTGGCCAGCTCAAGATCATGATTAGCGAAACCCGATTCGACGATCAACAGATCCAGTGACGGTAACTCATTCAACCCCTGCCACAGACTGTCGTTGGTGGAAGTATCGCCACTGTAGGCCATACACCCATTATTACTGGTTACCGCATAGGCCACCGCAGGCACGGTATGCTCAACCTTAATCATCCTGATGCTTCGGTCTTTAATTTTCACCACATCACCGGGATGCATGGGCAGAAATTTCAGTACCGGTGAATCCCTGGTCGGCAGTTCCGCGAAATCCGGCCATATTTTCCAGTTAAAGATGTGGGTCTTCATGGCCTCGATGGTTTCAGGCTGTGCATACACCTGTAACGGATCTTTCAGCTCGGAAAACAGGGTATCGATCAGCAAAGGAATACTGGTGATATGGTCCATATGGCTGTGGGTGATAAAAATGTGCTTTAAATTGCGCATTTCATCCATAGTCAGGTCACCCACACCGGTACCCGCATCCAGCAGGATATCATCATCCAGCAGGAATGTTGAAGTCCGCAGGTTCTGGCCTATTCCACCACTGCAGCCTAGTACGCGTAATCGCATTTTCTCTCCACATCGATAACTTATATTTCAAGTCCTTTAAAAATGGTATCACGGGCAGAAAATAAAGCAGCAAATTCCTGAAAAATAAGCTTTTTTTGCTCATGTTCGTGACCATTTTCACACAAGTATGAGCAAATCGGATAAAATTGAGCCTGAACCTGTGGCAATCAAACATGGTGCTGGGGACTTTTTTTCATTAACCTAGAGCGTATCTGTATCTCATAAAGTTATTTTGAAACTGCCCTGTGCTATAAAAATATTAAACAGAATGTTTAAACCATTCTGTATAATCCTTTAAACGCTAACTATCTAAAAATAAAATATTTTCTGACCATGATTGGCTTAACCAGTTATCTCGCAATCCTTTTCTACATACTCTGCTCCCTGGGTCTATTCCTTCGTTTACAGGGTCGGGACAGTCTCGTAGCAAAACCAATAGCCCTGTTACTGATTCCCGGTTTTCTGGGGGCCGCCCTCCATCTCATCAGCCTCTATAACAACATGTTTACCCAGGCGGGCATGCAGTTCGGTTTCTTTAATGCCGCATCCTCTGTGGGGCTGATTATCAGCCTGATCACTCTATTTATGTCGCTGACACGACGAACCGAAATTATGGCTGTGGTGGTATTACCTCTTACCAGTCTCTCTATTATTCTGGAGATGATCTACCAGGGCAATCACATGCTTCCGGCCGATACCGCCATGGGTTTACAAATTCATGTTCTGGTATCCATCATTGCCTATTCATTGCTCGGCCTGGCAGCCCTGATGTCGCTGGTACTGGCATTTCAGAACCACTTGCTGCATAACCACCACCCAGGTGGCATGTTGCGTCGATTGCCGCCGCTTCAGATACTGGAAAAACTGCTGTTCGATTCCATATTTGCAGGCTTCATTGGACTCA
>CBDULX010000247.1:0-4042 GCA_965368175.1 uncultured Gammaproteobacteria bacterium | reverse complement strand
GCTGTTTCCCGTTCATCTACCGCAGCATCCTGCCAATTCTTGCCTACGCGGGACTCGTCCTCGTGCCGATCGGCGGCGTCGTATTCGCCGAGCAGCAAATCTTTCCCCGGCTCGGCTACAAGAGCAACTGGCACCGTCTGAAGGGCCTCAAGGACAACAAGCCGGCGCTGATCACCTGGGCGATCTGCCTGGTGTTCGGCTTCGGACTGGATGCCCTCAGCATCATACCCTTCGTGTACCTGTTCCTGCCGACGTGGGTGGTCTCGCTCGTCTGCTACACCCTGTTGGCGAAGGCAGCCGGCGCCGACAAGAGCTATCCTGAGGCCGAAAAAAAACAGCAGGAATTCAATAATGCGGTTGCGAAGTATCATGCTGAACTGGCGGCAAAGGAAAGCCATGTGCATGTCAAAGACACACGTGGCCTGACCTGGGCCATACGCGGCGTGTGGATTGTGATCGGACTGGTAGTGCCGGCTATTTTGGCGTGGCGTGTCCTGTTCAACAGCCCGAATCTGTACGACTACTACGTAAATCGTGAGTTATTTTATGATCTCACCATCTGGTGCACTCTCATCTATTTTGTGTTTGCCTGGTGGGATCTGCAGCGTTCAAAGTCGCTCCAGGAAAATCTTCAGGTGCAAACAGGGTCGAGTGCGGGTCAGGTGTCAGCCTCACATTAAAGGCACATGTTGTCAGTCTGAGTGCCATAGAAAAAGGAGACAGCGACAGTGACTATAAACGGCACCTTTGTTTATTTCATCTCCGGCGGCTGGAAAATGCTTCGGGGCAGGGCCTTAAATAAAGTATCTGAATATTAGGTGGTAGGTTATGAAAGAATCCATTGAGCTCAGGCAGAAGAACCTTTCCCGCATCGCAGACAAGGTCGCCAGTCCTTCCTATGACCGGAGCAAGGTCAGGGCGGGTATCATCCATATCGGCGTAGGTGGATTCCACCGATCACACGAAGCCTTTTACACCAATGCTCTCATGAACGAAACCGATGCCTCCGACTGGGGCATCTGCGGGGTGGGCCTGCGCAAGGATGACCGTAAAATGCGCGACATTCTGAAAGCGCAGGATTATCTGTACACATTGATCGTGAGGCATCCCCAGGGACATGTTGAAACCTGCATCATCGGTTCACTCATCGATTTTCTGCTGAGCTGCGACGATGCCGGAGCCGTCATCGACAGGATGGCCAGTGCGGACACCAGGATCGTTTCGCTGACCATCACTGAAGGCGGCTACAACTTCAACCCCGCCACCGGCGAGTTCGAACTCGACAATCCCGATGTGCAGCACGATCTGGATAATCCCTCCAGCCCGAAGACGGTGTTCGGCTATCTGACCGCTGCGCTCAAAAAACGCCGCGCCGCCGGACTCCCGGCCTTCACCATTCAGTCCTGCGATAATATCCAGCACAACGGCGACATGGCGCGCAAGATGCTGCTGGCCTTCGCCTGCCAGCAGGATGCCGAGCTTGCGCGGTGGATCGAAAGCGAAGTGTGCTTCCCCAATGCCATGGTGGACCGGATCACGCCTGGGACAACGGCGGAGGATATCGCCTACCTGAGTAGCGAAACAGGAATAAAGGACCAATGGCCCGTTACCTGTGAGCCTTTCACTCAATGGGTCATAGAGGACAATTTTTCAAATGGACGGCCCGCATGGGAAAAGGTCGGGGCGCAGTTCGTCGCCGATGTCACGCCCTACGAGAAAATGAAAATACGCCTGCTCAACGCCGGGCATTCGGTTCTCGGACTGCTCGGCTCGATCCATGGACACGAAACCATCGATGGCTGCGTGGCGGATCCGCTGTTCGCCAGCTATCTGCGTCGCTTCATGGATATCGAGGCCACCCCTGTACTCGACCCGGTGGAAGGGGTCGACCTGGACGCCTACAAGGACAGCCTGATTGAGCGCTTCGGAAACCCGAATATCAAGGACAACCTGGCGCGAATCTGCCTGGAGAGCTCCGCCAAGCTACCCAAGTTTCTGATCCCCACGATCCACGAAAACCTGGCGCGGGGAGGCAGTATCAAATATGCCAGCCTCGTCATCGCTGCATGGTGCCTGTACAGCGATAAAGGCCGCAACCGGCATGGTGTCGAGCTCGACATCGTTGACGAGATGAAGGTTGAGCTGCATCAGGCTGCGATGGGAACCGAAGACGATCCGCTTGCCTTTATCCGGCTGAAAACCATCTTTGGCGACCTGGCCAGTAACCAGGTTTTCACCGGGCTGTATGCGGAGATGGTTCAGGCCCTCTATGAAGATGCCGACATTGCGCAGCAAATGAAGAAGATCCTGTCAGCCTAGCAATTAACCTGGATGGTTCGGCCCCGGCCTTGCCAGGCAAACGACTTGTTCAACCAGCCCTCGGTGCAAAACATCCAGCAGTCCGGTGGTACCGGCAACATCGACGACGCTATCGTCCTCGGTGCCTGGGTCGGTGCTTCCTTCCAGGGTCAGTATCCTTAACCTGATGTCTACGCAACAACCATGGACGATGTGGTTGAGCAGATTATGGCAAGGGATGGCGAAAACCAGGTCTGAGAATGACCCGAAACCGACGATTAGTTTTTACTCTGAATCAAATATTCCAGAAGAAAAGGTAGAGCTATGGCTGGCTATTCAGGAACACCACTGGTAAAGAAGCTGGGGATCAAGGAAGGTACGAAGTTATATGTGGAAAATTGTCCGATTGAATATGAAATCTTACTCCAGAAAATCCCGGATAGAGTTGAATTTAAATCCAGGCTCTCGAAAGGAGTTGAGTTTATTCATTATTTCACGAAATCCAGGGCTGAACTGTCTAAATTCCTTCCGAAGGCAAAAGATGCAATGGCCTCAAATGGGATGATCTGGGTTTCCTGGCCTAAGAAATCAGCGAATGTAAAAACAGATGTAACGGAAGATGTTATAAGAGAAATTTGTTTACCCCTGGGATTAGTTGACATTAAGGTGTGTGCGATAAATGATATCTGGTCCGGACTTAAATTAGTTATTCGAAAGGAGCTGAGGTGATGAGTGTCTTTTGTTGGAGGAACCTCAGAACACAGTTTTCGAAAATATTAGAAACAATTATGCACTGCCCCTGTTTTTGCTCAACCAAAGAAACAGAGTCGCTATGAAAGTATCAGTTTTTGTCGCAACTAGTTTAGATGGTTATATCGCCAGACCTGATGGTGACATTAACTGGTTAATGGAAGCTGACGAATCAGGCGGAAAAGAAGATTACGGTTATAAAGAATTTTCAGATACTGTAGATTGTATGGTCATGGGTAGAAACAGCATGGAAAAGGCTATGAGTTTTCCTGAATGGCCATACGAAGGTAAGCGCGTGATAGTCTTGAGCAACACTTTAAAAGAAGCGCCATCTCAACTCCAGGATAAAGTTGAACTCTATTCTGGTTCTCTAATTAAGTTAGTAACAGAGTTAAAGAATGATGGATGTAAACGTATATACATTGATGGAGGAAAAACTATTCAATCCTTTATCAATGAGGGGCTTATAACAGACATCACAATTACAAAAATACCTGTTTTACTCGGTGAAGGTTTATCTTTGTTTGGTAAAACCAAACATGATATTAAACTAAAACATATTGAATCAAAATCGTACCCAGGTGGATTTGTTAAATCAACATATGAAGTTTAACCATGCATAATAATTGGGGTCTGAACATAATGGCACTTAATTAAGAGCATGTAGTAATAAATTCTGTCATTCCCGCATGTTATTAGCGGGGTATATTCGATGGGATCGAATTTGAACAAACTCCGTTTGGCCCATAGGGTAAAGCCCAGGGATGGGCTTTATAATCCAGGGAACCTCTGATGTGTTGTCATTTCGACCAAGGGGAGAAATCTTGCTGTTGATAGCTGTATAAATATCAAGTATTTAAGATCCCTCGGCAACTGCTCCTCGACTTTGTCTCCTGAGTCGTTCTACCTCCTGCTTCCATGCAGTCGTGCGTTGCCCTTCTACTTACATCCGTGTAAGCATCCATTTAAGTCGGGATGACATATTATGAATTAA
>CBDULX010000246.1:0-4053 GCA_965368175.1 uncultured Gammaproteobacteria bacterium | reverse complement strand
GTTCCTGGATTCGCAACGTAATAATTATGACAAACTTGGGCACCTGGCCCAGGGATTTGTACCAGTGATGATTGCGCGTGAAATAGCGGTTAGAAAGAATATTTTCAATTCGCGAGTCTGGCGAGATTTCTTTATTATATGTTTTGTGCTGGCATTTAGTGCGTTTTATGAGTTGATCGAGTGGTGGGTAGCACTGGCCTCAGATGAGGCGGCAGAATCTTTCCTGGGTACCCAGGGATATGCCTGGGATACTCAGTCGGATATGTTTATGGCTTTGATTGGAGCACTGTCAGCATTGATTGTGTTATCGAGGTATCATGATAAACAGTTGTCAGAATTAAATCGACAGGCTCTCTGATCAGGCCTGCCGTATGAGTGTGATAGCAATTTCTTAAAATAATAAATGGATTGACCTGTGAGTGTTTTAATTACCGGATTTGAAGCAAGAAAAGGAATGACCAATGCGTCAGAAGTCCTGCTAAACTCTTTAATTGATGAATATCCTGATGCAATAGATGCATATCGAGATAAATTGCATTTTAAAATTGTCGGTGATAATACCCATCGTATTAAAGATGAACTGACTCAGCTGCTGAAAGATATCGAGCCTGATTTTTGTCTTTTTATTGGCCAGGCACCCGGTCGAAATAATATTACACTGGAGAGTGTTGCTACCAACTATCGTTATATCGGCCCAGCTGATATGAAAGGAAAAGAACCACCGGGTGACGTGATCGAGTCTGAAGGATCGGCATTTTATATGTCGACCTTACCGAATATGGAGGCTATGGTTAATCGCTTAAAAACAGCAGAAATACCAGCCGCTATATCGAATGATGGCGGTAACAGTCTGTGTAATCAGATTTTATATCATGGCTTACACTATGCAGCTGCAAACAACTCAGTACCCAGTTGCGGTTTTTTACATATACCCGCGCTACCCAGTCAGGTCATCAATCAATGGCCACAGCATCCGTTTATGCCGTTGGCTATGTCGAGACAGGCAGTGGTGATTATTGTTGAAGAATTGCGAGTTTTAAGTCGTAAGTTGTAAGTTGTAAGTCGTAAGTCGTAAGTCGTAAGTCGTAAGTCGTAAGACCTAAGACCTAAGACCTAAGACCTAAGACCCAGGACTGAACCTATATCCAGATGCTGTTCTATAACATCTGCCAGCTGGTCGAGTGCTTTTCGCGGGTGTCAAAATAAATTTGTGATTCAGCCTGTTTTAGCCCTGCCCACATTACAGGCTGTTGCATGTATCTCATAGGCTGGCATGTTAGAATGTAACATTTTTATCATTAATGAGTTTTACACCCCATGTCTGTTTTGCAAGCCACTCTGTTATGTTTCATGTTCATTGCGAAAGAGGCCAGTGCGGGGATTGTTCTGTTCGATGATGGCGGACATGAAATCAGGCTGGCACATTTGCCCGCCAGGATAGTGAGTTTAGCTCCCCATGTCACCGAGCTATTGTTCGCCGCCGGTGCGTCAGAGCAGGTGATTGGCGTCGTGGAGTTCAGTGATTATCCTGAGCAGGCAAAATCGATTCCCCGAGTAGGTAGTTATAACAAGTTCGATTTGGAGAGAATCGTCGCACTCAATCCGGATCTGATAATCGCATGGAAGAGTGGTAATCCGGATTCACAGGTGAAGGAACTGATCAGGCTTGGATTTAAGGTTTATTTTAATGAGCCCAGGCAGTTAGAAGATGTAGCACAAAGCCTTAGGCAGCTAGGGCGTCTGCTGGCAACTGAGGCCATTGCGAATCCTGTAGCCAGGGAATATGAGCAGAGATTAAGCGCACTGCGTAATCAATACAAAAACAGGGCTAAAGTACGGGTGTTTTACCAGGTCTGGAAAGAGCCGTTATTTACCGTCAATGGGGAGCATGTCATTAGTCGGGTGATTGAGCTGTGTGGTGGTGTTAATGTCTTTTCCGATCTTAAAGTGCTGGCGCCCAATATCGATAAAGAAGCCGTAATAGCCGAAAATCCGGATGTCATAGTGGCCGGTATGAATGATAGTCGGCTGGACTGGCTGAGTATCTGGAAGCAATGGACGTCAATCAACGCGGTTAAAAATAACCATCTCTATGCCATTGATGCAGATTTGATTGTCAGGCACACACCAAGAATTTTGCTGGGTGTTGAAAGGATGTGTATGCATCTGGAGAAGGCAAGGCAGTAGAATAATTGATCAGAGACTCCCTAATGCTGCTATATTCTATGGTTGTGCAGGCCAGGGAGCCTGTAAACTGTCAGTAATGACTACGATTATATGAAAGAAGGGGAAATAATATGTTCGTGGAACAAATCCTGGGCCTAATATTCAATTTCTGGACAGGACTGGCCATTTTGGTCATTTTTCTGGTCAAAACCTCCATCAAGTTTGTACCACAAAATCGCGCTTTAATTGTCGAGCGCTTTGGAAAATATAATAAAACCATGGTGGCCGGACTTAATATCATGTTCCCGCTTATTGACAAGGTGTCCTACGATCAGTCATTGAAAGAACACGCCTACGATGTGCCCAGTCAGGGAGCGATTACCAAGGACAATATTTCACTGGTAGTGGATGGCGTGCTGTATCTCAAGGTAGTTGATCCTTATAAGGCTTCCTATGGTGTCGATCACTATGTGTTTGCAGTTAGCCAGCTGGCACAAACCACCATGCGTAGCGAAATTGGTAAGATCGATCTGGATAAAACTTTCGAGGAACGTGAAGTCCTGAACGTCAATATTGTGAATTCGATTAACGAAGCTGCTGAGCCCTGGGGTGTGCAGGTGTTGCGTTATGAGATCAAGGATATTGAGCCTCCACGTTCGGTACTGGAAGCGATGGAACGACAGATGAAGGCGGAGCGTGATAAACGAGCAACGATTCTGGAATCTGAAGGGGAGCGACAGGCCGCGATCAATGTGGCCGAAGGTCAGAAGCAGGCCAAGGTTTTGTCAGCCGAAGGCGATAAGGCAGAACAGATATTACAGGCCGAAGGTGAAGCCCAGGCCATTATTGCCGTAGCGAATGCAAACGCACAGGCTCTGGAAACTGTAGGCCGAGTGGCTGATACCAAAGAAGGTCAGAAGGCAATCCAGCTGGAACTCGCAGGTAAGGCAATAGCAGCGAAAGAAGCCATCGCCAGAGAGTCCTCGGTGGTCTTGTTGCCTGATGGTAAGAATAACGCGTCCAGCATTGTGGCTGAGGCTATGAGCATTATTAATGCATTGAATAAAAAACCTGCTGAAGGTAGTGAACAATGATTATTGAATATATCCATAGTCATCAACCAGAGTTCTGGATTATTTTTGGATTTACATTACTGGTACTGGAAGTGGTGACGGGGCTTACTACCGGTGTATTGTTATTCGGAGGCCTGGGTGGTTTAATCGCCGGCCTGCTAATGCTGGCTGGAGTTTTACCTGAAACCTGGACAGCGGGGGTGGCCAGTGCAGGTATCAGTTCCGGTATTATTACAGCCTTACTCTGGAAACCTCTGCGAAAACTACAAGGCGGAAGGGAGCCAGAGAAAGACAACAGCAGCGATTTGATCGGTTACGAATTTGTCATAGAGCAGGATGTTGATTTGCTTAATCCTGGATCGAAACGTTATTCGGGTATTGTGTGGCGTGTGGAAATTGCCAGGGATGCCGGTGTAAAAGAAATAAGTGCTGGTGAGCGTGTAACGGTGAGTTCTGTTGATGCGGGGGTGTTCAGGGTAAGGCCACTGGGTTGATTGTGGGTAGTAGTTAAAAAATCAGACTTGATACTATTAATGTAGCCTTTGACAAAATCTGACATTTCAGGTCTGAGCTAAATGACTTCAAGTTTTGATAATTTACTCACAGAAGACGCGAACAACGCTTCCGCTACAGGCTCACGCATATTACCTGTCTCTTTGTAGGCAACGTAAATGAAAGATAGAATAACCTGTACAAGTCTGGACTTAACTCGACAGATTGAAACTGTTCTAATATGAACTGACAGTTACTTATAGCTGCTATTAGCCATAAGCGGACTGATCAAAAATTTAAAATTTTGCCACAGAGTCACAGA
>CBDULX010000245.1:0-4160 GCA_965368175.1 uncultured Gammaproteobacteria bacterium | reverse complement strand
GTCAGTATTAGTTTTCTATTCTGGAAGCTGGAAATGTCGAGAGTTATTATGATACTGGCTGTATTGATTATCGGCTTTATACTTGGCTATGTTTCCAGTGGCATGCGAAAGAAATAATGCTTTATATATGCTGTTTTATAAAGTATGACTAATGTTTGTTGGTAAAATTGTTCCTGATAAGGTACACCTATTGAGTGAGTGTTGTTCGCCTGTGTTTTTTATTCAAAACATCGGTTAATTACAGCCTGATCAGCTTGCTATTTCTGGAGTAGCAGTCTCAATCATTTCAGTTCTGATCATCCATCGGTTCATCAGACTTGCAGCCACCAGATCACCGCAGACATTGACCGCGGTGCGGCTCATATCAAGAATACGATCGACACCCATAATGAGAACAATTCCTGCTGTGGGTATGCCCGCAGTTTCAAGTACCATGGCGAGAATAACAATACCAACACCCGGCGTTCCCGGTGAACCAATGGATGCCCCCACTGCCGTTACTATAACCAGCAGCAGGGCGCTTAGACCCAGATCCACACCGAATATCTGGGCTAAAAATATAGTGGCCACGCCCTGATATAAAGCAGTGCCATTCATATTGATGGTAGCCCCCAGTGGGATGACAAACTGAGAAACAGAGGGATGGATCTTGAGTTTTTCCTCCGCCGTTTTAATCGACAGTGGCATGACGGCGGCCGAACTGGAAGTCGAGAAAGCCAGTAGCAGCACATCCCGTGTATTGCGCAAGAACTGCATGGGTGACTCTCTGGCTATCAGGTAGATGAGCAGGAGATAGAGTGATAATAGTATCAATAAACCCAGCAATACAGTGGCCACATAGACGCCCATGCCGAGTATTGCATTTAAGCCGATTTTAGTGGTGAGCTGTGCCATTAATCCGAATACGGCAATGGGTGCCAGTCGCATGGCCCAGCCGACTACAGTCATGCACACTTCCTGAAGTGAAGCCATTAGATCAAGCAGGGGTTTTGATTGCGCCGGTTTCATCATCACTAGTGCCACACCCATAATCATGGCAAACATCACAACCTGTAACATCTGGCCTTCAACCATCGAGGTTAATGGATTGCTGGGTAATATGGTCACCAGTTTTTGTGGTAACTCAGATAAGCTGGGGGCGACTGCATGCGCAGGTGTTGTTGATGCTACTGTTGCATGAACTGTCATCTTCAAGCTGTTGGCATCTACAAAGCTACCGGGATTGATTACTTTTGCAACAACGATTCCAATAATTATTGCAATGGTGGTGGTGAGAACAAAATAGACGACCACACCGGTACCCATCTTGCGCAACTGATCAAAACTTTCACTGGCAGTTAAGCCTCGCACCACAGAAGCAAAGATCAGGGGCATTACGATCATCTGGATCAGGGTCAGGAACAGTTGACCGGGCAAAGCCAGCCAGTTCCCTATGGTTGTTGCTGTGACTGGGTGGATCCAGCCTGTCGTCGGGCCAATTAACATCCCTGCAGCAATGCCCAGGGCCATGCCTATCAGTACTTTTAACCATAATCGTCCCTTGATCAGCCGGGTCAGGTGAATGCTTAGATAATTCAGGGGATTAGGAATAGCTACAGGTTTTGCATTCATAATTCATCTAGTCATTTTTAATGTTAATGGCTGGCTCTGGTTAGGCTGTATGTGTTTTCCATGGTACGACGCAATTTTGAAGCCGAGTTTGAGGTGAATCAATTAGAACTGCCGCTGTCATGCTGCTAAGTGTTGTTGCATTCTGTGGAGCTAAAACCAGTTTTTCCGTTTAAAGTAAAGCACCATGCCGATGACGATGATAATCATGATTCCCCATACCAGAGGGTAGCCGAAGTACCAGTGCAGTTCCGGCATAGCCCAGGGGCTATCCGGATTGCTGAAGTTCATACCATAGACACCGACCACAAAGGTAAGGGGAATAAAAATGGTGGCAATTATAGTCAGTACACGCATAATCTCATTCAGCCGGTGGCTGGTTGAAGACAGGTAAATATCAATCAAACTGGTGGACATATCACGGTAGTTTTCTATCAGTTCAAGTATTTGAATGGTGTGATCGTAACAGTCTCTAATATAGAGCGAAGTGCCTTCTTTAATCAGCGTATTTTCACTTCTTAATAAATTGTTAATGACTTCACGTTGCGGCCACAGGTTTCGCCTTAACAGTAAAAGCTCGCGTCGTATACGATGAATCTCGGCAAGTGTGCTTTGTTTTACCGATGATTTTAGCAGCTCATCTTCAATGGTTTCTATATCATCACCAAATACCTCCAGTATTGGGTAGCCCTGGTCGATGATAAGATCCAGTATGGAGTAGAGAAGATAGTCTGCTTTTTGCTGGCGAGTACGACTGCCCAGTTTACGTAAGCGATTTCGAATGGGTTCAAAGGGATCAGCGCTACCGTTGTGAAAACTGATAACGGAATTTTCACTCAGGAACAGAGATACCTGTTGTATAACAGTTATACCATTGCTATGGCCAGGCATGGCCATGATAACAAACAATAGATTATCGTACTCTTCCATTTTGGGGCGCTGCCCCTTATTCAGGACATCCTCAAGAGCCAGCGGATGGAGTTCGAATATATTTCCGATGTTTTGAATAGTATCCGCCTGTATTGGTCCTTGAAGATGAACCCAGGTCACGCTGTCTTTTTCAAGATAGGGCTGGCATTCATCGGTGGAGGTGAGTTCTTTTTCCATGAAGTCACTGGCTGTGTAATCGATCAGGTGGATTGTGAATTCACCGGGAGCAACATCCTCACTGTCAATTAATGTTCCAGGTGAGGTACCTGGGACGTGATAGGTTTTGTCGAAATATTCCATTGATGATGTGCTGCCTGCAGAGTGTTTTTTATGTTATCTGTTAGTTTGATCTTAAATAAGTACGTTTTCCAGTTGTTTTGAACTAATATTGTAGCCAGTATTAAACGATGCTTAAACCTGCAACTGGATTTTAGCAACAATCATCATCCGCAGGACAACAGGATGATTTAAACCACGATAATATTGTTTTCTTATCGGGTATCCCGCCGGCATGAGCAATTTTTCCATCCACAATCACCCCGGGTGTCGACATAATCCCATAAGACATGATTTGCGCCATGTCTTCAACTTTTTCAAGTTGAATTTCTATACCATTTTCACTGGTCACTGCTTCAATGAGTTGTTGAGTTCTTTTGCAGTTGGCACAACCTGAACCCAGTACTTTTACATTAATCATATTCGCCTCACATAATAAAATTAAAAAACCAGCCTACCAGAATAATAGATAAGGTGATTATCCCGATGAAAATAGCCAGTGCCTGCCATTTAATGACTTTTCGTAAAATCAGTATTTCAGGCAGGGAAATCGCAGCAATACTCATCATAAATGCCAATGTAGTACCAATGGCTACACCTTTTAATAACATGGCTTCGGCCAGGGGAATAACACCGACCGCATTCGAATAAAGAGGAACGCCTAACATCACCGCCATGGGAACCACCAGGAATTCATTAGCGTTAACTAAACTCTCTGCCCACTGTTCAGGGAAATAGCCATGAAATGCAGCGCCGGCAGCAATACCAATAATGACCCATTGCCAGATACGGCCCACAATTTCCTTAACTTCAGCCAGTGCATAACGATGTCGAGTATTAAATGAGTTGTCCTGTTCTATAACTGGTGCTTCACCCATGCGGATTTTCCATACATAATCTTCAACCCATCTGTCAGGTTTGAATTTTTCCATGATAATGCCGCCAAAAAAAGCTACTAAAAAGCCGGCTAAAATATAAAGCAGTGTAATTTTAAACCCCACAATGCCCAGTAACATAACCACTGCTATTTCATTGATCATTGGGCTGGCAATGAGAAATGAGAAAGTTACTCCCAGAGGAATACCGGCTTCCACAAAACCAATAAATAAAGGCACAGAGGAACAGGAACAGAAGGGCGTCAATGCGCCCAGTACTATAGCCAGCACCCGGGCCATAAATTTTGATTTACCCTGCACGTAGTTCCTTACTCTTTCCGCTGACACAAACGAGCGAAACAGTCCCATCAAATAAATAACAATGACCAGCATGAAAAATATTTTCGTGATATCCATCACGAAGAAATGCAAACTATCCGACAGCCGTGTTCCAGCAGGTAGTTGTAAAAC
>CBDULX010000244.1:0-4224 GCA_965368175.1 uncultured Gammaproteobacteria bacterium | reverse complement strand
AGAAATATATCAGATAATAATCGTCATACCGGCATGCTTTTAGCCGGTATCCACAATTTAGAGTGGTTTTTAGCCATTAGTTACTATTTGCTGGTAGATGGATTCTGGCCTTCGCCAGAATGACTCATTGACGAGACAGTAAGTAGCGTAGTTTTATATTAAAAGTAATTACTAATTTGCTCAGGGTGTTCGATCTTTTCATCGGCACCCCAGTCATCTATATTTTCCCAGTCGCCGATATAGCCATACATGGCCACAATTGTTTTCATACCAGCATTATTACCAGCTTCTATGTCCCGTCTTGCGTCGCCTACATAGATGCATTGTTCTGCTTTACTGCCGGCGGCGAGGCAGGCGTGATACATGGGTTCCGGGTGGGGTTTTCGGTTTTGAGTGGTATCACCACTAACAATACAGGCTGCACGTTCTGTTAGCCCAATCTGTTCCATCAATGGATCGGTGAGCCAGCCGGGTTTGTTGGTGACCACACCCCAGTTCATGTCACGGGATTCGATAAGTGTGAGCAACTTGTCCATGCCTTCAAATAACCTGGAGTCTTCACACAGGTGCGCCTGGTAAATGTCCAGATAACGTTGTTTCAGATAGTCCATGCGCTGCGGGTCAGCGATATTACCAAAGCCGAGTTTTACCAGGGCCACACTGCCATTGGAAACAATCGGGCGTATGCTGGAATAGGGCAGTTCTGTTTTGTTTTCCTCAAGTAGCAGAAGATTCAGGGCATTGGCCATATCTGGCGCGGTATCAATCAGGGTTCCATCCAGGTCGAACAGAACCGTTCTGTAATCAGACAAGCTGGCTTACTCCGGATTACGGATGTAGTAGGCCATGTAATTGACAGCGACATCCGGGCTCAGTTTGTAGGTTTTGGTGATGGGGTTATAGTTCAGGCCCGTGATGTCTTTCAGTTCGAGGTCACTGGCTCGGGACCATTCATCCAGCTCGGAAGGTTTGATGAATTTATCGTAATCGTGAGTGCCTTTGGGCAGCATCCGCAGGAGGTATTCAGCGCCGACAATGGCAAACAGATAAGACTTTGGGTTTCGATTAATAGTGGACATAAACACAGGATTGCCGGGCTTGACCAGGGTTTTGCAGGCATTGATGACTGAGCTGGGGTCGGGAACATGCTCCAGCATTTCCATACAGGTGACTAGGTCAAACTCACCAGGCATTTTTTCTGCCAGTTCTTCAACGGTGATCTGCTGATAGTCGATATCCAGTTCTGTTTCAAGGGCATGCAGGCTGGCAACAGACAGCGGGGCCTTGCCCATGTCAATGCCGGTAACTCTGGCGCCGCAGCGAGCCATGCTTTCCGACAGTATGCCACCACCGCAACCGACATCCAGTACCCGCTTGCCGTTAAGGCTGATGCGTTGATCGATGTAATTCAAACGAAGAGGGTTGATATCGTGCAGGGGTTTGAATTCACCTTCGGTGTCCCACCAACGGCTGGCCAGTTCTTCAAATTTGGCGATTTCACTGGGGTCAAAATTTAATTTGGTCATGGTGTTAATGGCTACTCAATTTTTAGCGGCTATTTTAGCATTCCAGGCTTCGGCCCTGAGAATTATTTTCTGTTCGTCCAGGGTGGTAAGGGCTCGCTCTTTCAGCAGATGTTTACCCGCTACCCAGACATCGGTCACCTGTTCACGGCCACAGCTGTATACCAGGTGAGAGATCGGGTTATAAACAGGTGTCAGTTCCAGGCTGTTGAAATCCACCGCGACTATGTCGGCAGATTTACCCACTTCCAGGGACCCGATTTTATTGTCCAGCCCCAGAGCACGGGCGCCGTTGATAGTGGCCATGCGCAAAGCCTGGCTGGCATTAACTGCCGCGGCATCACCGGCGACGCCTTTGCCCAACAGGGCGGCAGTGTGCATTTCACCGAGCATGTTCAGGTCGTTATTGCTGGCAGATCCGTCGGTGCCCAGGGCCACGTTGACTCCGGCATCCAGCAGTTTTTGAACCTGGCAGAATCCGCTGGCCAGTTTCAGGTTGGACTCCGGGCAATGGACTACGTGGGCGCCAGTATCGGCCAGCAGCTGGATTTCAGCATCGGTGAGCTGGGTCATGTGCACAGCCACCAGGTTGGGCGATACCAGTCCCAGTGCGTTTAACCGGGCCAGTGGTCGCTGTCCGTGATCCTGCTCCGACTGTTCTATTTCCTGCGCCGTTTCATGGACGTGGATATGAATCGGCAGATCCATTTCATCGGCCAGCACTCGAATTCTTTGAAGTGGTGCATCGGAGACAGTGAAAGGAGCATGGGGCGCAAACGGCGTGTGAATCAGGGCATCGCTACGATACTTGTCACGTAAATCCAGGCCTTTATCAATGTACTCGTCTGCATTGCTGGCCCAGATCGTCGGGAAATCTAGCACAATCAGGCCGACGCAGGCTCGAATACCAATGTCTCTGGCCACACGAGCGGTGGTTTCCGGGAAGAAATACATATCATTGAAACAGGTGGTTCCTGAGCGCAGCATTTCTGCAATGGCCAGTTCACTGCCATCATGGACAAATTCTTCGCTGATCCAGTGAGATTCCGCCGGCCAGATATGGTTTTGTAACCAGTCCATCAGGGGCAGATCATCCGCCATGCCTTTAAACAGACTCATCGCTGAATGGGTGTGGGCATTGACTAGCCCCGGAATCAGAACATGTCTGCTATAGTTATTTTCTACCTGTGGCTTATATCTGGTTTTCGCAATGTCAGTGGGCAGTATATCGATAATCCGGCCGTCATCTATGGCCAGGCTATGGTATTCAAGAGAAGGATCATTCTCGGTCACCGGAATAATCCAACGTGCATGTATCAGTGTGTCTATGACGTCCATGGCGGGCAAGATACCCTGAGCCGAGGTTGGCTGCAAGCGGCATGGGCCGAAAAAATATGGCTATGCCCCTGTTTTTATGAATAAATAATGGTATAACAACGCGATAATACGATAATTACATTTATGGAGAGTCTTGCATGATTGCAAATAAATTTCGAGCTGCTTTACCTGTTTTTGCTCTGAGTGCCTTTCTGGCTGTGTCTTTGAATGCCTGTAACCCAAAAGTCAGCCGTGTCAGCGCGGATACTGTGACAGACCTGAGTGGTGTATGGAATGATACCGATTCGAGACTGGTGTCCCAGGAAATGGTCCAGGATGTTTTATCCCGTCCCTGGTTGAACCGATTCAATCAGAAAGCAGGTCGTGTACCTACAGTGATTGTTGGCAGCGTTCGCAATTTGAGCCATGAGCATATTAACACCCGCACCTTTGTGAATGATCTGGAACGCGAGCTGATTAACTCAGGCGAAATTAATTTTGTAGCATCGGCCACGGAACGTTCTGAAATTCGCTCAGAAAGAAAGGACCAGGATCTGCATGCCAGTGAATCAACTCGTAAAGCCATGGGTAATGAATCTGGTGCTGATTTCATGTTACAGGGTTCGATCAATACACTGATTGATGCGATAAAAGGCGAGCAGGCTCGATTCTATCAAATTGATTTGAACCTGATCGATCTGGAGAGTAATCGCAAAGTATGGGTTGGACAGAAGAAAATCAAGAAAACCATTGAGCGAAGTGGCTTCCGTCTTTAAACCACTGCTCAGTCGATACAAATGCGACAGTCTCTGGTAATTCCAGAACTGTCGCACTGCTGTTAAGCCTTATAATATTTTAAAATAAATCGCTTGCTGAGGATCTTTCTAATGGAGTTTTTCCATTCAATTCGTTTAACCGCATTATTACTGTCACTAACAGTCTTGTTGCTGCAGGGCTGTACCACATCGACGCAAAAATCGATGCAAATGCGTCAATATCTGGAACAGGGGCGCCCGGAGTTAGCTCTGGTTGAAGTTGAAAAACGTGGTGAAGACGACATAGTTATGGCCAATCTGAACCTGGGTATGCTGCGTCGTATGGTAGGGGATTACAAAGGCAGTAATGAGGCGTTCGAACGGGCCAAAAAACGGATTGAAGAGCTCTATAGTACCAGTATTACCCAGGCTGTTGGCACGGTAATGATCAACGATGAGACTATGGATTTTGATGGTGAGCCACATGAAAAGGTCCTGCTTCATTTATACATGGCGCTGAATTATCTGGATATGGGAATGCCGGATTCAGCACGCGTAGAAGTATTGCAATCCCAGGTTAAAATGAGTGAATGGAATGAACCTGGAGATGAAGCACCCTTCATGCGTTA
>CBDULX010000243.1:0-4251 GCA_965368175.1 uncultured Gammaproteobacteria bacterium | reverse complement strand
TAATGTGGTACCGGCCGGGTCGTTATTGGCATTCACAAACCAGCCCGCAGGCGGATTGATGATCTGTGGCATCTCGTCGAAGGGTAATATTTCGAAGGGAATGGCCTGTCCCGGTTGCGGATTCTTCACGGTAAGCCATTCGTTTCCGCCGCTACCGTTGCGAATAAAGTACGGTGGCAAACCAGCAACAGTACCGGCCTGCAGGTCTTCACGAATCGGCATTTCGCCCCCGGTGAAGTAGGCGATATTTCCATCTACATCGGCGTAGGCGAAGTTCTGCGAACCAAAGTCGAAGAAATCAAATCCACGAATATATTCATTGAGGTTTTGCGCGCTGTTCCAGATCAGGAAGGTGTCAACCTCGCGGGTTGCACTAAAGCCGGTGTACTGCAGGCTTAGTGCATTGCCCGTGCTGGGATCCAGCTCGATGATCGGCCCCTGATTGCGCCGCGGCACGATCAGCGTCAGCGCCGGGATTTGGTCACTGGGTGGTATCACCGCGATATTATCCAGTACGCCGTCAGCAATGAGATTGCTGCGATAGCTTTCCGGAATCGCTATCACCGGCTCCAGCTGACCCAGGTAGACCGTACTTAAACCACTGGGTGAGTGTTCATCAGCTACCAGCTGTTCCTGATAGACATCCGTCACATCCATGGGATTGATGGTCGCACCCCAGCTGATAAAGCGATTATGGCCGACGATCACCGTTGGTAGCCCGGCAAATCCACTGCCGAAGACATCCATGCGTCCCGCGCGTAAGTGAATGGGGTAGAAGGTCGAAGGCACGCTGAGTGCCAGGTGAGGATCGTTGGCCAGCAGCGGCAATCCATTTTTGGTCAGCGTCCCGCTCACCGCCCATTCGTTGGATCCGGGGTGGTCATCCCGGTTGAGTATGTATTTAAGGAACGGTACCTTGTGCACTTTTTGCAGGTAACGCTCAGCCATTTTCACCGATTGAGTTCGTACCTGCGTGGGTGCGCGTCGGCCATTGCTTGGCTTGTCGACGGCTTTGGTCTCTGCCAGACCGCTAACTACCGAGGCATCGGGTACGGTCGAGGCCGGATCAAAGGGCGCTGAGCGAAACAGATCTTCGAAGAACAAGGCCGTGCCGTCAAATCCCAGTGCGTCACCGGTCCCCTGGTAAGAGAGCAGGGCGACCGTGCGGTCGATGTCCGCCAGGTCGAAGGACAGGCTAAAGGCAATCAGTTTCGCCACCGACACGGTATCGAGCGCCGTCCAGGGCTTGAACTGGGTGAGTTCCAGCGCCGCATATTCAGGTGGTAAGGGATTGCGCGTGACGTAGGCGTTCACTCCGGCGGCGTAGGCCGCGATGGCCTGCCTCGCGCGCCTGGAGTAGACCTCGAGCGAACGTTCGGCTGCGCGATGCAGGCCGATGGTACGGAGTAGAACATCACTTTCCAGTGCCTGCGGACCCAGCAACTCGGCCAGGCGTCCATTCGCTGTTCGCCGGTTAACGTCCATCTGAAACAGGCGGTCCTCGGCATGGACATAACCCTGTAAAAAGAACAGGTCATGTTCATTGGCGGCACGGATGTGCGCGATACCATCGACATCCCTGATGATTCGAGCAGATGCTTTCAGCTCATCCAGCTTAACGATGCTACCACCTGCTCGCTCAGCTCCGTTTGAAACACCCACGCTTACTAGTGCAAAAATAAAGGATTGAATAAGTTTTCGCATATGGCCTCCTGCACGCTAATATGAACTTTCAGGCACAATAAAAGCCCTGTTATCAAAAGTCCAATGAATATTTACATTAATATATCGGGGCTGAATGTCTGTATATGAGATGTTCGAGTCTGTTCGAGAATGTCCGGCAACTAAAAGTTTAACTCGGGCAGATACAGTCTCAGGGCTGACCCGAATGGCACTTGCTGAAGGAAAGCACAGCCATAGCTTCGTCATACCGGCATGCTGCTAGCCGGTATCCAGGCAATAGATTATAAAGCCCATCCCTGGGCTTTACTCATCCCGGCCAAACGGAGTTTGTTCAAATTCGATCCAATCGAATTTGCCAGGCTCAAAGCCGGGATGACAAATGAGAAAAATTTACCTAAGTTAACTGCCATTTGAATCTGAACTGATTGTTTAATACAGGCTTTTCATTTGCAGAGGTATTGATGATCTTTTAATGCTGCCTATATCTTTTTTCTTGCCACTACCGAATATATATGCCAGTCATGAGGGATTCCCTGTGGCGTCTTTCCAGATGTTTTATGTTCTGTAAAGCGACAGATGTCATAGTTTTTAAAAACTTCTTTCACTTCTTTCTCATAAAAAACAGATGTATCCGGCCAGAAAGTACTCTTGTTATTCACTGGCCCAGCCATAGTGTCTTCGGGGCCTAAAAATGAGCCACAGAAAATCCCATCAGGATAAAGGCACTCATAGATATTGTTCCAGACATATTTAAATTCCGTCTTTGGGCAAAAGAACAGGCTGGCGTCAGCGACGACCAGTGATGCTCTCGGATATTGGTAGGAACTAAAGTCGGCTTTTGTCAGGATGACATCATTATTATTCTTAAAGCGTTTGTTACATCTAGCTATCGCTTCATCCTCTATATCAAAGCCATACACTTTGAAACCCGTTGCAACTAAATACTCTATGTCAGCGCCTGCGCCACAGCCACAATCGATAGCGATCCTGGGATCGCCCACAAGGCTCACGGCGAAAGTTAAATCAGAGCGAATCTCCCGATCTTCAGTCGCATCATAGTATTCTTTAATTTCCTGGCTGGGCATAATCGAAATTTAGCAGTGAACTATCCTGCGTGCCAGAATTATTGCAATATTCATAATTCTATTTATTCATAAACGCAATCCATCATACCTTCACAAACCGCGATTGTGGAGGTATAAACCCAACTCGATTTTTTGTGTTGGGAATGTTGCTCAGGGTGTGAATTGTTTTCTTAAATAAAACGCCCGCTCTGTGTCCGACAACTTCTCAATCGCATAGCGCAACATGGTCCTTGGCATGATCGTAAAGTGTTGATTCAGAAAATCCAGCAGTTGGTTATTATCCCGTTTGCCTACTTCTCTTAGCATCCAGCCGCTGGCTTTATGAATCAGGTCGTGGGGGTCGTTAAGACATTGCTTAGCAAGTTTCAGGGTGAGGCTGTACTGATCCTGTGCGATAAAGTAAGCACTGGCCATGATGGCGATGCGTCGTGTCCACAGGTGGTCGGATTGCGCCCAGTCGGTGAGCCGTTTGTGTTGCGCCGCGGGTTGGCTGAACAGGTAGCCACCGACAATATGGCTGGCGCTGCTATCGACCAGATCCCAGTTGTTTATGTAATCGAAGTGTTTGATATAACACTGGTAGATGGTTTGTTGCAGTGCCGGGTTGTGATGTTTGTGTGCCCGCCTGAACTGGTTGACCAGGATGATTAGTGCCAGCAGGCGCTCTTCGTGGATGGGGGATTGTAATAGTGATTGAATGTCGGTGAGTGGCAGGTCGCTAAATTTTTTTGCGACTCGGCGCACCTCGGGCACCCGTGCCCCGATGAAGCGATCACCTTCGCCGTATTCACCTTTGCCGGTTTTGAAATAATCCTGGGCGTGTTGTGCTCGGACTTTGTCGGCATAACAGTGTAATTCCTTTTTCGCGTGTGCTGCCGTCATGGTTACAGGTATCGGGCAATCAGACCCAGTTCGGCCATGTCTCTGGGCAATGGAATACGAACTTTATAGCCGCCGCCCAGAGCCTGTTCCATATTGTGGCCGTACATGTCCTGCATCTGGTCCAGCACGATATCGACATTGCCTGAGGGTTTGATCAGTTCCAGTTTGTCGCCGACGCCGAATTTGTTTTTGACATCGATGTCGGCCATGCCGGTGTCCTGGTTGTAGGCCAGGACCTCTCCCACAAACTGCTGCTGACGACTGATGGAATTACCCTGGATATAATTCTGGTACTCTTTGGTGTGATGGCGCTCGTAAAAGCCATCGGTATAACCCCGGTTGGCCAGGTTTTCCAGGGTACCCAGCAGTTGCGTGTCGAATTCACGGCCTTCAAGTGCATCACGGATGGCCTGTTTGTAACTCTGTGCTGTACGTGCAACATAATAATGTGACTTGGTTCGGCCTTCAATTTTCAAACAGTCGACGCCAATGTCCACCAGGCTTTTCACATGCTCCACCGCACGCAGGTCTTTTGAGTTCATGATATAGGTGCCGTGTTCATCTTCTTCCACCGGCATCATCTCACCCGGACGCTTGCCTT
>CBDULX010000242.1:0-4254 GCA_965368175.1 uncultured Gammaproteobacteria bacterium | reverse complement strand
ACCTATGAGTTGATATCCATTGGTGGCGAAGGTTTGGGTGGAGATGCTTAGGCTACTCAGGATGAGTGCGGGCAAAATTTTATTTCTCATGGTTGTTACCGCTCATTTTTTGGGTGAGCCATGTCTGGTTATAGCGAGTATATGCCAACATGGAAAAATTTCTTTGAAGCTCCTTTAGCTTAAAAGCATCTTAGCATATTGTGAATTACTAACTCGATAGCGAAAATATTTTTTTGAAGAAAAAACATGACAAAAGTCAGAAAATTTCCATTTTATTAACTTTAGTTAAGCAGGCTTATAGAAAAAAGCCATTAACTTTTTTCTATTTTGAAAGAAATATTAGAATATTCTAATAATATTAGGTTTTTTTATGATGCACTCAGCCATCTATCCAGAGCATTAGCAAAGTTCTGGCGATCAGTTTTATTTAGAGGTGGAGGCCCACCCGAGGCCTGTCCTGTACTGCGCATTTCTTCCATGAAATTACGCATAGTGAGTCGCTGCTGGATATTGTCTTTTGTATATTCATCACCACGGGGATTGATAACGTGTGCGCCTTTTGCAATAACTTCTGAGGCTAGTGGAATATCGGCTGAAATGAGTAAATCACCCTGTGAAATATGTTTTGATATGTAATTGTCCGCCACATCGAATCCCTGTTCGACCTGAACAGACTTAATTAATGGTGACGAAGGTCTGCTGATATATTGATTGGCCACCAGTGTTATTTCGGTGCCGGTACGTTGGGCGGCACGGAACAGTATTTCCTTTATAACTACAGGACAGGCATCGGCGTCTACCCAGATATGCATAGTGAATTCTTTTTTAAAGGGTTTTCAGCATTTTATAATGTTGAACTGTATTAAATAGCAGGTGTGATTTTTCAATTAATTGGTAACTCTGTTTTTGATAGAAGCCAATAGCCGTTTCACGTGCGTGAAGATGAATGTATTGCATATTTTTGTTTATTGCAAATTGTTCAAGAACATGAAGTAGCTTTAGACCTAATCCCTGTTTTTGTTTATCCTCAACAACAGCCATGTACCGTATCTGTGCATCTGAGTCGGATATAAAATGTATCCGGCCAACTCCGACAACTGAATTATTTTCATCAACAGCCATAACATGGAAGCTTTCATTTTCCAGCTCATCCTGTTCGCTCCCGGGTGGTTGTTGCCAGGGTGCTCGTAACATTTTCCAGCGGAATTCAAAATATTTTTTGAATTCGGTTTTTGTTTTAGGTGATCGTATTTCCATAAAAAAGCCTCGCCACAGAGCCACAAAGAACACAGAGCTTTTGTATGTTTTATTAACGGATTATTAACTTTAAAATTACGACTTATAACTTCAAACTTTCTTTATTTCTCTGTGGCAAAAAATCAGTCTTGTTAGGCAAATGAAACCCAGGTTGTCGCCACATACTTCACCCCTGACTGCAACTGTGAATTTCGATGTTCATGTGTCCAGAACGGCGGGAACAGGGCGAGTGCTCCCTGTTTGGGTTGTACGGCTACATCCTGGAACATAAATTCTGTAGCACCACCTGGGCCGGGTACGTCATTTAGATACCACAGGGCCACCAGTTGTCGGTCGGCGAAGTCGTGACTGCCACCATCAATGTGCCAGTGATAATATTCACCTGACTCAGTACGTTGCATGGCATAGCCCACGTCTTTGAAAGGCCCCTTGAAAAAAGGAAAAGCTTCAGAGAATTCACGGATGGCAGCGCTCAGGGAGCGGAACAGTTCCTGGTTAATATCGCGCCAGTGTTCGTGGGCACTAAGAGCGATGTCAGTGGATTTTTTTATGGAATTGTCTTCCTTGAAGTCCTGTCCGATACGTCCACGATATTGATCCTCGGTTCTGGCTTCGAAACGGCGGATCATTTCCTGACAGATGTCGTGCGCTAAGGCATTTTCCTGCAGGTAAATAAAGCTACCAGGTTTTACTTCATGGATAGTTTTTAAAGTTTCTCGTTGTGTCGAGTCGTGATACATAGGTGTCCCAAATAAACATTTATTGTTTTAATGGTTACTAAAGATAATGGCTTTTGATTAATGATTCTATATGTGGCGCACTGTCATCACCATATTTGCTGAAAAGTTTGAGGCTTTGTTGAGCGAGTTTAGTCCAGTGCTTTTCAGATTTCTGCAGTAGTTTTGTTATGGGGGATTTATCTCCATGTTTTAACCATTCCTGGTAGGCATTCATGATGGACGGAAAAATCATTTTTCTCAGGCTGCTCATATTGGCGAAATAGAAATGAATTCGAGCAGGTTCGGCATCTTCCAGTAATCTGGGGAGCGTAGAAAGACTATCAGCTAGATTGTCCCTGACGGAACGAATTAATAATTCAGCCTGGGAATGGGGTAGTCGGGCCAGCATCGCCTCCCAGTCATCTCCCAGTCTCTGTCCGGCCTGAATTTCGCCAATTTCATGATGCAATACCGTATCAATTTCTGCATCTGTCATGCGTTCAAGTGAATCGTCCGAGTGGTTTTTGAAATCGTAGCAGGCAAGAGCTCTGGCCAGTGGGTTTTCCTGGTTATACCAGTGGGATTCTTCAAATTTTTCCCAAAGAAAACGACGCAAAGACTCACGACGTATGTATACACACTTGTCCTGTGCCATGCCTGGAGGTGCAGCCAGGTCCCGAGCAAGTTCTCTGGACGAGATGTAAATGGTGTAATCATCCAGTTGTTTTATAGATTCTATTTCGGCCAGAAAAAACACAGGTTTGCCCATGCTGCCATAGCCGCCACTATAAACAAGGCCCTTAGGATTCAGCTGTTGATTGATGTCCCGTGTCTGGAAAGGATCGAACTGTTGATTTTCGATATTGAGAGCCTGGTAGTTTTGATGTTCCAGTACATTCCACAGTTGTTCGCGTTCTGTCAGCCATTCGCCAATATCTTCCTTTGATAAAGGGTTGCCGAAGGCCTGACCTGTTTCCCAGCGGAAATATTCACGCATTTTAAGTAAATAAATACACAGGGTATAGTTGCCGGCAAACTGGGCATCGGAGAGGTTGCAGTTGTCCTGTACTTTGGCTTGCAGCTGTTGCATATCTAGGAATGCCTTTTTATTGCTGGACAAAAAAGTGCCGCACATCCTTGGCAATTGAGTCTTTTCGGGCTATCCATGCCCTCATGAGGCACTTGTCTTCCGTCAACATCGTCCTGCGTTGCTCTCGACAGTTGCTCCTGCACTGTTCTACTCTACCTTCGCCCATCCTGTGCATAATCTTGATTAAAATAGTATACTATTTCGCATTCTAATATTCTTATTTTTTAACTGTATATATCGGTATCGAGGTTGTTGTGAGAATCAGAACTAAGTGGCACAAGAAAGACCGTGTTGTTTCCATTGATGAAAAAGCCAATACACTGGCTTTTATTATCTGGAGAATTGCAGCAGCTATGGTGTTGAATCTGGAGAATGAGAACTTTCAGACAGATACTCAGCAACAACGTCTGGATATTATTAAGGAAATACTGGCATTCCTGATTTCAGTCACTGATCGTATGGTCTCTGAGCAGATGTCACAGGAGGAGCGTCAGGATTTAATCAGCAAGCTGGCGCTGAAGCTGGTTAAGGTTATGCAGGAAAACTCGGAAGACCTGATAGGGAAAGGGGATTTTCAGGGGCCATTTATTGAACTATTAAATGATCGGATGAATGCCTATGCCATCTGCTCATGGGATGGTGACCAGCCTGGTTATCAGTACAAACGGGATTTTGGTGATTTTGTAGCCCGGCAAATGGGTGAGAAGGACAATAAATGGATCACTACTTATGTGATCGATATTGAAGTGCCTCAGGCCCTGGAAACCCTGACCAAAGCCAAGCTGGAAATGGTGGATGGGCGAAGTACGGCTCAGTTAGGGAGTTAAATTTTTTGCCACAGAGACACGGAGAACACAAAGGCAGTAAATTAAAACCTTTGTGTACCCTGTGTCTCTGTGGCAAGGCTTAATATAGATTAAAAAAGGCCGGGACATGCCCGGCCTCTTATACAAGCTAAAAGATATACCTTAAGCTTTGAAGTTAGCGGCGTTATCAGTGTTGTGATTGCTGCCGTCTTCGAAACCCGCAGAGTAGGCTTCGTTTACACGTTGCTCTTCACGCTCTGGGTTACATACATAACCACCCTGCCAGCCCTGGATGTACTCTGGGTCGATACCGTCTTTTTCCAGCTTGGTTACTGTATCGAAATATTCTTTGTTCATAGCTTACTCCTGGTAAAGGACCATT
>CBDULX010000241.1:0-4301 GCA_965368175.1 uncultured Gammaproteobacteria bacterium | reverse complement strand
AGTACCTGGATATATATCATTAAATGCAATGATGTCACCTCATAAAGAGTCGACGTATAAATATAATCTGATATTTATGATTTTTATCGAATGTTTGTGTCAATATTCGTAATAATCATACGTTAGTTACAATATATTACTGATATTGAGGAGTTATACTGATATGCATCAATGAAGTATATGACTCAATATGTCTTATATGAATTTGTCAGAATAGAAAAAGACATTCGTTGAATATAAATATTTTAATGAAAACTTAAATATTAATAATACTATCTATTATTTAGGAGTCACCTCTGTGAAACAGCCTTTAGATATCGTATTTCGTGATATGCCTCCTTCTGAATTTGTAGAAGCCAAAATCAGAGAAAAAGCAGCTATGCTGGATAAATTTTATGATCGCATCATGAGTTGTCGAGTAGTGGTTGAAATGCCCCATGGCCATCATAACAAGGGTAAGTTATTCCACGTAACGGTTGACCTCACCGTACCCGATGGAGAACTGGTTGTGAATCGTTCCCCAAAAAACCATCATGCCCATGAAGACGTTTATGTGGCGATTCGAGATGCTTTTGATGCTGCAAAACGACAATTACAGGAATATGCTCGTAAGCGCAGGGGCGATGTAAAAAAACATGAATCACCGGACCATGGTCAAATCAGTGATCTAGTGCCCTATGAAGAATATGGACGAATTCAGACTCCCGATGGACGTGATGTTTACTTTCATCGAAATAGTCTGCTAGAGGGTGACTATGATGCACTTGAAATAGGTGATGAAGTCAGGTTTGCCGTTGAGGAAGGAGAAAATGGACCGCAGGCAAGCACGGTTCATATTATAGGTAAACACCATATTGTGGATTAAGTTATAAATCACTAAAAAGAATTACCGTCCTGATAACCAAAATAGTTAAAGGATGTAATAACTGACATGTGTCACATTTATAAGTAGACTGAGTTTGCCTTGCGAGCGTTTATATCACACCAACAGTCGTCTTTCTGAAAAAATTAAAAGCGTTAGTCCGCAAATGAAAGCTTCCGCATCCTGCTCACGCCCCTTACCTGCGTCCATGCAGGCAACGCGAATGCACGCAAATAAAAACAAATACACTAGCGTTTCTTTGCGTGCATTCGCGTACTCAATTTTTTGGGTTTTTGATCGTCAGCTTCAGGGTGTCTGAAATCACTCAGTGCAGTTCTGAAATTTAGAATAAGTCTATAATACGCCAGATAAGAGCCCAGCTCCTGCATCTTAGGCGCGTGTCATTTTTGATACATAATGCCTGAATGGAAGGTTAAGTTTCTTTTCCAGAGTAGTAAAATCAATATTATGGTCATTATTTGAAAGAGGGGGAGGTGTTGTTTTGCCTGCTATTAAAATAGTATTACTATTATCCACGGGTGTAATGAATAGCCTGTTATCAAAGGCAATTTTGATCGATTCTATTGCAGAATAACGCCAGGGTTCGTTTCCTATAAGATTGATGCAGACATGGCCATGAGGGTTTAATAAAGCTGGTAATCGCTCAGCAAAATTGCTGATGTCTACATTTATATCCTGGTCTTTTCGGGTTAGAAAAAGGTCTATCAATATCAAATCGTATTTATGAACAGGGTTAACATTTTTATTAATGAAATCATCGGCTGATTGATAATGTATTTTAAATCTTTCGTCTTCGGCATTGAGACTAAAATATTCCTGACCGAGTTTTACAACCTCCGGTCTCAAATCAACCGCAGTTAATTCAAGATATTGGTAATGATGTAAAAGAAATTTAGCAATTGAGCCGGCGCCAAGACCCAGTATCAATACATTGTCTGGAGTCTGCCAGCACAACGGCGTTAACATGGCCTGGGTGTATTTGTGAATTAATATAATCGGGTCATGCAGAAACATCGCCGTTTGTTGTGTTTTATTGCCGAAATGCAGGCTTCGCATCCGATTGTAAAACTCAACAATTTCTATGGGACCAAATTCATCTTTGCAGCTATAAACAAGCTTGCCACCATATTTTTTCACTCTAAGGAGCCTCTGATCAAATATATTATGGCTTCTGCGTGACCTGAAGTTGCTTAGAGCGTTCTATAACCTTTAACAGGTTTGCGCCTATCTTCTTCGGTTAGGATCTTAAATGGCGTAGCAATGACGATAACACCTACAAGGGGATGATCCAGGTAATGTACTTCACGACTTTTCATGCGTCGTTCACTTTTGACAGGGTAAGCATGGATCTCTTCTTCAACTGTCCTATGCAAAACCAGATTGGTATTAAAATGCAGATAGCGACTCATTACTAACGTGACCGAACCATCTACATAGGATTCATAAGGAGGTATTTCTGATGTAGATTCCTGCTGGTTTTCTAATTCTTTTAATGTTGGTGAATCTTCAGTCAGATATTGTGCAGGATTAAGTATCTGTTCCTGGCTGTTGATTTCAAAAGGGACCGCCATATCTCTATCCAGGCCTGGCTGTCGCCATACTTTATGCACATGGACTTTAAATTCAGGATGCTCAATTAATTTAGTTACACTATCTTTCAGTAGCTGGTTTTCACCGGGCGTGAAGTCGATTCTATAACCAGGGTCCTTATCAGCCTGTTCGGGTTCTGGTTCTTCTTTCTGTATATATTCCTGTCCGGGTAATCTCTGTGACATATCTGGCCAGTGTTCAGTATCTACATATTTACCTGTAAGGTCTTCAAAAATTATCACTTCAATTTCATAGCCAACTTCAGAGGCCAGAGCTGTATTTATGGTGAGCGTTAGCAAAAGTGCAGTTATTTTTTTCATCAAGCGGCTTCCTTAAAGGCCAATCTTTGTATTGTATCCTGAACGGTGTTAATTCGTTGTTCACGGTCTTCCATGATCTTGTGTATGTACAAGGTGTCCTTGCCATTAAATTTATAGGTCTGAGATTCAGATTGTATCAGCATAATCAGTTTCGCTGGATCAATATTGGCTTTTTCTTCGAATACCAGCCTGGCCAGTTCTTCTGAAACGTCAATTTTCCTGATACCGACGTCCTGAGTAATTAGTTTCAGGCGGGTTAGTTCAAACAGTGATTTTGCCGGTTCTGGCAATAGTCCAAAACGATCGATCAATTCAACCCTGATATCATCCAGCTCAGCCTGGTTTTTGGCACTGGAGATACGTTTGTACAGCATGAGCCGGATATGCACATCATAGATGTAGTTATCCGGCAGTAAAGCCGGTAGACCAAGGTCGATTTCAGTACCCTGGTGTAAGGGCCTGTCGAGATCGGGCTGTTGCCCAGATTTCAATGCTGTAACGGCACGCTCCAGTAGCTCGGTATACAGGCTGAAACCAATTTCCTGTATCTGACCGCTCTGGCCTTCCCCCAGCAACTCACCGGCACCGCGTATTTCCAGGTCATGGGTAGCCAGGGTAAAGCCAACGCCCAGGTCTTCCAGTGACTCGATGGCTTCCAGTCGTTTCTCGGCATCGCCTGTCATCAATGCCTTCGGTGGTGTAATGAGGTAAGCGTAGGCTCGATGGTGGGAACGTCCGACACGGCCACGAATCTGATGCAACTGAGCCAGACCCAGTTTGTCTGCCCGGTTAATGATTATGGTGTTTGCGGTGGGAATATCAATACCACTTTCAATAATTGTGGTGGAGACCAGAATATTGAAACGCTGGTGATAGAAATCCAGCATAACCTGTTCCAGTTCACGTTCCCGCATTTGACCATGTGCGTATTCCACCCGGGCCTCGGGTATAAGTTCTCTGATCTGATTACAGACCTTTTCGATAGTTTTCACTTCATTGTGCAGCACATAAACCTGACCGCCGCGTTTTATTTCACGTAAGCAGGCTTCCTGCACCTGGGCATCATTCCATTCTGTAACAAAGGTTTTAATGGCATGGCGTTGTGTTGGCGGGGACGCGATTATGGACAGATCCCGCAGTCCAGACAGCGACATATTGAGGGTCCTTGGAATAGGTGTCGCAGTGAGGGTGAGTATATCCACTTCCGCCCGTAAACTCTTAAACTGCTCTTTGTTGCGCACACCAAAACGATGTTCCTCATCGATGATCAGCAGGCCAAGGTCCTTAAAATGAATGTCCTTCTGCAGCAATTTATGGGTGCCGATGATGATATCAACTTTGCCACTGATAAGACCGCCGATCACCTCATCCTGCTGTTTTTTGGTACGGAAGCGGGACAGACTCTCAATTTTAAACGGCCAGTCAGCGAAGCGGTCTATAAAATTCTGGTAATGTTGCTGGGCCAGCAGGGTGGTGGGCACCAGAATGGCGACCTGTTTTCCTGCATT
>CBDULX010000240.1:0-4379 GCA_965368175.1 uncultured Gammaproteobacteria bacterium | reverse complement strand
TAAAGCTGGAAACCAGGACCGAGAAACCACGCCCCTCATCAATTTTTCCCTCATCCGTTAACTCAAGAGGGGATATCATTCACCCCAGAAATCTCTGTGTTCTCTGTGCCTCTGTGGCAAAGCTTTTGTTTTTCCCGCCTTCACCAAACAAAAATCCATGCTAAACTCTGGCGCTGTTCAATAGCATCCCTCTCCATCATGGCCAAACAGAAAAACGAGATCATTTTTGGTTTTCATGCCGTGGAATCGGCCATGAATAATGACCCGGTGAATATCCTTCAGTTGCTGGTCGAAGACACTCGTCACGATAAACGCATCAAACAGTTAGTGCATAAGGCTGAAAGCCAGGGTATTTCCATTGATCTTGTCAAAAAACGTGATCTGGAGAAACGTTGTAACAGTTCACGTACCCAGGGTATTGCGGCTATATATAAAGGTGTGAGTGCAGCCCCTGACGTTGCACTGGAAGAACTTATGCAGCGAGAAAACTGCTTTCTGCTGGTGCTGGACGGGGTGCAGGACCCGCACAATCTGGGTGCCTGTTTGCGTTCCGCCGATGCTGCTGGCGTGGATGCGGTGATTGCACCCAAAGACCGGGCCGCTGGATTGACGCCGGTTGTGCGTAAGGTGGCCTGTGGCGCTGCGGAGTCGGTGCCCTTTATTCAGGTGACTAACCTGGCCCGCACTTTAAAACAGTTGCGGGATGAAGGTGTCTGGGTAGTGGGTACTGCCGGTGAAGCTGAAGCGCTGGTATATGATGTCGAACTTAAAGGCAGGCTGGCTCTGGTTATGGGAGCCGAGGAGAAAGGACTGCGTCGCCTGACTCGGGAAAATTGCGATCAGTTAATCAAGTTGCCCATGGCCGGTCAGGTAGAGAGCCTGAATGTGTCGGTGGCCACCGGTATCTGTCTGTTCGAAGCGGTACGGCAAAGACGCCAGGCATGAATACACTTAGCCTGGTAATTCCTGGATTGTTAGGGCCACTTCCAGAACTCCTGGAGCAGCCGTTTTCCTATGAGCCCTGTCCAGTTTTACAGAGCTGGTTATCCAGGTCGGCTGCAGAAAGCACCCCTGCGCAGAATTATTACGACCTGCTGGCCGAATTTTTCAAGCTGGAGCCGGGTTATTCAATTTGCCATTTTACTGCCCTCAATGACAACTGCGACATCAGCGAAGGTTACTGGTATCGCGCCGATCCGGTGCATTTCAAGGCGGACATCAATCACGCTCTGTTGCTCGATCATCATCGGCTTGAAGTTCTGCCTGATGAGGCCGAGCAGCTGATAGCCAGTTTTAATCAGCATTTTGCCGAAGATGGTATCAAACTGGTGGCTGGTCATCCCCATCGCTGGTATCTGCAGTCTGAGCAATCCTTTAATTTGCGATGCACGCAACTGGCCGGCGCGGTTGGCCGTAATGTGAATCATTTTTTACCGGTGGGGGACGATGCTCTTAACTGGCGCCGGCTGCTGAATGAAGCACAAATGCTGTTTCATATGCATGATGTAAATCGACAACGTAATGCGCAGGACTTGCTGACGATTAACAGCCTGTGGTTGTGGGGTGAGGGCCAGAGTAAGAGCACAGATAGCCCGTCACAGATTGACTGGGACTGGTTAATTTCGGATGAAGCCTTCAGTCGTGGTCTTGCCATGACGGCGGGCATACCCGTGTACACGCTGGAGCAGGGTATGGCACAACTCGGCTCCCTTGAAGGTAAAGGCCTGATGGTGATCGATGAGACTGCTGGCCCGGCCAGTTATGGTGATGTAGCGGCCTGGGTTTCGTCTATCGAACAGGTGTGCGAGCAGTATCTACAGCCGCTGGCTGGCCAGTTAAAATCCTCGAAACTCGCTTCTATTGATTTGTTCTCGGGGGAAGGTCGCCGTTATAACATCCGCAGCTCAGATCGTTTTAAATTCTGGCGAAGACTTCGCCCATTAACCCGGTTTGTGAATACCCATGGCTAAACGTCAGATTCAGCGCATTGAAGACACCATAACCTCAGGCCTGGATAACAGTGATCTGCATCCGGTGCTCAAACGCATATACAGTCACCGCGGTGTGCAGTCTATGAACGATATCAGCTACGGGCTGGATCAGCTGCTGCCTATACAGGGATTAAAGGGGCTGGATGAAGCGGTCGCCATTCTGAAAACCGCGGTCGAACAGAACCAGAAAATACTCATCGTGGGTGATTTTGATGCCGATGGCGCCACCAGCACGGCGGTGAGCCTGCGCTCGCTGGCCATGATGGGAGCCAGTCGCGTATCTTTTCTGGTGCCGAACCGGTTTGATTTTGGTTATGGCCTCACACCCGAACTGGTCGCGGTGGCCTGTGAGGATAAGCCGGATGTACTGGTCACTGTGGATAACGGTATTTCCTGTCTCGAAGGGGTGGACGCCGCCAGAGCCGCCGGCATCCAGGTGGTGGTCACCGATCATCATCTGGCCGGTGAGGTATTACCCGACGCCAATGCCATAGTGAACCCCAATCAACCGGGTTGTGAGTTTAACAGCAAGGCCCTGGCCGGAGTCGGTGTGGTGTTTTATGTCATGCTGGCGCTGCGCGCCGCCCTGCGCGAATCGGGCTGGTTCGGTGCTTCAAGGCCAGAGCCCAACATGGGCCGCATACTGGATCTGGTGGCCCTGGGTACCGTAGCCGATGTGGTGCCACTGGATCATAATAATCGCATTCTGGTGCAACAGGGACTGAAACGTATCCGCTCGGGGCAATGCTGCCCGGGGATACTGGCCCTGCTGGAAATAGCCGGTCGAGACTATAGCAACATCGTCGCCTCGGATCTGGGTTTTGCCGTGGGCCCCCGATTGAATGCGGCGGGTCGGCTGGAAGATATGTCTCTGGGCATTGAATGCCTGCTCACCGATGATCTGAATCAGGCCAAATCCATTGCCCGAGAACTGGATGACCTGAATCAGAGCCGTCGAGTCATTGAGCAGGATATGCAGCAACAGGCCATGGCTTCCCTGGTGCCGGTCATCGAGGCCCTGGGTCATGAGCAGTTGCCCAAAGGTCTGTGCCTGTTCGATGCCAGCTGGCATCAGGGTGTCATCGGCATCCTGGCGTCGCGCATTAAAGATAAATTCAATCGCCCGGTGATTGCTTTTGCCGATGCCGGTTCCGGTGAAATCAAGGGTTCGGCCCGCTCGATCAAGGGCCTGCACATTCGAGATGTGCTGGAATCCATCGCCACTAAACACCCGGGCATGATTATCAAGTTTGGTGGCCATGCCATGGCGGCGGGTTTGAGTCTCAAACTGGAACAGTTTGAAGCCTTCAAAACGGCATTTGAACAACAGGCCGCGCTGGAACTGAATGATGCAGCGCTTGAGGGTATTATCGAATCCGATGGGGAGCTGACGGGGAATGATATTAACCTGGAGCTGGCCCAGTCATTGAGGGATGCCGGTCCCTGGGGGCAGCATTTTCCAGAACCTCTGTTCGACGGTGAATTCGAAGTGGATAACTGGCGTGTCGTGGGGGAGAAACATCTGAAAATGCAATTACGCAGCGTCGACGGTGATGAACTGATCGAGGCCATTGCCTTTAACAGTGAGCCGGCTGAAATTGAGCTGGCTGACGGTTTTATCCGAGCGGCTTATCGGCTGGATGTGAACCATTTTCGTAATCGCACAACCACTCAGCTGATTATTGATTACTTTGAAGGGCTGGAGTGATTGAGCAGATGCTTAAGTGGAACATGACATGAAGCTTAAAGAAAAAGAAAACGCAAATTGTCGCTCCTGCGCCTATGCGCCCGCGACATTAGTATGTCCTGTACGTCAACGCGAATAATTTTATACAAAGTTCGTTATTAGTCTATATCTTACAGCCGCCCAGTATCATGTAGTTAGAGCCAGATGTTTTTAGTTGTGTTATATGAGCTCGGTTTACGCCTGGAAGCGTACACACTGATTAATAAGGAATCATCCCTGAAAGCAGGCATTGGCTCCTCAAATAGCGCTCCAAGTTATTATGTAGCCAGTGCCATGTTTATTTGGCAAGTAATACAGGGAGATGTGTGCTAAATTACTGATAATCATTTAAAAATGGTGATTTAAATGAAGTCTGGCTGTAAATGTATAACGAGACATAGGGTCTCGTTAATTCACCTGTTATGTGTAGGTAAGCGAAATGTAATTTAAAATTATTGCTCGCCACAATTGATGCTAAAGACGAAAAAATAAAATGCCAGGCTATATTAAATATTAACTAAATAGGAAAAATACAATGAGTAAAGGTACAGTAAAGTGGTTCGACGCGGGTAAAGGTTTTGGTTTTATAACTCCAGAAGATGGAGGGAAAGATCTTTTTGTGCATCATTCTGAAATTAAGAGTGGTGACGACTATAAATCAC
>CBDULX010000239.1:0-4390 GCA_965368175.1 uncultured Gammaproteobacteria bacterium | reverse complement strand
CAAAATTATTGTGTATAAACAAAAAAGGCCGCTGGGATTCCAGCAGCCTTTTAAACAACCAACAAACTATCAGCTTATACCGCAAACCTGGCTTTGGCTGCTTTCGCTGCCCTGGCCTGTTCTGCATCATAAGCCTTACCGGACCACAGCATGTTGTAAGCTATTTCTTCATTGCCGTTTTCACACAGTTCCAGAACTTTCTTGAATAATGGCTGGAAAGTTTCCGACTTGTGTGACGCTTCGTGATCTTCGTAGCTATTCCAGAAAGTCACAATCAGTGCTTCCTTGTCTTTCAATGGACTCTCAACTGCCTGACCAATAGTGGAGCCTTCATTGGACACCTGACCACTGTTCAGACACACAAAACCACCGACAAATCCGGTTTCACTGTGGTAAGTTTTTACATTTTCACACAGCTCGGCGACACGCTCCTGCAAATCATCGATGCTGTATTCATCACGAAGAATTGCTCGGTTAACAGTGACGATACCATCATGTGGAAAACCAGCGATTAAATCTGACATAATTGAATCTCCTATGACTGGGGGAAGTAAATTCTATTTCATCAAACACTAATATATGGACTCCAGCTATTAATTCAAGCCATTAGGTAATTAAATTATTTTATGACAACTTTTAATCCATAAATATTTTTTAGCTATGAATCATGGCCTTAACCACCGCTGTCCAGCCCGCTGCTATATTGTCATGGTTATAACCACCCCCACCCAGACCCAGTAAGGGACACCCGTGCTCACCGGCCAGGCGCATCAGGGATTGAGTGGCGTGGGCATGAGCAGCAGGAGAATATTCCAGATGGGTAATCGGATCACCGGAAAGGCTATCGGCACCCGCCTGAAGGATAATGAATTCAGGCTGATAGCACCCAATAAACGACTCGGCAATTTCCCACACTTTATAGAACGCCTCATCATTGGCGCCCGGCGGCATGGGGATATTCAATTTCATGCCTTTTGCAGTATCCAGCCCAGTCTCGTATACCGATCCGGTACCGGGATAGAGATAATCCCCGGACTCGTGGATATCCACAAAGATCAAACATGGGTCATCTTCAAAGCCGTAAAACACACCATCCCCATGATGGGCATCGATATCCACATACAGAATCTGCTCAAGTCCCTTCTGCTTCAGGTGTTCGATGGCTATGCCACAGTCATTAAATACACAGAAACCTGCCGCCCTGTTTCGTCGGGCATGATGTAATCCGGCAATGGGCACGAAAGAACTTCGGTATTGGCTATCCAGTAAGCGATCCACCGCATCCAGCACCGAACCCACCACATAACTGGCCGCTTCAAACACACCCATGAAGGCAGGCGTATCACCATAATCCAGATAGCCCTCACCCGTTCTGGACTGAGTGATCACCCGATCAACATATTCTGCGGTATGGAACAATTCGAGACGATCCCTGGAAGCCAGTATCGGCTGCCTGACCGTGATAGCCTCCAGTAATCCCTGAGATTCCAGTGCCCGTTGAAACACATGATACCGTTCAGGGCTAAAGGGATGATTATCACCAAAGCCATATGAGGCCAGTTCCGATCCTAAATAGACGCAAGTAGACACTTTTAATCCTCATTCAGGTAAAAAAGGATGATTTTATTTACTACTTATGCACAGCATTGGAGCAGACCGCATAATTCGTACATTAATAGTTATTAATACTATTTAATTGTCAATGCATTTATCAATAAATTCGTAAGCCACTGTTTTATATCGCATTAATAATCCTGACTATTTTTTAACCAATTTGTAAAAAAACCATCCAACTCTGGGCGGAAAACAATATTCACATCTTTTTCCACAAAGTTATCCACAGCTATTGTGGATAATTACTTTCACAATCAAAGTCATCATCAAAATCATATAGTTAGTAAGAATAATTAACTTCCAGCAGGCTATTACGCTGTTAATAAGCCAGAAATTCAAAACCAGAACCAGCTTTATCTGGCTATGAATTAATTATACTGACTCCTTCTATGAGTCAAATACTGTATAGATCCCATGACTATAACTACCCTGGCCATTCACGGTGACCTGTATTATAAAAGCAATAGCATATCAGGCAGATTAATAGCGTATTTAACCGCCTAATCCTGGTATTTATTCACGCAGAACTACACAGCTATAACAGACAGACCATGAACAACATAAAACTGTGCAACTCATTAGCCAAACAGAATAAATAGAGGAATCTCATTGCTAATAGTATGGACCTGTAAGTGAGACCGCCATAGTGCATAATGCTTTTCCATACGCTATTAATCAGTTTGCGATAAAATTTGCAACAAAACGAGGAACAACAGTTTGTATTTATTAGCCGGTGATATCGGTGGCACCAAAACACTGCTGCAACTCTCGCAAGCCGGTAACAACGGTTTAGAAGTGTGCTTCGAAAAGCGATTCGTGAGTGCTGATTTCTCCCAGTTCGAACCCATGCTTGAAGATTTTCTGAACCAGGCCGTAGCACAGGGTGCAACACCCGAAGCAGCCTGTTTCGGTGTAGCCGGTCCGGTCAATGGTCGCACCGCCCGCACCACCAACCTGCCCTGGTTCCTGGACGCAGACCGGCTTGAAACCGAGTTCGGTATACCTCGACTGCGTTTAATTAATGATTTTCAGTCCATCGGTTACGGCATCGAGGCTCTGACACAGAACGACCTGGTCACGCTACAAACCGGCACTGCAGTGGAACACGGGACTCGCGTGATTATCGGTGCCGGTACCGGTCTGGGACACGGACTGCTGGTATGGCAGCAGGACCATTATGAAGTCGTGGCTTCGGAAGGTGGCCACGCCAGTTTTGCTCCCACCGATGAACTACAGACAGAATTACTGCAGTACCTGCGCAAACACTTGAATCATGTCAGCTGGGAAAGTGTGGTTTCAGGCCCCGGGCTGGTAAATATATTCGAATTTATGCAGCAGGCCAGCAAAACCAGAGAATCGGCTGCTCTTTATCAGGCCCGTCATAACGAAGACCCTGCCGCGGCCATCAGTCGTTTTGCGCTCTCCGGCGAAGACCCGCTCGCGGTAAAAACCCTGGATCTATTTGTAAGCCTTTATGGTGCACAGGCGGGTAATCTGGCATTGACCGGGCTGGCTTCCGGTGGCGTCTATGTGGCAGGCGGCATTACACCAAAGATTATTAGTAAACTCAAAGATGGTAGCTTCATGTCGGCATTTGTCGATAAGGATGTTTCCATGCAGGACCTGCTAAAAGCCATGCCGGTACGCGTGGTAATGAATACCCGCGTCGGCTTGCTGGGGTCCGCTCTGGCTGCGGCAAGACTGGCTTCGCAATGAAATACGGCTACTGCGTGTTTTACATCCACCGATTGAACGAAATAAAACTAAGTAACCTCTGATCTCTTCTCATTACGACCGGGGAGATGACATATTAAGAATTAGTCAGAGATTCCTTAGTATTTATTGGCCACTATGCGGACACACCTATAGTCTTGAAGGTATCCAGTAATGAGTTGTAAGGCTTGATGAACTTTTCTATCCCCTCGCGCTCCAGTGCCTGATCAATCTCACCCATATCTATGCCCAGATCAGCAAGACCGTGCATCACCTCTGACGCCCGCTCAATCGCCTGGTCTATGCTCAAAGCCGGTTGACCATGGTCTCGATAAGCATCGAGTGTATCAATAGGTAGCGTATTCACCGTATCCGGTGCAATCAGTGGTTCCACATATTTTACATCACTGTAGGCCGGATCTTTGGTACCGGTACTTGCCCATAACAACCGTTGCGTAACAGCACCCGAGGTGGCTAAAGATTGCCAACGTGATGCTTCGATGGTTTCTGTGAAACGCCGGTATGCAAAACCAGCACTGGCGATGGCGGCCTGACCACGTAAATCCCGAGCAGCATCGGCCTGTGTACCACCCTTGCTAATAATGGCATCAAGCAGGGCGTCTACCTTTACGTCAATACGACTCAGGAAAAAGCTGGCAACACTGGCAATACCGGCGAGTGGCAACCCCTGTTCCCGACGTGATTCAAGAGCATGCATATACGCTGACAGTACTTCCAGATACCGACCCACCGAAAATAACAGCGTCACATTGACATTGATACCCTCACTCAGTAACTGGCGTACGGCCGGTATACCTTCGTGGGTACCAGGCACCTTGATCATGATATTTGGCCTGGCCAGACGCTTCCACAGTTTGCGAGCTTCCGCCAGCGTGGCATCCGTATCACGCGCCAGCAATGGTGATACTTCTATACTGACATAACCGTCCCGACCTTTAGTTTTATCGTAGACTGAACGGAAGGCATCGGCTGCGAGACCGATGTCTGACAGCACCAGTTGCTCATACATATCTTCAACACTGGCACCATCCGACTGCAAACG
>CBDULX010000238.1:0-4432 GCA_965368175.1 uncultured Gammaproteobacteria bacterium | reverse complement strand
CTGGCAGTGCGCATTGATGAATCACGTATGCTGGTATATGCCCTTACCGAACGGGGAGAGGCCAGGGTCAGTCTGAATCCCAACTGCCGAAACGAGCAGTATATCCGTAATGTAAAGTCGCTACTGTCATCCCATTCTCTGGGTTCACCGGGTGGATATCCTGTTTATCTCAAACGCTGGACCCGTATGGGGCAGGCTCGTGATGATAGTCTTCAGCAGCTTCTGTTATTGGGCGAAGAAGAAGCCGTGGTAGCTGTAGTGCATGCACCAGGACTTAGCAATGAACTGGCGCGCCGTGCCTGGTGGTGTATGCCGACTTCGGATAATGCCCGACGCATGCTGGAAAAGAACGACGTGATTAAGGGTAGTATGGGTAAGATACTGGCCGAGTATCTGATCGAACATCTGCCATTTGAGGAAGAGCAACAGGCTATTATCGATAGTGTGAAATCGGCGCTGCAACCTGGACTGGTGACCGAGGAACTACGACAAAACCTCTGGATCAAGGCAAAAAGTAAAGGCTCTTATTATGTCGGCTTTCTACAGGCTACCCCAGATGACTTACCTGGTGATGCTACAGAGCATTCTTCCTATCAGGCGCTTGCGCAAAAGCTCGAGCCATTACTGGCAGTCGAAAATCCATTTGCCCGATTAATGTTACGAATATTGAGTGCCGGTGGCCAGAAATACCTGAATACCGTTGAGGCATCATTAAAACGTCCGAATAACCAGGATGTGGTGGTGGCCCTGTTCATGGCCATTGAGAGCTATTTTGCGGCTGTGAATCCTGGGTTTGAAAACAGGCGTGAAATCGAGGGGATGGTTCAACGGGTACTGAGCTGTCTCGAGCAACCACAGCAGGTTTCAAAGGCGTTTGTAGATGTAATCGAACTGGCTCCTGAGCTGAAAGACAAGCTGGGGGCCATGATGCTGTTATCGGGATATTGTGAAGAGTTGACTTTCCCGGTATTCGGCCTCAGCGATGCCATTGGTTCAGTGATGCGTAAACGCATCGAGCATTTAACCACACCGTTGAAGCAGCAACTGGCGATACTGCGAAGTTGATTCACAATAATCGGTTGATGTAATGACTCAGCTCTATCAAAAAAAAATCCATATTTCACTCAAACTCAGAGTGCCTCATCAGGTGCTGGAAAAACACCTGGCCTCATCGGCCGAAGTGGTCGGCTATAACCTGACTGAGCAGGTGGTGGATTATGTCAACGCTAATAAACTGGGTTATTTTCCGGCTCTGGATTTTTTCCAGAGTGAACCTGGGGTTGATCCCGATTTAATGGATGCTGCAGAAACCATTGGCTGGTTTGCCTGCAAATATGCGAGAGAGGAAATTCAGCGTAAGATGCGCCCTTTTTTCTCTTCCATCAGTTTTCAGTCTGTGCAGACTGTCGCCTTTACCATGCCATCAGTCAGGTCAAACCAGCTCAATGCCTGGCATGATTTGCTGGGGCACTATACCCCGGATGTGGTTAAGCTGGATCTAATTGCCTCAATTTTAAAGAAAAATGATCGTCAGGACGGGCTATCTAACTGGTCCAGACAATTATTCAGGCGAAATCTGGAAGACTCTTTCCAGGATCTGGAAGTCCTGCAGACAGTTGCCATCTAGGCTATACTTTGGTATGTTCGAATTGCTATAAATATAAAAATCGGCCGTTAGAGCCGGAAAAGTTCCTGTATTGACGCTGCAGCAAGACCCCTCATCTGCAGTTATCAAAAAATGAGTAATGACGCACAATTTTGGCCATTTTTATGGTCCAGAATCCTGTATGTGGGTACCAGAAAAACACCGGAGGTGCTGGTTGTGATTTCCCTCGTGTAGGCAAGATTTATGTAGTTAGGCTTATATTAGGCGTGTTGTTGGAAATCCTATGAAAATCAATTGGTTATTTAGATTTATTGTGTTGTTGTCTGGACTGGCTGTGAGTTCCGCCAGCCAGGCTGCGATCAGTGATTCTTTGGTGCAGGAAGCACTAAAGGCATTATATACCAGTACCGCAGGACCCAGTTGGTCTTCTCCTACCGGCTGGACATCTGATCCTGGTATCGAAATTTTATGTCCAGACCCAGTTGCAGTACCTGAAATTATTACTCATGGAGTTGTATGTGATGGCAATGATAATGTCGTTGAACTGGTTCTGAATGATAATAATCTTGTTGGCACTATACCTGCGGAAATTGGTAATCTGTCCAATCTGGTCAGGCTCAAGTTACAAAATAATAAATTAAACGGTAATATTCCTTCTGAGCTGGGTTTATTAAGTAAACTCGTCGAATTAAGACTATTCAATAATGAGCTTGAAGGTTCTATCCCTGAATCATTAACAGACCTGACTAATTTGTTATACCTTGATTTATACGATAATCAATTGTCAGGTCAGCTGCCTGTCGGACTGGGTAAACTGACCAGACTCTGGTACTTCTATATAAATGGCAATAAGTTCATTGGTGATTTGCCATCCGATCTGATAAATATGGGTTCAATTTCAACTGATCGTCTTTACCTGGATTTGAACTGGAATGCTGTAATTAGTCAAGATGCCACTTTGAATTCATTTATTAATGCCAATCATATAAATCTAACTTCATATGAAGATAGTCAGACATTGGCACCAACCTCTGTTTCAATATTATCAAAAACGCCCACCAGTGTTCAGCTTCAATGGTCTGATTTCGACACCTCTCCATCTACAACTGGTGGCTATAAAGTTCTACGGGCTACTTCATTAGGGGGGGAGTTTAAACAGGTTGGTCCTGATATTGATAACCGGAGCGTGACTACTACTACGATCAATAATTTAGAGCCGGGTACAAATTACTGGTTCAAGGTATGTAATTACACCGACAGTCATATTGATAATCCCAAAAATATGGTTGTCAGTATAGATAGCGTTGCAGTCTCCAAAGGAGTACCAGCAGTATCAGCAGGGGTAGTTCAGACAGTTAATGAGTTAACAACCGTAAATCTCTCATCCAGTGCCAGTGACACAGACGGTACAATCGTCGGTTATTCCTGGAGCCAGTTATCCGGAGCTACTGTTGTCTTAACCGGTGCCAATTCAGCGGCTGCCAGTTTTACTGCACCTGAAGTAACCAGTTCTGGTGATGTGCTTACATTCAGAATCACTGTTACTGATAATGATGGTGATATCGCCTATGACGATGTTCAGGTAACCGTAAATGATACAAATCCAACGGTTTCTGCCGGACTGGATCAAACTGTCAATGAAGGAAATGCTGTGTTATTGACGGCCACTGCCAGTGACCCTAACGGCTCAATTGTTAGTTATTTATGGAAGCAGGATGAAGGTCCAGTTGTCACTTTGAGTGGCCAGTCTACGGCAACTGCCAGTTTTACTACTCCCAGTATTGATACCCCATCTGAATCTCTGTTGTTTACTGTTACTGTCACTGATAATGACGGTAGAATTGCAACTGATAGTGTTATGGTGACTGTGAACAATGCGCCTACAGTCACTGCCGGTATAGATAAGATCGTTAATGAAGGTGATTCAGTATCACTCTCGGCGATTGCCAGTGATGGTGGTGAAAACGCAGTAAATTATTTGTGGACGCAGGTATCTGGCCCGGCGGTGGATATAATTGGTAGCACTACGGCCAGTGCCAGTTTCATTGCACCTCTAGTTGATGCTTCGATAGACCTGAATTTTATAATTACTGTTACCGATATTCACGGTGCAACCGCTAACGATACGGTCTTGGTCACCGTGAATAATTTGTTAATTCCCCCTACCGTGTATGCGGGTGATGATCAAATCGCCGATGAGTTTGCAGCGGTAAATTTGTCGGCCACTGCTGATGATGTTAATGGTTCTATTGTAAGTTATAGCTGGAGGCAGATTTCTGGTACGGTAGTTACTTTGTCAGCCACAAATACTGCCAGTGTGAGTTTTAACGCTCCTCAGGCAGTAGACCCTGCTGAAACACTGATCTTTGAAGTCAGCGTGAGGGACAATGATTATGAATCAGCTACAGACCAGGTTCAGGTCACGGTGAATGATGTCATAATACCACCTGAGGTGGAAACAACCACCGATCTGCCCGGGGATGAAGTGGAAGAGCAATCCTGGATTGTGTTAGTAGCAGATGCCTATGATCTCGATGGTGAAATTGTGAGTTATTACTGGGAACAAGTGTCAGGTACCGAGGTTACTTTGGAATCGACTGATACGGCAACTACTCGCTTTCAGGCACCCAATATTAGTGGTAATCGCAGTATTCGACTGTTGTTTAAGGTTACAGTGACCGACGATGATGGTGAGACAGACACTTCATTGAAATATGTCATCATTACCAAAAAGAAAGTAATTGTCGCCGGTAGCGGTGCTCTAAGCTGGCTCTGGTTACTGTTAATGGGTATGCCATTACTGGGAAGACGTTTCCTCAAATAATT
>CBDULX010000237.1:0-4432 GCA_965368175.1 uncultured Gammaproteobacteria bacterium | reverse complement strand
TCTTCCATGCTGGTTGGGTACATGGAAAAGGCCACCGCCATTTCTCCGCTGTTGACTCGTTTTTCCAGACCTTCCAGACCACGTATACCACCCACAAAATCGATGCGTGTGTCTGTGCGTGGATCGGAGATACCCAGTATGGGTTCCAGCAAATTATTCGCCAGTAAACTCACATCCAGTTTGGCCACCGGGTCGCCGGGAATCAGTTCGGGTTTGATATTCAGGCGATACCATTCACCATCGATGTACATTCCAAATTCGCCGGTTTTGCCCGGTTTAACTGGTTTGCTTTCTTTAGCACAACTGAATGCTGTTTCGATCTTATCCAGCAATTGCTGTTTGGTTAAACCATTGAGATCGGTAACCACACGATTGTAATCAAAGATCTGCATCTGGTTATGGGGAAAGATCACCGACAGGAAATACTGGCTCATGTGATCGTCAGCTTCGCCTTTGGACTTTGCTACTCGCGAGGCCGATGCCGAACGATGATGGCCGTCGGCAATGTAAATAGCGTCCATGGCATCAAAACCGGCGCTGAGTTTATCAATGATAGTCTGATCATCCACTACCCAGAATTCATGGCCGATGCCATCATCCGCAGTCAAATCATATACCGGGGGCTGCTCAGTTACCTGCTGCAAGATAGCATCCAGCTCTGGCTGTGACTTATACGCCAGCAACACCGGGCCGGTCTGCGCATTGAGTGCTTCGATCTGCCGAACCCGATCATCTTCCTTGGCGGGTCGGGTAAATTCATGTTTACGAATACGATTACTGTCGTAGTGTTTCACCGATGCCGCCGCCACCAGTCCCACCTGCTGGTGCTGCCCCATGGTTAACCGATATACATAATACCTGGGCGCCGGATCTCGTATCAGTACATTATCCTGCACCAGACGCTGTAAATTTTCTGCGGCTTTGGCATACACTTTAGCATCATAAACATCCACATCATCAGGCAGGTCAATTTCAGCCTTGGATATATGCAAAAAACTCAAAGGCTTGCCAGCTGCGCGCTGTTTAGCTTCTTCTCGATTTAATACATCATAGGGTGGCGCGACGACATCTTCAGCATGTTCGGGTGTGGGTCTTAATCCTGCAAACGGGCGTATCAGGGGCATAATGATCTCATTGATGGATTAACAATGGGGCAACAGTATACAACCTGATTCAGGTTTTGATCAGGCGTAAATTAAATTTGCCGATAGAATCGACTAAACTATCTATTAACAAAATTGATAATAAGAAACTTTCATAGATAAGATGACCAGGCCATGATTCTAGAGATAGAACCAAATCTACCGGGTAATGTGCTTAATGCCCTGCGCCAGCTCGGCAATGCGCTTACCCATCACAGCAACTGGCTTAATGAATTTCATCGATCATTGATCTGCGATCAACCCATGAGCACTGATGAAATGACGGCTAACGCCCACCAGAAGTGCCTTTTTGGCGAGTGGTATTACGGCGGCGTCGATGAGCGTATTCAGGCTCTGGAAACTTTCGAAGAAGTCGGCAAGTTACATCAATCCGTACACCGGCACGCCAATAAATTATTAAAAATCAACCAGTCAGGACAGGCTATTTCTGCGCAGGACTATGATGATTTCATGAATACAGCCATGCGGTTTAGAATCGCCCTCCAGGACCTGCAATTCAAAATGGTAAGCCAGGTCTGTGCAGTAGACCATCTAACAGGCGTCTGGAACCGTTACGCCATGAGCTACAAACTGACTCAGGAACATGAGCGTGTCACTCGAACGGGTCAGAATTGTAGCATCGCCCTGATGGATTTTGACCATTTTAAAAACATCAATGACCAGTATGGCCATATTGCTGGTGACAATGTTCTGAAAACTGCAATGAAATTTTTCAGTAACAAATTACGTAAATACGATGCAATTTTCCGCTATGGCGGTGAAGAATTCCTGTTCCTGCTACCCGCCACCACGATTATAGAGGCTCAAGATTTAATGGAGCGCCTGCGCAAAGGCCTCAAACAGTTGTCAATCTCAGTAAACAATAAACAGAACATCCATATTAGTGTATCGATCGGCCTCACCAGCCTGGATCAAGACACTACTATCACAGACGCCATTAACATGGCCGACAATGCCCTGCTAAAAGCCAAAGAGAACGGCCGCAATTGTATCTGTGTGTTGAATAATCAGGACAATTATGTTTACTTTTATCCAGGGGCAGGTAAAACCTGAAACTTCAGTAACTCTGTAAACCTGCGAATATACCCATCTCAGAATTCACCCTTCGCCTGTAAATCAGCATGATAGGAAGAACGCACCATGGGGCCGCTGGCCACATGAGTGAAACCCATTTTGGTCGCTGTTTCTGCCAGTTGATCAAACTCTTTTGGCGTTACATAACGTTTCACTGGTAAATGGTGCTGACTGGGTTGCAGGTACTGGCCCAGAGTGAGCATGTCGACCTGATGCTTACGTAAATCGGCCATCACCTGCTCCACTTCTTCCAGTTCTTCGCCCAGGCCCAGCATCAGACCGGATTTGGTGAGTATATCCGGGCAGGTTTGTTTGTAGCTCGCCAATAAATCCAGTGAGCCCTGATAGTCGGCGCCGGGTCTCGCCTCCAGATACAACCTGGGCACAGTTTCCAGGTTGTGATTGAACACATCCGGTGGCGTGGTTTTAAGTATATCCATCGCCACCTCAACCCGGCCACGGAAATCCGGCACCAGCACTTCTACCTGGATGTTCGGATTCATCTCACGAGTTTTGCTAATGCATTCTGCGAAATGGGCAGCACCACCGTCGCGTAAATCGTCCCGATCCACTGAGGTAATCACTACATATTTAAGCCCCATGGCCTGAATGGTTTGCGACAGATTATCCGGCTCCGCCTGATCAAGCGGCAGGGGACGGCCATGGCCAACATCACAGAACGGACAACGTCGGGTACAGATTTCACCCATGATCATGAAGGTGGCCGTACCGTGACCGAAGCACTCTCCCAGGTTGGGGCAGGCAGCTTCCTCGCAAACAGTGAACAGCTGGTTCTCCCGCAGCACTTTTTTCAGTCGTTTCACTTCCGGGTGGGCCGGATGTTTGGCCCGTATCCACTCCGGTTTGCGTAAACGCTGTTCAGGCTGGATTATTTTTACCGGAATTCTGGCTACCTTGTCGGCACCGCGGTGCTTTTCACCGGCTATTACTTTTCGTTTTTCAGTCATCGATATGGGTTACTTGGTTAATTTCAAATTGACGACATAAATGCGTCAGTAGTCGGTGTTCAATATCCGACATAGTATGCTGGTGACCTAGTTTACTCAAACTGGTCACTTCTAAACCCTCAAATCCACAGGGGTTGATACGACTGAAAGGCTCAAGATCCATGTCCACATTGAAACTGAGACCGTGATAGCAACGCCCCTGTTTAACCCTGAGCCCGAGTGCCGCAATTTTTGCCTCTGCCACATACACCCCGGGCGCATCGGACCGGGCATGGCTTTCTATACCCAGTTCATTCAGCAGCGCGATTATGGCTCGTTCCAGCCCACTTACGGTAGCTCTGACACCCAGTTTACGTCGTTTAAGATCGAACAGGGTGTAGGCAATTAACTGCCCAGGACCATGATAGGTAACCTGGCCACCGCGATCAGACTGTACCAGCGAAATATCACCGGGATTCAATACATGTTCCGGCTTGCCTGCCTGGCCTAAAGTAAAAACCGGGGGATGTTGTAATAACCAGATTTCATCGGGAGTGGATTCGGTTCGAGACTGATTGAAACTCTGCATTTGCCGCCAGCTGGTCTCATATTCCTGCAGCCCCGGTCTACGTACAATTAACGGTGTATCCATGATTGAAAACTGGAATCAATATCCGTCAAATAGCATAGAGCACGTGCTCACAGGCGGTCAGTTCCATGTAAATGCCATCCAGGTGAGCTTTACTATGTGCGGTAATGGTGATGGTAATACTGGTATATTTGCCGCCCTTACTTTCCTTCAGTCGTATCGCCCCTTCCGGTAAATCCACCACATGGCGGTTGATTATGTCAAACACCGCCAGTTCAAGCTCAGGACCAGTCTTGCCCATAGCCTTGACAGGAAACTCACAGGGAAACTCAAACAGGGTTTCTTCTTCAACATCGATTTCGGTCATATCAGACTTCACCCTGACGCAAATGGGCCTTGTAGGCCTGATAAATATCGATCATTTTATCCCATATGGGGCCCATCTGGCCATTTGCAACCGGATTACCATTGAGCTGCACCACGGGCATGATCTCCCTGGTGGAGCTGGTAAGCCAGATTTCGTCGGCCGTGTTCAGGTCCTGTTCGCTCACTGCACATTCTTCAGTTAAAACACCATTGTTCCGGGCCAGCTCCAGCACCAGATCCCGGGTAATTCCGGGTAACAGCAGGGGGCTCACTGGCGGCGTTTTTAGCACTCC
>CBDULX010000236.1:0-4449 GCA_965368175.1 uncultured Gammaproteobacteria bacterium | reverse complement strand
ACACGCAGGAATCCGTTTTTAGTGTCGGTCCAGAAGGGTACGAACAGTATTTCCATATTCTGTCGAGCCAGAATGCGTGCCAGCTCGGGGAATTCGATATCGTAACAAATAAGTATGCCGATACGGCCGGCATCGGTGTCGAATACCTGCAGGCTGCTACCACCCTCGATAACCCAGTCACGGCGTTCATGGGGGGTAATATGAATTTTGGGCTGTACTTCAATGGTGCCATCGCGTCGACACAGGTAGGCATTGTTGTACAGGGTATCACCGGACATGGCCGGTATGCTGCCGGCGATAATGTTGATGTTGTAAGTCACGGCAAACTGGGACAGTGCCTCGATGCTGCGATCGGCGTAGGTGGACAGGAATCGTATGGCATCGAACTGATTATCCTGCTTGCCCATGCCCATCAAAGGTGCGTTAAAAAACTCAGGGAACAGCACAAAATCTGCCTGATAATCAGACAGCGAGTCGACGAAGTATTCCACCTGACTGAGCCAGGCCTCGAATGAATCGGTGAGGCGCATTTGCCATTGTAAAATACCTATGCGGACTACGGTTTTGCGGATTTGCTCTACCGCCATGCCCTCCGGTTCGTAGAGTATATTGCTCCATTCCAGCAGGGTGGCATATCCCAGGGATTTTTCATCCTCGGGTAAATAGCCTTTCAGCAGGCGTTTAACCTCGAAGTCATTGGCCAGTTGAAAACTCAGGATGGGGTCATGGACTTCCTTATGTTTCACCGCATCAATATATTCTGCAGGTGTCATCTTATCGGCATGGCTGTGGTAATTGATGATACGACCGCCTGCCAGAATGGCGCGCAGGTTCATGTTACGGCACAGGTCCTTGCGGGCATCGTATAGTCGACGGCCAAGGCGCAGGCCTCGATATTCTTTATCGACAAAGACATCCATACCATAGAGGGCATCGCCTTCAGGGTCATGGCGGATATGGTCCCGACGCCCGACCAGATCATCATAGGTATGCTGACGACTGAAGCGTTCGTAGCTGCATAAGATGGTGAGGGCTACGGCTACCACCTTGCCATTGTCCTCGATAGCTATCTGGCCCTCGGGGAAATCCTTGATAAGGGCCTGTAGCGACTCGCTGGACCAGGCACCACCGAGATCGTGGTAAATATCCTCCATCATTCTGGCGATGCGAGGATAGTCCTCTTCACCCATGCTACGGATTTTAAGATGCAGGTCGGATGGTGTCTCAATACTCATGGGAAAATCTTGTTAGTCTGGCGGGTTAGGAGTTCACAGCAGATATTCTATCAAAAAGTCTGAGTGTCGGTATTCATAGTTCTATGAATAGCATTTAACAGTTGAGACCTGGTATAGGGTTTATCAAGAATGCTGGTGTCCTGTTCCAGCTCAGGTTTGTTCTGTTCTTTATAGGCAAAGCCTGAAGTGAGCAATATTTTTATTTCAGGCTTGATTATTCTGGCCTGTCTCGCCAGTTCGAAACCACTGATGCCACCGGGCATGACTATGTCGGTAAATATCAGGTCTATATCCGAATTTTTTGAAAGTATATCAATTGCCTGGTTGCCATCTTTTGCAATGCTAACCTGATATCCCTGTTCGCTTAATAATTCTTCGGCCAGATTGCTGAGGTATTCTTCATCTTCAACCAGCAGTATAGTTTCCCCCTTATTCTCTGGTATAACAGTATTTGGGCTTACAGGTTTGTCCTGATCGATGCTGTTCAGATGGGCGGGTAGACAGAGCGTCACTGTAGTGCCTTCGTTCAGTTCTGAAGTGAGGTATATGTATCCGGCGTTTCGTTTAACGAAGCCGTATACCATTGCCATGCCCAGGCCCGTGCCTTTGCCAACATCTTTGGTGGTATAAAATGGGTCGAATATATGTTCCTGAACTTCCGGACTCATACCCATACCATTATCGCGGATACTGATTTTTACATAATTGCCCTCGGCAATGGCATATTCTTTAAGTTGCTGTTGCTGCGTGTGAATATTTTGAACGTTGATATCAAGTCGGCCGCCTTCAGGCATAGCATCTCGGGCATTGATGGCCAGGTTGAGGATGGCATCCTGCAGGTCTCCCGGACTGGTCAATAGAGGCCAGATCTCATCCTCGATGGAAAAATTAACATCGATGATCGGAGTCACTGAACGACGGATCAGGTTTTTGATTTCCTGCAGTTCTTTTTTGAGATCAATGTACTCAAGGTCTGTTTGTTGTTTGCGTGAGAACGCCAGTAACTGACGGGTTAAATCGATGCAACGATTGGTGGCTTTGATTGCATTGCCTACCCAGCGTCCTGGTTTTTCTTCCTTACCAATATATTCGTTGAGAAAATCCAGGTAGCCACTTACCACACCCAGCTGGTTATTAAAGTCATGGGCTATGCCACCGGTGAGCTGGCCCAGGGCGTCCATTTTCTGGGTTCTACGCAATATCCGTTCAGTTTGTTTACGGTCACTGATATCGAAATATGTGGCCACAGTACCAATGAGTTTGTCTTCGCGGTAAATCGGGTAGGCCCAGTATTCTACTGGGAAACTACTGCCATCCTTGCGCCAGAATACTTCATCGTCACTGTGGCTGGGGTGTCCTAATTTTGCTACCCCATGAATGGGACATTGCTGTTCCGGGTATGGGCTGCCATCCTTATGGCTATGGTGAATTATATTGTGTAATTTCCGGCCAATCAGTTCAGCAGGTGAATCGTAACCCAGGAGTTCAGCACAGGCACGATTGGCCAGGGTGCAAGTGCCATCCAGATCCAGGCTGTAGATGGCTTCGGCGGTGGATTCCAGCAGGTCTCGTATCTGAAGTTCACCTTCACGTACAGCGGCTTCAGCTTCCCGGATATGGCTCAGGTCATGTATGCCCATTACTATACCCGTCACTTCGCCATGTTGGTCACGGGTCATACTTACCAGAATTTCAATGGGCCGAGCGGTCGGGTTATCGGGATGATCCGCATCCATAGTGATCAGGGCATCTTTTCGTGCATGACGAGCCTGGCATACCGGGCAGGGAATACTTTCACCCTCCGGGTGCATAATATGGGTGATATTCTTTCCGATAACCTGATCTGAGTTTAAGCCAGTCATGTCATAAAATGCCCTGTTGGCCCGTACCACTTTATCATCAAGATCGACCAGATAAACTGCATCCTGCAGAAAGTCCATGGCGTGATTCCATTCCTGCTCGGATTGATTCAGCTGGGCTCTGGTGATTTGTGTTATTTGTTCTTTATGGTAACTCCAGCGTCCAACCAAACCGATACCAAACAGCCCCAGTAACCAGATGAAGCCATGGCTTGCTTTAACGGATTGCTGGGTGGATTCCGAGGCTGCCAGGTAAGGATCGAGAGGAATGGAAATACTGACGCCACCATGAGTGCTGCCAGGTGTATATTTAAGAGAACTATGGCACTTCAGGCAGCCTGGGGTTATCTGCATGGGGCGCATTAAGCGAATATAGGGTTTGCCGTCGAGTTCGGTATGTTCCAGTAACTCTTTTTTTCCCTGATGGAAACTATTCAGGGCTTTTAATTCCCATTCATCGGGCCTGTTGATCGAATTCAGGGGCTGTTTGCTGGTGATTCTGCCTTTGATGCCATAGAGTGACTCGAACTCCTCGGTCATCTGACGCATCATAAAAGCCGGGTTCATCAGGGTGAGCTTTAAGCCGTCGGTGGTTTCTATATCGCGATGTGGCAAATGGGATAAATAAGGGCTGGGCTGTGTTCGTTCATCAATTTTTACATAAACACCGCCATGTAGGTTGCCCCATCGACGGAATGCCTGGTCCTTGCTCCAGCTGGATCTGGCATCGCTACTGGCAAGATAGATAGTCTGTTGTTTGATGTTATCGATATTCCAGTACAGGGATATGCCCACCAGTACGGTCCATACAATGATTGCGCTGATTACAGTGCGGGTAATCTGATACCTTGTCTGTTTTAATCCGGGACTATCCTGCATATCTACTATTCTGGTATTTGATAATTTTGCTTAAGTTTCTGGATTTTTATACAAAAATCTTCGAGCTATGCTGCTCTGATGAGTGGTCATAGCTTAATAGAGTATGGACATTTATCAGGGGAATTTCAGGGAATTCTTATAAGTTTCTGGTTTAAGGCAGAAATTGCTGTTTTTTTTCGTTTTTTTTATTGGGATGAGGGGAGGTTAAGGTGGTGCTGTTTTATTGTTGTTTTGCTGATTTTTGGTATCGATTCACCATGACAATTGGTGCTATTTTTTAATTAGATTGCTAATTTTTAGCATTGGTTTCATTTTCATTAGCTGGTGCTATTTATTGATTAGCTTGTTATACCATAGCATTGGTTTCGCCTTGCTGGCGAGTTACTTCTTTGTCTCCAGCAACAAAGAAGATAACCAAGAAAATGCCGCCCCGGGTCGCAAGCCACTATGCAAAAGATAAAAGCGCATAGTGGTTC
>CBDULX010000235.1:0-4547 GCA_965368175.1 uncultured Gammaproteobacteria bacterium | reverse complement strand
ACTACCATGGCGAATCCTGTCAACAAACCGAAATAGATCATGGGAATGAAGTTAGACAGTGCCAGTATGGAGAACCCAAGGGTTATAGTCACTGAGGTGTAATACATGGCCCTGCCAATACTGGCATGGCAACGCTGTATCGCTTGCCAGTAGTCCCGATCATGGGGGAACTCTTCCTTGTAGCGGTGTACATAGTGAATGGTGTCATCCACGGCGATACCAATACAGATAGCGGCGATGGTAATGGTCATAATATCCAGCGGAACACCGGTTAATCCCATCAGTCCCAGCACCATACCTGCCGCGATCATGTTTGGAATAATCGCGATAATGGCCATGGGTATAGACTGAAACAGTATTGCAAACATGATAAGTATGGCCAGGAACACTACGCCTATAGTGAGTATCTGGGATTTAAACAGGCTTTGAAGCATGTTGTTATACAAAACCACCATGCCGGTAGTATGTACCTGGCTATCTTCTAGTCCGATATTGTCCTTAAGATGGCGGTGTATTTTCTGGATCAGCTGTTCACGTTGCAGATTTTTATCCGATTCATAAACACGAATGCTGAAACGAATTTGATTTCCGTCTTTTGATAAGTAAGGTGAGATAAGGGATTCACGAATGTCGTCAGGGATCCGTTTGTACAGAATTGAGAGGAAAAAATCATCCATCTCATCTTTTTCATTCAGCTGTTCCAGCAGGGCGAGAGTGGTGTGAATGGATAAAATTTTCCCGGTTTCAGACAGGCTGTCCAGATATTGGTGAATTTCTTTAACCTGTTCCAGCATATAGGTGTTAAACCAGTAGCTGGTGGCAGTAATACCGGCTTCATCATCGGCCAGCTCGAGTTCCAGTTCAGCAGCCAGTTCATCATCAAAGTCGTATTCATCCGGTTCACTGATAAAGAATGAGCCTGGTGCGTCGATGATGACATCCATTGGGGTTGTGCCACCCAGTTGTTTGTCGATTAATTCCATGCCCTGATATATTTCCGTGGTGTCCTTGTAATAATCGATAAAACGGTTTTCCACGGTAAGAGACGAAATGCCTATTGCACTTCCCACTATGAATAAGGCAAAAACCAGTAGAGTGGTGATGCGATAGTGATGAACAATATTGGCCAGCATTCCAGTGATGGCGGCTGTGATATCTCGCATTTCAGTGGGTTTACCCGGTTTGAGTAATAACAGTACCGCTGGGAAAAAAGTAAATGTAAGAATGAATGCGATTGCGATGCCGATTACCATCATCCAGCCGAAATCAATGACCGGACGGATTCCACTTACGATTAAGGAGCCAAAGGCCACCATGGTCGTGATAGCTGTATAAAAGGAGGGCAGAAACTTGGAGCGAATAGTTTCCTCGACCAGGCTAAATTGAGTGCGCTCTGGTTTGAGGTGATGCAGCTCGCGATAGCGCACAATCAGATGGATAGACAGGGACAGGGTTATGATCAACAGCAATGAAATGAAGTTGGATGAAACCACTGTAACCCGCCATTCTACATAACCTAGATATCCAACCATGATTATACCGGCCAGTAAACAGGTGACCATGGGCAGTATGATCCAGCGTGGTTTATGAAAAGCTATGGCCAGTATGAGAATGATGAATAAAACGACTCCAACACCAAACTTGTTCAGGTCGCGCTGAATAAAGGTGATAGAGTCTGCAGCGATCATCGGTACACCCCCCAGAAACAGGGTGGCATTGGCTCGGTGCTGGTCCATTAATTCACGCACTGTCTCTATCAGCTTACTATCCTGGTCCTGCAAGGTGTAACTGTAATCTTTAAATTCCCGAGTTATTCGATCAAGTGACTGTTTTTCTTCGTCGCTGAGCTGGCTTTCAAGCTTTTTAGTGCGTAACTGGTTACGTTGTTTTAATAACCTGTAATAGGTTTTATCGCGCTTGAAATTCAGTTGCAGAGCGGTGGTTTTACCATCTTCACTGATCAGTAAATTTTTATACAGAGGACTGGATAAAAATTCCCTGCGCGCCATTTGTATATCCATACCCGGTGTATCCAGGGTACGCACCTGTTCACTGAGTTCAGACAGGGTGACCGGAGGGCTTTGTATTAATGGTACGTCGAACAGGCTGACTACTGATTCGATACGAGCCAGTTTGGCGGTGGCGTCTCGGAGTTTATGTAAGTCGGCCAGTACCGGTTCGGAAAACAGCTCCTGATCCGGTGAATAAGTGATGATTAAAAAGTCATCGGAGCCATAACGTGCTTTAACAGCACGATAAAATTCCAGCGCCTGGTCATTTTCAAGTACCAGTGAATCTGCAGAAGCATCCAGCTTGAAATTGGTTGAGTAGTAACCAGCGAATGCTGTGATTAAAAAAGTGAATGCAATGACAAATTTAGGTTGACCTAGTACATATCGGTCATAAAGCTTCAGCAATACAGATGCCATATGGTGCTCGCTGTTGTTATTGTAAAGGACGCACTGATAGTGGTTCAGTCCATTGGTCTGGCATTGTAGTGCTTTTATAAAAATAAGTTAAGGAATTGCACTGGAGAAGTTTGCTGTGAATCTGATAAAGCTTGATCCTTTCAATAAGTATTCAAAAAGAGGCCCTGACAGGTCGAAATCTACTGCATAACAATTCAAAATGAACATTCATTCCAGGTTATCAAAATATGTTTATAGAATATATATTCTAGAGTATTTTATGGAATGAATGGTCGTTCTAAATCTCGTTTAGATAATTATTGTATATATTTCAGTAGGTTATGGGTCTCATGGGGAAAATTGTACCCTGGGTGCCATTGTCCACTCGAAGTATTGTGCGATTTTATAGAGGAAGTTAATGCCAATAATGCGTGGGCTGAAGAGTCTTTGGACTATCGGCTTTGCATACACTGGTGGGAGTCTGTCAAAAACGCCATAGTAGAAATGATGTGCAAGGCTGAAGTGCCCATGTCTATGGTGAGGCCTGTTAGTTAGCTTATTAGAACTAAAATTAGTGAATAATCAGGCTTTGAGGAATGTCCATAATCCAATCAAAATGAAGCCCAGGCCGGCAATGTAGTTCAAATGCTTTTCACTTATGTACTGTGAAATAAAACCGCCGGCCAATACACCCAGGGCCGAGGCCATTATTAATGCCAGGGAAGCTCCGAAAAAAACCGTCCATTTACTCACATCTTTATCTGCAGCAAATAACATGGTGGCGAGCTGAGTTTTGTCCCCAAGTTCGGCAATGAACACTACGCTGAAAACCGTCATTAGTACTTTTAAATCCATAGTTTTGATCCAATCACGAATGAAAGCTGATTAGGTGATAAACCAGAGTAACTGTCAATTAGTCTGTTTGATCTTACGCAGAAAGGCACTTAATGTTGTATAGTTCGATTTGCTTGGGATAAATAAACTGAGATATAACTTTTATGGGAATGTACAACTATCGCCGATGGCATTCGTTGGGCAGTATGGCACTATTGCTCAGTGGTTTATTGTCTGCGCCTTCTATGGCAGAGCAGACAGAACTTGAATGGGACCTGGGTGTAGGCCTGACGGGCCTGAACTTGCCTGTGTATCCTGGTTCGTCGAAAACTAAAAATTATCTGTTTCCATTTCCCTATTTCTACCTTAAAACAAAGCATCTGGAAGTGGATCAAGGTGTGCGTGGCTTCGTCTATCAATCGGATAAGTTGCGATTGAATTTGAGTGCTGATTTTGGTGTGCCGGTGGATAATGATGAAAACAGTTTACGTGCAGGTATGCAAGATTTAAATCTTGTTTTGCAAGTGGGTCCTATGTTGGAGGTGATCTTATCTGGTGGCCGTAATCAGTCCTATGAGTCACGAATAGAGCTACCTGTACGTACAGCTATTGCAACGGACATTGACCACACAGAGAATATCGGCTGGGTGTTTGAGCCTCGTTTCAGTTATGAAAAGATGAGGCCTCGTAAAAATGGCTGGGCATATCAGCTAAGTGTTGGGCTTCGTTATGCAAGCAAAGAGTTTCATGGTTACTACTACGATGTGGATGCAATATATGCCACTGTTAATCGACCGGCCTATTCTGCAGATAAAGGTTACAGCGGTGCATTTGTAGACATGGTAGCCGGTTTGAGGCAGGATAATATTATTTATGGCGTGTTTGCTCGTTACCAGAATTTAAATGGAACAGTTTATGAAGACAGCCCATTGATGGAGCAGAATAGTTATATTTCCATAGGTGCTGGATTGATTTACCGATTTGCCGGAAATTAAAAAACCGCACACATCCCTGTGAACGGTTTTTATTTTTGTAGACAATTAGTGGTTAGGGTTTTTCCAGTTCCACTTCGTCGGCTATGCCTATTGCATTACCGTCGCCTGGTTTTTTGTCTTTAATTTTGATAATGCTCTGATTGTCGGTTGATTCTGCTATTAAACCTGCATGTCCTTCAATCGCATGAGTAGGTAAAGCATATTCAACATCATTAGCATCTTCAAATTTTGTTGTTACGCTATCAACTAGGAAAACTACGCCAAGTATTGTAACCGATACATTTTCTACCTGATTGGTAACAAATCCCTG
>CBDULX010000234.1:0-4634 GCA_965368175.1 uncultured Gammaproteobacteria bacterium | reverse complement strand
TTAAAGTTGGGTACAACATGTTGTTTAGTGGAACCTGGTTCTGTAATAAATCCGGAACAATTAATTTTATTAATCTCTGTGTACCCATAGGGCATAAATCTCTGTGGCAGAAAATATGGTCAAGCAATGCGAATAGCACTGGGTATTGAATACGATGGCAGTCAATTCTGTGGCTGGCAGATGCAGAGCCATGGTATCCGTACTGTGCAGGCATCGGTGGAAAAAGCATTGTCCCTGGTGGCGGCTGAGCCCATCCAGGTGATCTGTGCAGGGCGTACCGATACTGGCGTTCACGCCATTGACCAGGTAGTACATTTTGAAACATCATCAGAACGTCCGGAAAAGGCCTGGGTACTGGGGGTGAACACTCATCTACCCGATGATGTGGCCTCAGTCTGGGCCAGGCCGGTGGATGATGATTTCAGTGCTCGTTTCACCGCTACGGCCAGGCAGTATCGATATGTCATACTCAATCGAAAAGCGAGGGCTGCAATATTACGCGACAAAATTTGCTGGCGACATGGTGAGCTTGATGAGCGGTTAATGCATCAGGCCGCGCAAGCGCTTATCGGTGATCAGGATTTTTCATCTTTTCGTTCTTCTGCCTGTCAGGCGAATCATCCCCGACGTGTTGTGCATTTTATAAATGTGCATCGTAAAGGTGATTTCATTTATATTGATATCAGGGCCAATGCTTTTTTGCATCACATGGTGCGAAATATTGCTGGTTCCCTGTTAATGATTGGGCAAAAGGAAAAATCAGTGGACTGGATGGCTGAGTTATTATCAGCCCAGGATCGTACACAGGCTGGACCAACCGCACCAGCCGGGGGCTTGTACCTGGTGAAGGTGACTTATCCTGAGCATTATGATTTTCCCGGCAAGATTCATTTGCCTGAGTTTATGGTGTGATGTGAGAAAGGCAGGGGACATGTATGATATAAGGAACTGCCTTTAATTTTCTGGTAAAATTTTCGATTTGTTCAACTGGAAATACAGAACCGGTGAATCCCCGTACACGTGTTAAAATTTGTGGCATTACCCGGCCTGAAGATGCTGTTGAAGCGGCACGCCTGGGGGTAGATGCTATTGGGCTTGTGTTCTATGAAAAGAGTCCACGCCACCTGTCTATCGAACAGGCCCAGGCGGTGTGCCGGGTTTTACCGGGCTTCGTTACAGTCGTGTCTCTGTTTCTGAATCCCGAGCCCCGACTGGTTGAGGAGGTGCTGGCTTCCGTGCCTGTAGATCTGTTGCAGTTCCATGGTACAGAGAATGGGGATTTCTGTCGTTCTTTCCATCGTCCTTATATAAAGGCTCTGGGCATGGCAGGTGTTAATGAACTGGAGCAACAGGCAAAACAGTATTCAGGTGCCAGAGCTGTGTTGCTGGATAGTCATGAATCTGGTGCTGCAGGTGGGACCGGTAAAATCTTCGACTGGAATTCCATTCCACCAAAATTTCGGCAGTCCATTATCCTGGCCGGTGGTTTGAATCCACAGAATGTGGCGGAAGCTATTGTGGCAGTCAGGCCTTACGCTGTAGACCTGAGTTCCGGAGTGGAAGCTGCGCCAGGCATCAAAGATGCCAGCCTGATGGCGCAATTAATGAAAGAGGTGAAACGTGTCGACTGTGAAAACGACAGAGTGTAAGAATTATTATGAGATGCCCGATGAACGTGGGCATTTTGGTATCTATGGTGGCAAATTTGTCGCTGAGACATTGATGGAACCACTGGAAGAGCTTCGTCAGGCCTATGAAAAGGTAAAGCATGATGCCGATTTCCAGGCCCAGTTTGATCATGATCTCGCCCATTATGTCGGTCGTCCCAGCCCCCTGTATCATGCTGAGCGCTGGTCGCGTGAACTGGGTGGTGCGCAAATTTACCTGAAACGAGAAGATCTGAATCACACCGGTGCCCACAAGATTAATAACACGATCGGTCAGGCGCTGTTAGCGAAATATATGGGTAAAACCCGGATTATTGCTGAAACCGGCGCCGGTCAGCATGGCGTGGCCTCGGCCACCGTTGCGGCCCGTTTTGGTATGGAATGTGTGGTGTATATGGGCGAAGAAGATGTGAAGCGTCAGTCGCCGAATGTTTATCGTATGAAGTTGCTGGGTGCCAAAGTGGTTCCAGTAAGCTCCGGTTCAAAAACCCTGAAGGATGCACTCAACGAAGCTATGCGAGACTGGGTAACCAATGTCGATAATACTTTCTATATTATTGGAACGGTGGCCGGCCCCCATCCCTATCCGGCTATGGTACGAGATTTTCAGACGGTGATTGGTCGTGAAGCCAAACGCCAGATCCAGGATCAGGCCGGTCGTTTACCCGATGCTCTGGTGGCCTGCGTCGGCGGCGGATCGAATGCCATTGGCCTGTTTCATCCTTTCCTGGGTGATGAGTCGGTGCAGATGTATGGTGTTGAAGGCGGTGGTGATGGTGTAGATACACCCAATCATGCCGCACCTCTGTGCGCCGGTAAGCCTGGAGTACTGCACGGTAACCGTACATATCTGATGGAAGATGACAACGGTCAGATTATCGAGACTCATTGTATTTCGGCGGGTCTGGATTACCCCGGTGTTGGCCCTGAGCATGCCTGGTTAAAAGACTGTGGTCGCGCCAGTTATGTTTCCGTAACCGACAAAGAGGCGCTGGCCGCCTTCCATGAGCTGACTATTACCGAAGGTATTATTCCGGCACTGGAATCCAGTCATGCCCTGTCCTATGGTGCCAAACTGGCGAAAACCATGAATAAGGACCAGATTATTATCATCAACCTGTCAGGACGCGGTGACAAAGACATTGATACCATTGCTGATATCGAAGGTATCAGCCTGTGAGCCCTGAATAATGAGTCGATTACAAGAAACATTCAAAACCCTCAAACAGCAGCAGAAAACAGCACTGATTACCTTTATTACGGCTGGCGACCCTGATCCTTCTATAACCGTCAATCTATTGCACGATATGGTAAAGGCCGGGGCGAATATTCTTGAGCTTGGGGTGCCGTTTTCCGATCCTATGGCCGAAGGTCCAGTAATCCAGGCTGCCTGTGAGCGTGCACTGGAGCACAATGTTAGCCTAAAAGACGTATTGGCTATGGTCAAAAGCTTCCGTGATCAGGATAATGACACCCCCATAGTGTTGATGGGCTATCTGAACCCGGTTGAAGTGATGGGTTACCAGACATTTGCCACGGCTGCCGCTGCTGCTGGTGTGGATGGGGTGATACTGGTTGACCTGCCACCGGAGGAAGGTGAGGAACTGGTTGCACTGTTGCGGGAACAATCTATTGATCAGATTTTCCTGTTATCACCTACCAGTACCGACGAAAGAATTGAAAAAATCTGTCAGTTGGCCAGTGGATTTGTATACTATGTCTCTCTGAAAGGAGTGACAGGTTCGGCCAACCTGGATGTTGCAAGTGTGAACGAAAAAGTCACACAGATCAGGGGTCATACCCAGATACCTGTAGGTGTCGGATTTGGAATTCATGATGCGAACACAGCAGCACAGGTAGCCGCCATCGCAGATGCAGTGGTTGTTGGCAGCGCACTTGTGAGAAGAGTTGCAGAAAATGCAGATGATCCTGTGAAAATCTCGAAACAGGTTTGTGGACTGGTTTCATCCATGCGCGAAGCGATGGATAAATAAAAAGCGTTGTCGCAAAAATGTGTACCATCTGGGTATAGCATGATGCAAAGTTGTAGTTAAATATAAGAAATACTTTGTGTTAACTTTGTACATCCAGGGACATAGCCTTTGCGGCTCAGCGTCGAAAATAGGTAATAGTTATGAACTGGTTTGAAAAATTAATGCCTTCACGGATTCGTACTGACAGCGATAAAAAAGGTTCAGTACCCGAAGGTTTGTGGACGAAATGCAGTGCCTGCAGTGCGGTGTTATATCGCGCTGAACTGGAGCGTAATCTGGAAGTCTGCCCGAAATGCAGTCATCACATGCGTATGAGAGCTCGTAGCAGGCTGGAAAGCTTTCTTGACGAAGCGCCGCGTGAAGAAATTGCGCCGAATCTTGAACCCACCGATATACTCAAGTTCAAGGACAGCAAGCGCTATAAAGATCGAATTGTGCAGGCGCAGAAAGCCACTGATGAAAAAGATGTGCTGATTGCTATAAAGGGCCAGGTTAAATCAGTGCCAATGGTAGCGGTGGCTTTTGATTTTAAATTTATGGGTGGCTCTATGGGGTCTGTGGTGGGTGAAAAATTTGTTCGTGCCGCTAATGTTGCCCTGGAAAATAATATAGCCCTGGTATGTTTCTCGGCTTCCGGTGGTGCCCGCATGCAGGAATCACTGTTTTCTCTGATGCAAATGGCCAAAACCAGTGCGGTATTGCAACACCTGTCGAAACGTGGCCTGCCATTTATTTCCGTTATGACTGACCCAACCATGGGTGGGGTATCGGCCAGCCTGGCCATGCTGGGCGATATTAATATAGGTGAGCCTAATGCACTGATCGGTTTTGCCGGCCCGCGTGTCATCGAACAAACAGTACGTGAGACCCTGCCCGAAGGTTTTCAGCGCAGTGAATTCCTGCTTGATCATGGTGCGATTGATATGATCGTGGATCGTCGTGATATGCGTGATCGGGTGGCCAGCCTGGTGAG
>CBDULX010000233.1:0-4642 GCA_965368175.1 uncultured Gammaproteobacteria bacterium | reverse complement strand
TCCGGGGTTCGTCTGGAAGCCAAGGTGCATCTGGTGACTGGTGCGGTGGGTGCGGCACAGAATATTATTAAATGTGTCCGTCGCTGTGGTCTGGATGTGGACGACATAATTCTTGAGCAGCTGGCTTCCAGCTACTCGATACTGACTGAAGATGAAAAGGAACTGGGTGTATGCCTGGTGGATATTGGCGGAGGCACTACGGATATTGCTGTCTTTTTCGACGGTGCAATTCGCCATACCGCAGTTATTCCAATAGCGGGTGATCAGGTGACTAATGACATCGCTGTAGCCTTGAGGACACCCACTCAATATGCCGAAGAAATCAAAGTTAAATACGCCTGTGCATTAAGGCAGCTGGCTAATCCGGAAGAAACCATAGAAGTGCCCAGTGTCGGTGATCGACCGCCGCGTAAATTGTCCCGGCAGACATTAGCCGAGGTGGTAGAACCCAGATATGACGAGTTACTGGGGCTGGTGTATGCCGAACTCAGAAAACATGGTTTTGAAGACATGATTGCCGCAGGTGTGGTGCTGACGGGTGGTAGTTCGAAAATGGAAGGAGTAGTGGATCTGGCAGAGGAAATCTTCCATATGCCAGTTCGGCTTGGGGTGCCTCAGTTCGTCAATGGTTTGTCCGACGTGGTGAGTAACCCGATATTCGCCACCGGTGTTGGGCTGTTGTTATTCGGAGAACAGCATCAGCATCCCGGTACACATTATTTTTCTGCAGACGGGAGTATTAAAGGTATATGGGAACAGATGAAAAGCTGGTTCCAGGGCAATTTCTGATGCCTGGAAAAATGCCCGTGTCTGCCGATTGTATCGCTGGACGGGTGAACAATTATCAACAAGTACAAGGGAACGTTAGTGAGATAACTAATGTATCCGTATACAAAAATCTAAATGAGGAGATAGCCAATGTTTGAATTAATGGATTCTGTTGCTCAGGATGCTGTTATCAAAGTCATCGGCGTCGGTGGCGGTGGCGGAAATGCCGTACAGCATATGGTTGCCAGTGGCATCGATGGTGTTGATTTTATATGTGCCAATACAGATGCCCAGGCATTAACTAAAGTGGCCGGAGCTATGTCCCTTCAAATCGGTGGCAATATCACCAAGGGGCTCGGTGCCGGTGCCAATCCGGAAATTGGTCGTCAGGCCGCACTGGAAGATCGCGAGCGTATTCAGGAGGCCATTCACGGGTCTGATATGGTGTTTATCACCGCGGGTATGGGGGGTGGTACAGGAACCGGTGCAGCGCCAGTGGTAGCTCAGATAGCCCGTGATATGGGTATATTGACCGTGGGTGTGGTGACCAAGCCTTTTGTTTTTGAAGGGGCTAATCGCATGAAAGTGGCCATGAATGGCATCCTTGATCTGAGCCAGCATGTGGATTCGCTGATCACTATTCCCAACGATAAACTGCTCAGTGTTTACGGACGGGACTTTGATCTGATGAATGCGTTTCGTGGTGCCAATGATGTGTTGCATAATGCGGTGCAGGGTATTACTGAACTGATCACTCATCCTGGTGTCATAAATGTCGATTTTGCCGATGTTCGAACCGTGATGTGTCAGAACGGTATGGGCATGATGGGTTCTGGCACTGCGGGTGGTGAAGACCGAGCCAGGTTAGCGGCAGAAGCTGCCGTAGCTAGTCCCCTGCTGGAAGATGTCAATATCGCCGGTGCTCGAGGTATTCTGGTGAATGTGACCGGTACTAATTTAACGTTGGGTGAGTTTGAGGATATTGGTGCTATTATCAGTGGTTTCGCTTCAGAAGAAGCCGTGGTGGTCATGGGTACGGCTATAGATGAAGCCCTGAAAGAAGAGTTACGTGTCACAGTTGTAGCCACTGGCCTGGGACAGGCGCTAAGCAATGAGCAGTCCAAGCCTCAGATGAAAGCAATACAGAGAACTCGGAATGGCGATGTGGATTTTGGATCACTGGATAAGCCAACAGTGCTACGTAAAAAAGCAGCTGGCGATAAATACGGAAGCAGTGATGCCTTTGACGACGATATGATGGACATTCCCGCATTTCTGAGGCGACAGGCGGATTGATTTTCCTGATGAGTGTCGTAGTGCAGATGGCTTTTGTGGAACAAGTCAAGTATCAGGTGGAACTTATAAGCTATACTATTTAACAAATAGGACGTTAAACCATTTAATTGCCATTATTTATATGTATAATTGGCGGTGTTTTGCGTTAATACCACACTTTGAGATAGGAAAATATAGAATTGATTCGTCAACGCACACTTAAAAATGTAATTCGAGCTACTGGCGTCGGTCTACATACGGGTAATAAGGTATACCTTACATTACGTCCTGCTGCACCAAATACTGGTGTTGTGTTCCGTCGTGTCGATCTGGATTCACCTGTCGATATTAAAGCCACTGCTGAAAGCGTAGTAGATACCAACCTGTCCACTACACTGGGTGAAAATGGTGTTACGGTAGCAACCGTTGAGCATCTGTTATCAGCCATGGCTGGTCTGGGTATTGATAATGCTTATGTTGATTTGAGTGCAGGTGAAGTACCTATTATGGACGGCAGTTCAGGCCCCTTTGTATTCCTGCTGCAGTCGGCAGGTATTGTTGAACAGGATGCAGCAAAACGGTTTATACGTATTAAAAAACCAGTTCTTGTAGATGAGCAGGATAAATGGGCGAGATTCGACCCATTTGAGGGCTTTAAAGTAAGCTTTACCATAGATTTTAATCATCCTGTTTTTAACGGTACTCCGCAGAATGCAATGATCGATTTTTCATCAACATCTTTTGTGAAAGAAGTGAGTCGTGCACGTACTTTTGGTTTTATGAGTGATTTTGAAAAGCTGCGTGCGAATAATCTTGCCCTGGGTGCCAGTCTGGATAATGCCATTGGTGTGGATGAATTCAGGGTGCTCAATGAAGATGGTCTGCGTTATGAAGATGAGTTCGTCAAGCACAAGATCCTGGATGCCATCGGTGACCTGTACTTGCTGGGCCACAGTCTGATCGGTGCTTATTCCGGCTTCCGCTCTGGTCATGCTCTGAATAACAAATTGCTTAAAGCACTGATTGCAGACAGAGAATCGTGGGAAGAAGTGACCTTCGAAGATGAAGATGCGATCTCTCCAATTTCTTACTCACAACCAGTTCACGCCTGATTAAGGTTAATCCCCGTTGATTGGTTTTTTGTTCGCTGCCAGTTTATGCAGAGCCTGTTTTAATTCCGGGTCCTCAATACTGTCGGCGGTTTGCTCGATCAGTTTTGAAGAGCGTTCATCGAGGTGACGCTTTTCGTATACTTTTTCTGGTTTAACCGGTTCTACCTGGCTGAGTCGGATCCGAATTTGCTGGACCTCGGTCAGTTTGTGTTGTTTAAGGATGTCCATGATATTATTGCTGAAGAGTCTGATGCGGGATGACCATACCGGACTGTCAACAATTAATACCAGGCAGTTATCTTTAATTCCTGCAATCTGGACATGAGGTCTGCAGTTATCCGGTAAACAGGAATGAACTAAATGCCCCAGTTTATTTAGATCTCGGGCTTTTTTTACTAAATTTGAATGGAGTAGGTTTGAGATGGACTTCATGGTTTTAGTTTAAATATCTGCTTCAATTTTGTATATGTGGCATTTTATGGCAAAATTACATTGCTATTGTGCAAAGTTTCTTATAATTTAGCTCATGATACGCTTTTAGGTTATTAAAAAAACAAACATTTTACCTATGAATATTATTCTACTCAGTAAATTTCGTGGCAGACCCTACAGGGTTCAGATAGGAAGTCCCGCACAGCTATCATTGCTGGCAATATTCATGATTATATTAGCTACTGGGGTAGGAGTCATGGGTTTCTGGTGGGGGCAAAGCGCTCAATCCTCCGATCGGATGGTCTCTATTCAGAAAGAAATAGATCTACAGCGCGAACTCATTTCTCAAACCCGTTTCAATGCTGAGGCTGATCTGGATGCACTGGCCGCACGTTTAGGCCAGATCCAGGCCCACGCTACCCGCCTTAATGCACTGGGACAGAAGCTGGTTAAAATAGCCAAACTTGACCCAGGTGAATTCAGTTTTGACGAAACACCCGGTGTGGGTGGTCCTGATGGCACAGATGCTCAGGTAACACTGGACTTCGGGAATGAAATTGATGCAGTCATCGAAGAACTTGAAGATCGTGAGCAACAACTGAGTGTGCTGGAAAATATTTTAGTGAGTAGTTACATGGAAGAAGAAGTGTTCCCAGAAGGACGTCCCATCAAGCGTGGCTGGATTTCATCTTACTATGGTATGCGCACCAACCCATTCACCGGTAAACTACAGTTTCATAAAGGTATGGATTTTGCTGCGAAAGCAGGCAGCAATATACTGGCAGTGGCCGGTGGTGTTGTGACCTGGTCCAGCAAGCGTTACGGCTATGGCAATCTGGTGGAAATCAATCATGGCAATGGTTATGTTACCCGCTATGGTCATAATAAAGAAAATCTGGTGAATGTGGGTGATACTGTAAAAAAAGGCCAGATTGTTTCTCTGATGGGCTCAACCGGGCGTTCCACCGGACCTCATGTGCATTTTGAAGTATTGCAAAACGGTCGTCAGATCGACCCACAGCGCTTTGTCCAGAAACACTGATAATGTGTTTCTG
>CBDULX010000232.1:0-4721 GCA_965368175.1 uncultured Gammaproteobacteria bacterium | reverse complement strand
AGTAAATCATGGCGGGTGCAAAAGAAATCCGGACCAAGATCAAGAGTATTAAAAACACTCAGAAGATCACCAAAGCCATGGAAATGGTGGCGGCCAGTAAAATGCGTAAAGCGCAGGACCGTATGAATGCAACTCGACCCTATGCGGAAAAGATGCGAAATGTAGTTTGCCATCTGGCGCATTCGCATCCTGAGTACAAACATCCGTTTATGATCGAACGTGAAGTAAAGCGAGTGGGTTACATAGTAGTTACCTCCGACCGCGGACTTTGCGGTGGATTGAACGTAAACCTTTTCAAGAAGACCATCAACAACATGATTGGTCATCATGATAAAGGTATCGAAATCGATGTAGTTGCCATTGGCCGTAAAGGTGTTGAATATTTCAAACGCCAGAGCGGAAATTTGTTGGCTGAAATCAGTCATTTGGGTGATTCACCCCATATCAATGATTTGATTGGCACGGTTAAGGTAATGCTGGATGCATACACCGACGGTAAGATCGATGCGCTTTACCTGGTAAACAACCAGTTTGTGAATACCATGACGCAGCAACCAGAAGTACAGCAGATGCTCCCGGTTTCTGGAGCCAAAGATGCTCAGTTGAAACATCACTGGGACTACATCTATGAGCCAGATTCGAAAGAAATTCTGGATGCATTGTTGATGCGCTTTATTGAGTCTCAGGTCTATCAGGGTGTGGTTGAAAACATAGCCTGTGAAATGTCTGCTCGAATGGTTGCGATGAAGAGCGCAACCGATAATGCGGGCGACATTATTAAAGAGCTTGAAACTGTGTACAACAAAGCTCGTCAGGCAGCGATTACCCAGGAAATTTCTGAAATCGTGGCCGGTGCAGCAGCAGTATAACGATATACGTTCCATTCGCCGAGTGCAGTGGACAAACAGAATTTAAGTAATATAGAGGATCAGTCTTATGAGTGCTGGAAAAGTTGTCGAAATCATCGGTGCGGTGATCGACGTTGAGTTCCCTAGGGACAGCATTCCCAAGGTGTACGATGCGTTAAAGATTGACGATGCAGGCCTGACGCTGGAAGTTCAGCAGCAGTTAGGTGATGGCATTGTTCGTACCATCGCCATGGGACCCACAGATGGTTTGAAACGTGGATTATCCGTTTCCAACACTGGTTCACCGATCATGGTGCCCGTAGGTCAGAAAACTCTGGGTCGCGTTATGAACGTACTGGGTGAGCCGATTGACGAAGCCGGTGAAATCGGCGCTGAACTGTCACTGCCTATTCATCGTGAAGCACCTAAATATGAAGAGCTATCTTCAGAAGTCGCCATCCTTGAAACTGGTATCAAAGTTATCGACCTGGTAATGCCTATTTCCAAAGGCGGTAAAATTGGTCTGTTCGGTGGTGCGGGTGTAGGTAAAACCGTAACACTGATGGAACTGATTCGTAACATTGCGATTGAGCACAGCGGTTTCTCTGTATTTGCCGGGGTTGGTGAGCGTACTCGTGAAGGTAACGACTTCTATTACGAGATGGAAGAAGGCGGCGTACTGGATAAGGTTGCCCTGGTCTACGGCCAGATGAATGAGCCGCCGGGAAACAGACTGCGTGTGGCACTGACAGGCTTAACTATTGCGGAAAATTTCCGTGACGAAGGTCGTGACGTACTGATGTTTATCGATAACATCTACCGTTACACACTGGCGGGAACCGAAGTATCGGCCCTGCTCGGTCGTATGCCTTCTGCGGTAGGTTACCAGCCTACACTGGCGGAAGAAATGGGTGTACTACAGGAACGCATTACTTCTACCAAAACCGGTTCGATCACCTCGTTCCAGGCGGTATACGTACCAGCGGATGACCTGACTGACCCATCTCCAGCCACCACCTTCGCGCATCTGGATGCAACCTTGGTACTGTCTCGTCAGATCGCCGAGCTGGGTATTTATCCAGCGGTGGACCCACTGGATTCAACCTCTCGCCAGCTGGACCCTCAGGTAGTTGGCCAGGAGCATTATGACATTGCTCGTGGTGTACAGGGTACCTTGCAGCGTTATAAAGAACTGAAAGACATCATCGCCATCCTGGGTATGGATGAGTTGTCTGACGAAGATAAGCAGGCAGTAGCCCGTGCTCGTAAGATGCAGCGCTTCCTGTCACAGCCGTTCTTCGTAGCTGAAGTTTTCACTGGTTCGCCAGGTAAATATGTGTCTCTGAAAGAAACACTGTCCAGCTTCAAAGCAATCCTTGATGGTGAATACGATCATGTACCAGAACAGGCGTTCTACATGGTTGGTGGCATCGACGAAGTTGCTGAAAAAGCTAAAACTATCAAATAGCAGGTAAGCCGATATGGCAATGACAATTCATGTAGACATCGTCAGTGCTGAGCAGGAAATTTGGTCAGGCCCTGCCACCATGGTGTTTGCACCAGGTGAGATGGGTGAGCTGGGTATTGCACCCCGCCATACTCCTTTACTTACCCGATTGAAAGCGGGTGAAGTACGGGTACAGGATGACCACAAAGGAGAAGAGTCTTTCTTCATTTCCGGTGGAATTCTGGAAATTCAGCCCCATGTGGTTACCGTACTGGCAGATACTGCTGTGCGAGCTGATGATCTGGATGAAGCAGCAGCCATTCAGGCCAAGCAGCGAGCTGAAGAGCACATGTCAGATAAAAAATCTGAAATGGATCTGGCCAAGGCCCGTGTTGAACTGGCAGAGGCCGCCGCTATGATCGAGACCATTAGAAAGGTTCGTGATCGTAAGTAAGCCTGATGTGACATAACCGTTAGCTTTTGGCCAACGGATAAAAAGTCGGACTCTGTTCGGCTTTTTTTTCGGCTAGAATAAGGGCTGGCAATCTGTTGAAATGAATAGATGGAAATACAGGTCGAAATAGTCAGTGCTGAGCGGGAGATCTGGTCAGGCAATGCCAGGATGGTATTTGCACCTGGGGAACTCGGTGAGTTGGGTATTTGGCCTCGACATACTGCATTATTGACCCGGCTAAAGCCAGGTGAAGTGCGAGTGATTACCGTCGATGGTTCTGAACAATCCTATTTTATATCCGGTGGTATACTTGAAATTCAGCCCCATGTGGTCACAGTACTGGCCGATACTGCAATTCGTGCAGATGATCTTGATGAGGCTGCGGCGATTGATGCCAGGCGGCGGGCAGAAGATATCATGGCAGAGCGTCAATCTGAAATGGATTTTGCACGGGCTAAGGCTGAACTGGCTGAATTATCAGCGATCATTGAAACCATAAAGAAAATACGAAAACGCAAGTCTTAACAAATGAGCTGTTTTAGTTATGTGTGTTTGTCACACTATTAATATCAATTGAAGTACAAGGAAACCCGATGTCCCTGAGTGTGGTAATTCTCGCTGCCGGTAAAGGTACCCGAATGAAATCCAGTCAGCCTAAAGTCCTGCATGAGCTGGCCGGCAAATCTCTGCTTGCACATGTCTACGACACTGCAAAAAGTCTGGGTGCGGATGAAGTTGTAATTGTATATGGACATGGTGGCGCTCAGGTAAAAGACGCCTGCCGTTCATTTGATGCAAGCTGGGTGGAGCAGGAACAGCAATTAGGTACAGGACATGCGGTACAACAGGCAATGGCAGTGCTGAATCCAGAGAATAATGTGCTGGTACTCTATGGTGATGTGCCACTTACTACTGATAAAAGTTTACAGCTGTTAATCGAAGATTTTGACAACAAAATTGCCGTGATGACAGTAACTCTGGAAAACCCGTCTGGATATGGACGAATTATTCGTGATAAACATGAAAAGGTGACAGGCATTGTTGAACAGAAAGATGCCACTGAAGAGCAAAAACAAATCTGCGAAGTAAACACAGGGATACTGGCAGCGAAAGCATCAGTGCTGAATGATTTGTTGTCAAAAATCGATAATAAAAATAGTCAGAAAGAATACTACCTTACGGATATCTTTGCATTAGCCGCCCAGAATCAAATAGAAATAGTTACATCGCATCCTGCTCATGCCTATGAAGTGGAAGGTATAAATAGCCGCCAGCAATTAGCAACATTAGAACGTATTCATCAGCGCAACATCGCCAATACATTAATGGAAAATGGAGTCACACTAGCTGATCCTGCGCGCCTGGATGTTCGAGGCGAAGTCAACATAGACAGTGATGTTAGTATAGATATTAATGTTATTCTTCAGGGAAAAGTGAGGGTAGGTAAAGATAGTTTTATTGGAGCTAATAGTATTATTATTGATTCGATCATAGGCGAAAATGTGAATATAAAGCCAAACTGTGTGATAGAAAATTCAGTAGTGGCAAATAATGTTGATATTGGGCCCTATGCAAGATTACGTCCGGACACTGTATTGAATGAGAACAGTCGAGTAGGTAATTTTGTTGAAATTAAAAAATCGACTATTGGTAAAGGCAGTAAAGTTAATCACTTAAGTTATATTGGTGATACTGAAATGGGTGATAATGTAAATATAGGTGCCGGCACCATCACCTGTAATTACGATGGAGCTAATAAACACAAAACAATTATAAGAAATAATGTGTTTGTTGGATCAAATTCACAACTGGTGGCTCCTGTGGAATTAGGCGAGAATGCGACCATTGCCGCCGGAACGACTATCACCCGGGATGTTGAAGACGGCGCACTTGCCATCAGCCGCAGTCCTCAAAAGTTGATTAAAAAATGGCAACGGCCGACGAAGAAATAAGCGGATCGTAAATGTTGCTG
>CBDULX010000231.1:0-4756 GCA_965368175.1 uncultured Gammaproteobacteria bacterium | reverse complement strand
GAAATTTTTCCTGTATTTGTCTGGCCAGTTCAAAGCCATCCATTTCAGGCATGATTACGTCACTTACTACCAGATCTATATGATTTGCATTGAGGATCTGAAGTGCCTGTTCGCCACTATTGGCATGCAATACGCGGTAGCCCTGTGCTGATAATATATCATTGACCAGTTGTTGTAATGCCGGTTCATCATCAACCACCAGTATGGTCTCACCGGATTTTGATTTCAGGTTGGTCGGAAATTGATGCTCAGTTACTTCAAGCTTTTCAGCATCCAGGTAACGCGGAAAATAAATAACGATGGTCGATCCCTGTCCAGGTTTTGATTTGACGCGTATATCCCCCCTGGATTGTTTTACCAGTCCATACACCTGACTCATGCCAAGGCCAGTGCCATGTTCACCTTTGGTGGTGAAAAACGGTTCAAATATCTGTTCCTGAGTTTTTTTTTCCATGCCAGAGCCAGTATCCTGCAAACTCAGGCAAACATATTCTCCCGGCTGTATTGAAAGTTGTTCTGTGTCTGAATCTTTTAATGTAACATTTTCTGTGATGATGTTTATGCTGCCACCTTCAGGCATGGCATGCATGGAATTTATACACATATTGAGTATGGCGTCACCCAGCATTTCCTTATCGATAAAAATCGGCCAAAGATTTTCTGATGGTTTTATTTCAAGCTTAATCCTGGCGGTCAGGGTCTTTTTCAGCATGTTCTGGTCGCGCTTAAACAGCTGATTGATATCGGTGGGACTGGCGTCAGAGGTTTGTTTGCGTGAAAACGCCAGCAGTTTTGAGGTGAGTGAACTTGCACGATTGCTGGCGGAAAAAATAGCATTAGCATAACGCTGGTGTAATGGGTTGTTGTCTAGCTCGGTCAGTAACAACTCGGTATAACCCATAATGACACCCAGCATATTATTAAAATCGTGGGCTATGCCGCCGGTTAATTTACCCAGAGCATCCATTTTCAGGCTATGTCGTAATTGTTCTTCGGTTTGTATACGACTGGTAATATCCAGATTGGTGCCGACCACCCATTCAGATTCACCGGCAGCATTGCTGCGGACAGTATCAACGGCTTCTATTATACGGATCTCATCGTCATTAGACCTTCGAATACGGAACTCTCGCTGACTTTGTTCTTTGTGTTGAATGGCTTTATGTAGTAATGCTTCCTGTTGTTCAATGTCTTCAGCTATCACAGCATCATGCCAGTCTGAATACTCAACAATCCCGTTTTCAGTTGGTGTAATGCCATAGATACGAAACATTTGCGTATCCCAATGGATGGTATTAGTTTTCAGGTTCCACTGCCATAAACCTATGCCAGTGGCTTCCGTGGCAAGCTTAAGTCGCTGATCTGTGTCTTTATATACCTGCTCGGCATCTATGCGTTCGCTGATGTCACGTGCGACTCCGAGAACACCAATAATTCTGTTATTGGCATCACGAAGTGGCAGCTTGTGAGTGTCGAAAATGTGAATTTTGCCGTCAACATTGGCTGGGTCATAGGGGTTATGAATATCATTACCTGCCAGAGCATTCTGGTCATCATGGATATATCCGCGAATACCCTGATCTAGGTCGCCATTTACCAACTCGGGATCCAAGCCATTTTCGATGTCGGTTTTACCGTATAGTTCTTCCCTGTTTTTACCGACGGCTCGGGCGAAAGCCTGGTTACAAAAAATGGTCTGCAGTTGCTGATTTTTTACAAAAATAAGGTCGGGTGTGGAGTTAACTATATTTTCCAGCATGGCGGCGGTTTGCTGAAACTTGTTTTCAGCCTGTTTGCGTTCGGTAATGTCATACAGAATGACCAGGTGTGTGTCCTTGAAAGTTTCTGTCAGAGCAGCGGCTTCGGCAAGGACGGTGCGCTGTGAACCATCCTTACAGTGAATATTTATTTCAACAGGTTCAAATGACTTGCCTGTCTGTTTGGCCTGTTCCAGATGTTGTCGCCAGGTGTGGGCCACCCACTGGCGATAGGTTTCGTCCGGGTAGGCCCTGGGCCACCAGTCTTCAAGTGTGGGGATATCGTTTAAATCATAACCAAAGGTTTCAATGAATGCTGGATTTAGATAAGTGATGTTCTGGTGTTCATCGTTCAGTGCATAAGGAACCGATGAGGTATCAATTATGTTACGAAATCGGGCTTCGCTCTGACGCAGGGATTCTTCCGCCTGTTTTTGCCTGGTGATGTCGGTGATGGTTCCCAGATAACCGATTATCTTTCCTGCGTCATTTTTTTCCGCCGCAGCCCTGCCAGTGACCCATACGATCTGGTCTCTATTATTATTTTGAAATCGATATTCCATTTCAAACGGGCGATTTTCTTCAATCGACTGCTGCCACTCATGGAGTACATTTTTTTTATCTTCATCAAATAAATTATCAGTCCAGCCGTCACCCATGGCCTGAGCTGCGTTCAGACCTGTAATGTCGGTCCATTTGTCATTGATATAGGTGCATTTGCCATTGTGGTCGGTACGGAATATACCTACAGGTACAGTCGCGCAAAATAAATTTTCCAGTTCAGCAAGACGAGCCTGTGCAGCTGCAAGCGCTTTATGTAAATATTCTGGAGTTTTTTCTGCGCTATCACTCAAGGTATGTACCGTTTAAAATATTAATCGTTATATTTTTATTATTCTGTATAGAACATTCGAAATTTTAAACACAATCGGTAGGTCAAAGGGCTTTTCATATCGATTATTTACACTTTATAGATCTGGTTATGAATCCTGTAATAAAGTCTTTGAATATTTATAGCACGTTATAGTCTGAAATTCAGGGCGGGGCTATTTAAAGGAAACCCTGATCAAGTCGTGATTGTTTTATACTAGGGAGGCTCTGATCAAGTATATGGTACTTATGCGTGACCTGAAGCGTGCAGTTGTAAGGCGCAAAGCGGAGTTAATGGCCTTAGTCCTTAACTAGGTTTGCACCGGTTTTTGCTCGGCAACTGCTCCTCGACTTTGTCTCCTGAGTCGTTCTACCTCCTGCATCCGTCCATTCGTGCTAACGCCCCTTGCCTACATCCGTGTAGGCAAATTCATGTCTTAATCACGAACAAGCCTGTAAGCCAGAAGCATCATAGACTTGTTCAGAGGCTCCCTGGCTAAAAGCGACTGGACTTTCCCTGAAGTTCGTTGCAATAGAATGACTATTTCACCTTGCTTCGTGAAAAATTTAAACACTCATCGCAACCTGCAACAACCTGACTTAAGCATAGGTTCCTAAAACAGGCAGCGTGTAAAGCAGATGAATAAATGCTCATATTCATCTTCTCTAGTATGGATTGAAAGGAGGGGGGTTATATTTCTTCGGCAAACAGGTCATGCTCATTGGAATCGGTGATAGTGACATTAATTAATGTGCCCGGCTCATATTCATTCTCAGAGTCCACGAATACCATGCCATCGATTTCAGGCGCGTCGGCCTGGCTTCGCGCAATAATGCCTTCCTCGTCGATTTCATCCACCATCACCTGCAGGGTCTGACCTACTTTTCTGGCAAGTTTTTTAGCGCTTATGTCAGCCTGCAAAGTCATGAAGCGTTCGAGTCGTTCCTGTTTGATATCTTCAGGCACCTGCTGGGCGATATCATTCGCCACCGCGCCTTCTACGGGGGAGTAGGCAAAGCAGCCGACCCGATCCAGCTCAGCCTCATTGATAAAATCCAGCAACTGGCTGAAGTCATCTTCGGTTTCACCGGGGAAGCCGGCGATGAAAGTGCTGCGGATGGTGATGTCAGGGCAGATCTCTCGCCATTGTTTAACCCGCTTTAACACATTCTCACTGCTGGCCGGGCGTTTCATGGCTTTCAAAACCGTTGGGCTGGCATGCTGAAAGGGAATGTCGAGATAGGGCAGAATCTTACCTTCGGCCATTAGCGGGATGACCTTGTCGACATGGGGGTAGGGGTAGACATAATGCATGCGTACCCAGATACCGAGTTCTCCCAGTTCCCGGGCCAGGTCTTCGAATCGGGTTTTCATGGGGCGACCATTCCAGAAACCGGTCTGGTATTTTACATCCACACCATAGGCACTGGTGTCCTGGGATATGACCAGTAGTTCCCTGACTCCGGCATTAGCCAGGTTTTCCGCTTCCTGCATGACTTCGCCAATAGGCCGGCTCACCAGGTCCCCGCGCAATGAAGGGATGATGCAGAAGGTGCAACGGTGGTTGCAGCCCTCGGATATTTTCAGGTAAGCATAGTGTTTAGGTGTGAGTTTGATACCCTGTGGCGGAATCAGGCTGGTATACGGGTCGTGTTCAGGTGGCAGATGCTGATGCACCGCTTCCATCACTTCCTGCATGGCGTGTGGACCCGTTACGGCCAGTACCTGTGGGTAATTATTGGCCACAATATCCCCTTTGGCACCCAGGCAACCGGTAACTATGACTTTGCCGTTTTCATTGAGGGCTTCACCGATGGCTTCCAGCGATTCTTCCACCGCATCATCAATAAAACCGCAGGTGTTGACGACCACAAGATCCGAATCATTATAGTTCGGACTGATGTCGTAACCTTCAGCGCGGAGTTGGGTAATAATCTGCTCGGAATCGACCAGCGCTTTGGGACAGCCCAGGCTGATAAATCCGACTTTGGGGGATTTGTGCATCATGCTGGGGATTTTAACTGATTCCATGGAGTCGCTGCACTACTTCTTAAGGTATAAAAATGGTTAACAGGTATAAATCAATACTTTGTAGGGGCTTTGGGCAACCAGTTTCAATTTGAACTGA
>CBDULX010000230.1:0-4757 GCA_965368175.1 uncultured Gammaproteobacteria bacterium | reverse complement strand
TTGATGGTTGATGGTTGATGGTTGATGGTTGATGGTTGATGGTTGATGGTTGATGTCACATCTTAACGATACAGCAGTGATACCAGATGATTCAGAACACTGCTAATGTCCCGTTTATATGCTACTAATATTGTCGAACCATTACAGGCAAAGATAGAAAACATTAATATGACCTAAAAGACATGTAACATGCCGCTACTAAGGGTATTAGCTACTCAGTGCAAGTTAAAATAGGGCGCTGGACAATCGCAATATACCGCTACTGGCTTCATTCTTGCGATTTATCAATCAATTTAATAATTCTGTTTTCCAAAGCATTTAATTTCACTATCAGAGGTCCAATATCCCAAATTGAAATTGAGGTTATTGAGTGATTTTTAACTGAGGGTAAATAGATGATTAAACGACATTTTGTTAAATATGCGATTGTGGCAGCGACTTTGGGCATGGTAACCCTGGGTATGTCTGCACCGGTTTTTGCAGCCGACGACACTGTATACGGTAGCCAGTTGATGACGGCCCAGGAACGACTCGAATATCGTGACCGCTTACGCAATGCAAAATCCGCTGAGGAGCGTCAGCAAATCCGAAACGAACACCATAAGCGTATGCAGGTTCGTGCCGAAGAGCGTGGCGTTAGTATTCCTGATACACCATCAGAAACTGGCCAGGGCAAAGGTATGGGTCCGGGTGATGGCAAAGGCGGTGGTATGGGTAGCGGTATGGGCAGTGGCCGCAGTAAATAACTTGATTGTACAGGCCTGAATACTGGAGAGGTTTATTAAAGTGCCTCTCCAGTAGTACCTTCAACATGGACCCCAGTGAATTTCGACTAAAGGTTGAGCTAAGCCAGAAAACCTCTGATTAAGTCTGGTTGTAGTAGGCTGCGATGAGTGTTTAGATTTTTCATGAAGTGAGCGGTAATTTATTCTATTGCAACTAACTTCGAGGAAAATCTGGACGCTTTTAGCCAGCATAAAACAATCATGACTTGATCCGAGGTTCCCTGGCCATTGTATGGAACATTACTCGCCTGTTTCTGGATGAATCTTGTCCAGGGTGTAGTATAAGGGGCAAAATCCTGTAAATGCGCTTTGAACCAGTACAATGCCCAATACAGCGGGTACTAATAACCACAGTGGGTTAGAAAAATAACCAAGGGCTACACACAGGAAAATTACGATACCTACTATACCATCATGCATTTTGCGATTATTCATCTTAGCTATTCCTCTTTGTGTGATGTACGGTCAATTTGAAATTTCATTTAAACCAGAGTTAATAAGAGGTTCCATTTTTTACATAGTTTAAAAATAATGGGTGCGAAACCTGTTACTAATGGCCAATAATGCTCTGGAATTGTGATTTATGCAAGAAATCAAAAGGGCTGTATTAGAATAGGCTAAACTAGAGTGTTTTTACTGTATAACAGCGTCATTTATTGATTTTAATACTTCGATTATGAGCACCCCGAGCTAAAAGATGGGCAGGACGACGGAGTAATCATATTAAGTAAACATATTGTTTTGGTAATCTATGATTTTGATAAATATCTAAGGATTCTTTGATTAATTGAAAAAATATCATCCCGAACGAAGTGGATGCCCGCATGAGTTAAGGGGTCTCCAGCCATTTAATTGCTTCATCTCTTTTTTGGAAAACTTTTCTATTTTCAACATTACCAAACATTTTTTTTAGATCCAGTACTGTTGATATCTGATCCTCTGATATTGCATTGTCGATTAGTATTGCTGTCCTTTTTTCGAGAGAATGTTCTCCGATTTTTTGAGATCCCATGAATGAATATGAGAACAGATTTTTATTATTTACAAGTAGTCCGTAAGGCTCAGTTCGTAAATCATGCCAAAATTCCATTGCTTCCTCGGCACATTTTTCGTCAATCATGGCGCCTTCATTTATCGTTACTTCAAATATATTGTCTGATAATTGCTCTATTTCGCAAAAAGATAATTTGTGTTTCATGATAACCGCCACTTTGGTACCTTAAGCAGATATTCTATAAATGTTTTGAAGTCCCTTTAGTCTTTAAATCATAAGACGAACATTAGCATAAAGGGCCAATGACGAAAAGTGGGTTCTAAGCACAGTTAATCTAATGCTAGAGGTAACTGACTCTCCCATGCCCGTATTACTTAAGCAGCCAGGAAGGTTCCCTTGGAAGTGATTTTTTGATGGCTTCGCGCAGGAAATAGCTAATCATTCTTGTTGGTTTTTGGCATTCTCCCATGAAGCAGACCTGGATATGATTACTTTCAATCAGGTACTCACTTCGATAGCTGACCAGAATGCCCTCGTCTTCCAGTAGTTTGCCTATATCGAGAGAAGATATTGGATCAGGTAATGCAATAGTAGTTATATGAGGTGCACGACACTCTTTATCTGCCAGGACAGGCAAGCCTATTTCCTCAAATTCATTTCGTAACTCTTCTGACCATTGCTTTACATTTTCAAATCGGGTTGGCCAGTTGCTGTTCTTTATAGCAGCAATAAGTGCATAAACAGCATTGGATGAAATAGTGAAGGGAATGCCCTGTTTTGTTTGGTAATATGACAGGTCAAAATATTTAGGTAGTTGGTGGTCTCCAGAAAGGACATCATCGCGACAAAATACTATTGCCAGTCCAGGAAGGGATCCAATTCCCTTGCCACTGACTGCTGTGGCAAGATAAATATTTTCTAGATCTACCTCGCAGGAACCAATGCTGCTGACTCCATCCAGGCATAATTTCAGATTAAACTGGTTGCACAATTCGCGCAGCATATCGATGTTATTCAGTACCCCGGTGGATGTTTCGCAGTGCACAGCCCATATCCACTCAAGATTTGTGTTGTTGCTGATCGCCTCTTCAATTTCATTTTTGTTAAAAGTCCCCCCTAATTTTGCATGAATGACATCAAAGCTGAGCCTGGCACGCATAGCCTGGTCCTGTATACGCTGACCAAATTCACCATTTACAAGTACAAGTCCTCGTCCTGGTAGGACTGATAATTGTGCAGCCACCACATCGTTGGCCAGGGTGCCAGAACCCATCATGATCTGTACATGCTGGGCATTTAGTTTTTCGCTCAGGGTTTTACGAAGCTCATTGAACTGATCCATGAACTGCTGGCTGCGATGTGAGTTCGGTTCAGCAGAATTAGCCTGCAGTACACCTTCAGCAATTGAGACCGGGCCGGGCAGGTAGTTGAAAATTAAGCGCTCCATTTCACTGCCTTTTTTCGGCTGGAGAATCTGAGACTGTTTTTTCAGTTCTATAGCGCCTTCGATATCTATATACATAGGCTGGTACAGGGCATCCTGTTTACCTACCAGTGGTCCGAAGGGTTTAAACCCCAGATGTTTATATAAGCGGGCCTGTCGGGTAGTACCGGATATGACGGCTATGTCGTAACCACCCTGGATGGCCATGTCGAATGATTTCTTCATAATGCCGGTAAAGATGGCGGTGTTACGATGTTCCCTTTTTACCGCTAACAAACGATATTCAAGAATTGACTTAAATGGCGGCAAATATGAGGCAAGATTTTCAAGCTTATTATCCAGTGACAGTGGTCGTTTGTCTCGCAGCGCAATCATACCTAGTACTTCATTACCACGGATGCAAATCACATAGGTGTTTTGCTTGTGATATTTGTCTACAAGTTGATGATTTTCATTGTGCTGGTGCTGAGGTATTTCATCGACAAATGTCTGGTAATTCAGCTTATGTATCTGTTCGTACTCCCAGGGTTCGGAAGCGACCTTGAAAACCAGTGAATCGGTGTCAGACATTCTGTAGCCTCAATCTTTATATTTCGATGTTAATAACGCCTGTTTAATATTATCTTTATGTGCATAAAGCACGACAATGGCGGATATGAATAACGGCGTCACCATATTCATGGGGTAGTTAAGAAATAATGTGAGTATGGGTATAGCCACAATGGTCACAACCCAGCTAGCTAAAAACCTACGGCTAATTGAGTAAGTAATTAATAACACAACCCCACCCATCAAGAGTATTTTATAGTCAAATGCCAGGAATGCACCCAGGGTAGTTGCAATGCCTTTGCCACCCTGAAATTGCAACCACACCGGCCAGATATGACCGACGATCACCGCAACAACGACTGCCCCTGTAATGGTCGGCTGAAATCCTAGCCAGCGGGCGCCCCAGACAATGATAGCACCTTTGAAGATGTCGCCAGCCAGTGTCAGATAAAATCCACGGCGGCCTAGGAGCCGACCAACATTTCGGGCACCAAAACTACCACTTCCAGTAGCTCGGACGTCGACGCCTCGAATGAAATGAACCAGTAAATAACCAGTACTGATCCCACCCATCAGGTAGGCTGACAGAATCATCAATATGTCAGATATGTTGAGATTGATGGTTTCTGCATAGTTCATATTTACTCTACTTTGCCCAGGTCTTGTTTACCAGCAAGCCTGTAAGCGAGAAGAATCATATATTTAATTAGTGCTACCCGGGTAAAGTTAATATATCACCTATTATAAATACATGGATATCCATCCTTACACTTGATCGGACTATACCAGCATTCAACAACGCTGCCACGGACCCAGGGTGCCCAAAATCCCGACCATTCTCAACAACAGTGGCCTGTTTGATTTTAAAATAATCGAGCACAGGCTTAAATTCATCGTCATGTTTGAAATTAAGTGATTTTAATTCTATCTGTGGCTGGTCAAAGTGTAAGGCTTTTTCTGCATCTAATACGTCGCTAGGATATGC
>CBDULX010000229.1:0-4759 GCA_965368175.1 uncultured Gammaproteobacteria bacterium | reverse complement strand
TCATGGCATCCGCCACCCGCTGGTCGACCGGCGTAGTGGCGGAGTAGTCGAAATATATGGGTAATTTTAAGTTGCTCACGTCTAAACCTTTCAAATCAAAATCTTATTCAGTGCATCCAGAAACTGCTTAATATCTTCAACTTTGTTGTCCTTACCAAAGCTCACTCTAATTGCACTCTTTGCAATATTGTCCGCAACTCCCATTGCCATCAAAACATGACTTGGCTCAGTTCTGCCGGTGTGACAGGCTGAACCACTGGATACAGCGATTCCCTGTTTATCCAGTTGCATTAACAGGGTTTCTCCATCAAAACCCTCAACGGAAAATTGCACCGTATTGGGCAGTCGCGGTTCTTCCGTAGCAAACAGGACAACCTGTTTGATGTTTGCCAGTTCCCTGACCAGCTCATCTCTCAGCTGGCAGGTCAGCGCATGTCTTGATTCGAGTTCTGCACTGGCCTGTTCGGCGGCCTTTCCAAAACCGACTATACCGGCAATGTTCTCGGTACCGCTGCGTTTGCTTCTTTCCTGACCACCGCCGACTATCATGGGATGAATGTCTATCGCGCGATCGACAATGAGTGCTCCTGTTCCCTGAGGTCCGTAAATTTTGTGAGATGACAGCGTCATCATATCTACACCCAGCTCAGTAAAATCCACCTGGATTTTGCCCGCTGCCTGAGATGCATCGGTATGAAACAAAGCGCCATACTGATGCGAAATTTTGCACAGTGACCTGACAGGCTGTATCACACCGGTTTCATTATTGGCCAACATGACCGATACCAGCCTTGTCTGCTCGCTAACTGCTTCCTGTAAATGCTGTTCAGTGACCATACAGGTCGGGGATACTCCGATAACATCCATATGCCAGCCGATGTTTTGCATACTCTTCGCCGCTTCCAGTAACGAGGCATGCTCTATCGCACTTACTGCAAATCGTCCTGGTTCCATTGCGGATAAAACGCCCTTGATTGCAAGGTTGTTTGCCTCAGTGCCCCCCGAAGTAAAAATCACCTGCCCAGGCTGTGCAGACACCAGAGCAGCCACCTGATGTCGGGCCAGTTCGAGTGCATCACGGGTCAGTCGGCCATAACGATGTACACTGGAAGGATTGCCGTAAATAGCCTGCATGTAGGGCAGCATTGCCTCCAGCACAACCGGATCCAATGCAGTGGTAGCATTATTATCCAGGTAAAGCGGCACCTTGCCTAACCAGCAGATTCAATGATGATTTTGTTCAGAGTTCGCTCTCTGTTTTTGCCATCCTGGCGTTTCATCACTTCAATAACATCACGTCTTGTTTTCATTTCACCAACGGTAATTTCATTCAGAAAACCGTGAATTTCCTGTGACAGTTCGAGCCATAAATCATGAGTGAGGCATTGATTGGAACCGGCACAACCAGCCGGTTCTGACGCACAATTGGTCGCATCATAATTCTCATCCACTGCAACGATAATTTCCGCCATGGAAATTTTTTCCGGCTCCCGACTCAGTGTATAACCACCACCCGGGCCCCGTGTGCTATTGACGATTCCATTGCGTCTCAAGCGGGCAAAAAGTTGCTCGAGATATGAGAGGGAGATACTCTGTCGTTCGGAAATATCTGCCAGGGAGACGGGACCTTCATTCTGATGGAATGACAGATCCAGAACAGCAGTTACTGCATATCGGCCTTTTGTAGTAAGTTTCATACTAAATCTCTTTATGAACTGCGTGAAGTATAATCAATTCCGACTAATTTAGTCAAGTATTATACTGACTGCTAAGTTGTTCATTTTTCTTGAGATTCAGTCTTATCCTCTGAGGATGTATGGATTTCAAGCGGGCCAAGTTCCGGGATTTCAATATCATCGACTTCTGAACCCAGGGCATTCAGTGCCTTACACATACTATCCATTTTCTGATCCATGCTGTGGATATGATCCAGCATGCAATTAATGGCAGTGGCAACGGGATCTGGCGCATCCTGCGCAACTCCATAGGCATCGAAACCCATTTTTTTGGCGATCTCTGCCCGCTGTGCCTGTTTATCATCTTTTGACTGCTCAACCACCCTGCCAGGCACACCCACTACCGTAGCCTCTGCCGGCACATTTTTGGTAACGACTGCATTAGAGCCAACTCGAGCACCCGTGCCGATAGTTATTGGACCTAATATCTTGGCACCCGCCCCTATAACGACATTATTACCCAGGGTGGGATGGCGTTTACCTTTTTTCCAGGTGGTGCCTCCGAGGGTCACGCCGTGATAGAGGGTGCAATCATCACCAATTTCAGCGGTTTCACCGATCACCACACCAATACCATGATCGATAAACAGGCGTCGCCCGATCACCGCACCTGGATGAATTTCAATACCGGTATACCAGCGAACGATATTGGAAAAGACACGTGCCAGCCATTTAAACTTTTTACGCCATAATCCGTGACTGATTCTGTGAAAGATCACGGCATGTATGCCGGGATAGGTGGTTAGAATTTCGAATGCGTTACGGGCAGCCGGATCGCGGTCAAAAACACTTCTGATATCGTCACGTATGTTAGAAAATAAAGGTGGCACTATGAATTCCTGTTTCATTGAGGCTGAAGATTGTATCTGAAATCATGACCATCTAACAATTTTTTAAAAACTCGGCCATTCGTTTTACTCCCTCTTCCAGCACATCAATGGGTCGAGTATAGGCAAGACGTATATGCTGACTGGCCCGATAATGACCAAAATCAATGCCGGGTGTTACCGCCACCCCAGCCGACTCCAGCAACTGATAAACAAAGCTATGACTGTCATTGGTATAGTGAGATGCATCGGCATAAATGTAAAAAGCACCCTGGGGATCGATGGGAATTTCCAGCCCCAGCTTTCGAAGTTGTGGTAATAAAAAATCACGGCGCTTCTGGTACTCCTGTCGACGATCTTTGAGTATATCCAGGCTTGTATCACTGAATGCTGCCAGAGCCGCATATTGAGACAGTGTAGGTGGCGCTAAAAAGATATTCTGAGCCAGTCGATCAACGGCATCCAGATAATCTTCGGGCACCACCATCCAGCCCAGACGCCAGCCGGTCATACCGAAAAATTTGGAAAAGCTGTTAATGACGAAAGCATTTTCAGTTAAGGACAAGGTGGTATATTCTTCTTCGGCATACACCAGACCCTGATAAATCTCATCCACCAGCAGGCATCCCCCGTTATGCGCGACACTGTCGATCAGGGCACGCATATTCGACCTGTCGATTAAGGTACCGGTCGGATTGGATGGACTGGCAACAAGAGTCGCCACAGTACGGTCTTTCCAGTACTGCTGGATATGCTCAGAAGTTAACTGATATGCGCTATCACCGGTAACGGGTATGGTTATGGCCTCACCTTCCAGCATCCGTACAAAGTGTCGGTTACAGGGATATCCAGGGTCGGCCATAAGCACCTGATCACCCGGATTGAGCAACACCGCCAGAGCCAGATTCAATGCCCCCGATGCCCCGGGGGTAATGACAATTCGTTGCCAGGGCACATGGATATTAAACCTGGATTGATAATAATCCGAAATTTTTTGCTTGAGCTCATCTATACCAGTAGCAGGCGTATAATGAGTGCGTTTATCAGTTAGCGCCCGCTGCCCTGCCTCGATTATGATATCCGGAGTGGCAAAATCCGGCTCTCCAATTTCGAGATGCACAATGGAGCGGCCCTGCGCTTCTAGCTGTCTGGCCCTGGCCAGTATATCCATAACATAAAATGGCTGTATATCAGCCATGCGATCTGCCAGGTGCACCGCTTGGCGGGTCATAAAAAATCCTGATGTAAGTCGAAGGTGATTCAGTTATTATACAGGCCTGTCCCGACAATCAATGAAACCTTACGTGTTATTTCACAAATTACTGCCTCTGTTTGCATTATCCTGCCTCTGCTCCGTAACCCTGGCGCAGCCAAGAATAGATTCCGTACCTGGCGGACTAACCTTGATACCTGTTCCAGACGAAAAACCTTTACCCGAGGCTTATTACTATAACAAACGCATTGCCATTATCGATGTGGACGGCAAACCCCATGCCATGGTTGGTATTCCACTCGGTGCCAAACCTGGTTCACAGAAGATTACACTGCGCTGGCCTGGAAAACCGGATCAGTCACGACATTTTTCCGTCAAAAGTAAACAGTTTGAAACCCAGTACCTGACCATCAAGAATAAACGCAAGGTCAATCCCACAAAAGAAGATATGAAACGGATTGAAAAAGAGCGCATCAAAAAAGCCCGCGCTAAACGTCACTGGTCTGATCGCCCCGTCAATACCAGCTTTGTTATTCCCGTCGACGGCAGAATCAGCAGCAACTTCGGGCTTCGCCGATTTTTCAATAATCAGGCCAGACGACCTCATTCAGGACTTGATATAGCCGCCGTGGAAGGCACGCCTGTTAAGGCTATGGAATCAGGGACCGTCATTGAAGCCGATAATTTTTTCTTCAGTGGCAATATGGTCTACCTGGATCATGGACAGGGACTGATCAGTCTCTACGCCCACATGCATAATATCCACGTCAAAACCGGCGACCATGTTGAGAAGGGGCAGATAATAGGCACTGTGGGACAAACAGGCCGGGTTACCGGGGCTCATCTGCATCTGGCAGTGATCGCCAATCAGGTTACCATAGACCCGGGATTACTTTTGCCCCTCCCAAAAACAGTGGCTGGATCAGACAAATAGTTAAAACACTTGCTTAACTCGTCATTTTATTGATAATTGTGCCGCAAGA
>CBDULX010000228.1:0-4759 GCA_965368175.1 uncultured Gammaproteobacteria bacterium | reverse complement strand
GTTGGTAGAGCGTCGCCCTTACAAGGCGAATGTCGGGGGTTCAAATCCCTCACCACCCACCACTGGACCGGTAGTTCAGCTGGTTAGAATGCCGGCCTGTCACGCCGGAGGTCGCGGGTTCGAGTCCCGTCCGGTCCGCCATATGAATAAAAGGGTTCCCTAGCGGAACCCTTTTTTATGTCTGGATGAAAAGCTGTGTTATAAATGTGTGCGCGCCTCGCACTATTGTTCCATTCGGTCTGCCAAACCCTAAAAAGCTCCCTATGTCAGAGGGTTTTTTATGTCTGAAATATTATCCAGTTTGGTTGATGGAAACAGGATTTTCTTCATTTCAGCAGTTTGTCAGCAATTAGTTACGATTTGATCGCAGATAGTGATGATTTTTATGACAGATCACGGATTCGAGCTTTTGCTGACTGGCAGTCTTTAGTATGATTCGGCACTCATTATAAAAATTACCGACAAATCTTCTGTTTAGGTTTTCGAAGGAAATCAAGGTCAATGCTACAAGCTATCAATGACAAAGCTAAGGGAATCCTTGGCTGGATTATTATCGCATTCATTTCAATCCCTTTTGCACTCTGGGGAATTCAGGAATATCTAGGCGGTGGACCGGAGCAATATGCTGCCATCGTTAATGACACTAAAATTTCTGTTCGTGAATTTGATCAGGCTTTGGTAAGGCATAAGCAACGTCTTGAGTCAATGTTCGGCGGGCAGTTACCACAGGGTGAAGCATTTGATCGTCAGATGAAGCAACAGGTGCTAGATCAGCTCATCAGTCGCCAGATCCTGGAGCAACTGGCATTCTCATCAGGCTTCAGAGTGTCGGATAAGTCTTTGGCTGAGAAAATACAGGCGATGGACGTGTTTCAGCAGGATGGTGAATTTCAGGCAAAAAGTTATGAGCAATTGCTGAGTTCTCAGGGCATGAGTGTCGGTGGCTTTGAATCACTGATGCGCAAAGACATGGTTATCCAGCAATTGCAGGAAGGTATAGTCAATTCATCTCTGGTGGGTAAAAGTTATCTGGATCAAATTGATCGGCTTCAGCAACAAATACGTAAAGTTAGTTATTTATTATATAAAAATAGTGATTATCTAAAAGATATTTCCCTCACTGATGAAGATATCAAGCAGTATTTTGAGATTAATCAGAATCGCTACATGCATCCTGAGCAGATTAGCGTGTCATATGTCGAATTCAAGGCGGATATGATGTCGGTAGATGTGCCTGTAGAAGAGGAAAGTTTACGACGCCAGTATGATGAATATGTCGCAGGTCTGGTTGAGCACGAACAGCGTAAGGCCAGACATATACTGATTAAACTGGATGAAACTGCTGATGCACAGACCAGGGCTACTAAAAAACAGCAGATTGATGAGCTGTTAAGCAAAATAAAAGCAGGTGAGGATTTTGCAAAACTGGCGTCTGTTATATCTGAAGATCCTGGATCCGCTACTCAGGGCGGAGATCTCGGTTGGGTGACTCGAGGTATGATGGTGCCCGCGTTTGATGATGCTTTGTTTGCACTGAATAAGGGTGAAGTGTCTGATGTGGTTGAATCCGGTTTTGGATATCACATCATAAAACTTGAAGAGATCAAGGGCGAGACGCCGATTTCGTTTGAAAAGAAAAAAGCGGAATTAGTGAAAGAGCTTAAACAATATGAAATTGATAATAATTTCTATGAACGTTCCGAAACTATGGCAACAATCGCCTATGAGAATGACGATACTTTACAGACAGTTGCAGATGCTATGGGGCTGGAAATCAAGCATAGCAATCTGTTTACTCGTTCTTCTGGGCAGGGCATTGCAAATAACCAAAAGGTCCGTGATGCAGCATTTAAACCTGGCGTGTTAAAAGATGGCCGGAATTCAGATGTGATTGAGCTTGAAAAAAACCATATTCTGGTGCTGAGAATTGATGAGCATAAACCCAGCAGGGGTAAAACACTTGAGGAGGTTCGTCAGCAGGTAGAGGCCTCATTGAAGTCCGAGAAAGCCTCAGAACTGGCTAGACAGGCTGCGGAAACTACGCTGTCGGAACTCATGCAGGGAAAGACCCTGATCCAGCTGAGTAATAAATATTCACAGCAGTCAGATCTCGGTGAAATTAAACGAGATGATAAAAAATCAGATCAACGTATTGTACAGGCTGCCTTTAAGCTTCCTAAACCAGAAGAAAAACCGGAATATGATACCGTGGACCTGGCTGATGGAACTGCTGTGCTTATCCTGGAAAAAGTGATTGAGGTGAGTGGGCCGGGTCAAAAAGAACAGCGTAAAGCGCTGGAAAAACAGATCGAATCCATGGTCTCTAATGAAGAATTTACAGCGGTTCTCGATTACCTGAAATCTAAGTCGAGTATTGTAATTTCCGAACAATTGATGCAATAACTAACCTGGGCCAGGCCGCGTTTGTTATTGCCATGGATGGCATGTATTCCGGTTTTGCAGGAGCAAAAAACGGTATTGTCATGGACAGCATGTATTCCTACGTATTTGTAGGAGTTCATGGATGATCAAGTGTCCTTAGGGTTGGGATAGTCTCGATTTTCTCTCATTTACTAACGGGTACTGCTTGATGATAAAACGATTTTTAAAACTGGCTCTGCATTGGCAAATATTAATAGCACTGATTCTGGCTGTCATTGCGGGACTTGTGACAGGCATGGATATGGCCGTTTTCGGAGTTAGTTTTTATCAGCTGTATGATTTTTTCGGCACCCTGTTTTTAAATGCTCTGAAGATGTTGATTGTGCCCCTGATTGTCTCTTCCATAATCGTGGGTATGATGGGAATTGGCTCTGGAGAAGCGCTGGGGCGTCTGGGTGGGAAGACCCTGGTTTATTATGCCAGCACCAGTTTACTGGCCATTCTTATCGGTCTGCTGGTGGTGAATCTAATAGCCCCGGGTATTGTCGATGGATTACCGGCCAGAGACATGATTGGTTTATCTGAAGATCTTGAGCAGGTGACGAATGATGTTGAAGGCCGGGGGGCCGGAGACATAGTATCGGTGTTTCTTAGAATGGTACCTGCTAATATCGTTTCGGCTGCGGCAGAGGGGCAGATGCTTGGGCTTATTTTCTTCAGCCTGCTATTCGGTTATTTTCTGACTCGTGTCAATGAACCCCAGGCTACAACACTGAAAAATTTCTGGCAGGGCATGCTGGATGTGATGATGGAGATCACCACCTGGGTCATGCGTTTTGCCCCTCTTGGTGTGTTTGCGCTGGTAGCCAAGGTGATTGCATCATCAGGTATTGAAGCTTTCAGGCCACTGGCGGTGTTTTTCTTTACAGTGTTGATTGCGTTGACTCTACATGCTCTGGTTATTTTACCGCTTATATTGCGATTTATTGCAAAAGTGAGTCCGCAACGTCATTTTCAGGCCATGGCCCCGGCCTTGTTGACCGCATTCTCAACCAGTTCATCTTCTGCGACATTGCCACTGACACTGGATTGTGTGGAACAGCGAGCAGGTGTTTCCAATCGCGTTAGCAGTTTTACCCTGCCACTGGGTGCCACAGTTAATATGGATGGTACAGCTCTTTATGAATGTGTGGCTGCCATGTTTATTGCACAGGCTTATGGCCTTGAGCTAAGCCTTACCACTCAGTTTGTAATTGTACTGGTTGCCCTGCTGACTTCGATAGGGGTAGCGGGTATCCCTTCGGCCAGTCTGGTGGCGATCAGTATTATTCTGGCTGCTATTGGCTTGCCAATAGAGGCTGTGGGGCTGATTCTGGCAGTAGACCGGGTGCTTGATATGTGTCGAACTGCAGTGAATGTGTTAAGTGACTCAGTGGCCGCTGTAGTCATTGCTCGACTGGAAGGTGAGACTGGTGTGCTGCAACAGGCACCAGCAAATCCCGCATAAAAAGACAGCCATAACTTCATTTGGCTGTCATGTTTAAATATTGTGCCTAGTTGTCTATCAGGCCAACAATGTGGTAACCACTGTCTACATACAGGACTTCTCCGGTTATGCCGTGTGCAAGATTTGAGCTCAAAAAAGCGGCGGCATTTCCCACGTCTTCGATGCTGACATTGCGTCTCAATGGTGCAGTATTTTCAACGTGTTCGAATATTTTTTTGAAGCTGCCCCTGTCTGTGGTGGCCAGAGTTTTGGTTGGTCCTGCAGAAATGGCGTTCACCCGGATGCCTTCGGGTCCAAGGTTCTGTGCCAGGTAGCGTACATTGGCTTCCAGGCTGGCTTTGGCCAGCCCCATAACATTGTAGCCAGGGAAAGCGCGCACCGCTCCCAGATAACTCAGGGTAATGATGGACGCATCTTCACGGCCCTGCATCATATGTCGCCCTGCCTTGGCAATTGCAGCCAGGCTATAGGAGCTGATGTCATGGGCGGAGTTGAAACCATCTCGATTCAGATTGTCCAGGTAATCACCTTCCAGTAATTCCTTGGGAGCATAGGCTATTGAATGGACGATGATATCAAAATGATCCCAGTAATCATCCAGATGCTCGAATACAGCTTCAATTTCGTCATCATCTTCAACGTTACAGCGAATGACAATATCCGAGTCCAGCTCTCCGGCAAATTTTTCAACACGCTCTCGTAATTGTTCATTATGATAGGTAAAGGCCAGTTCACAGCCTTCACGGTGCATTGCCTGTGCTATACCCCAGGCAATGGAGCGATTACTGGCTACACCAAAAACCAGTGCGCGTTTCCCGGATAAAAAACCCATTGAGTGACTCCTATTCATTATCGTTATGTATTGGTATT
>CBDULX010000227.1:0-4770 GCA_965368175.1 uncultured Gammaproteobacteria bacterium | reverse complement strand
GGTGGTTGGTGGTTGGTGGTTGGTGGTTGGTGGTTGGTGGTTGGTGGTTGGTGGTCGGTCAAGAGTATTAAACCGACTTATTTAACAATCAACCATTAACTATCAACCATTAACTTAATTCGAATTAATCCCATACTTCTTCAATTTCTCAACCAGTGTGGTGCGACGCATTTTTAATAACTTGGCTGCATGGGCTACCACATTATTGGTTGCTTCCAGTGCCTGTTTGATCAGCTGTACTTCCATCTGGGCGAGATGTTCTTTTAGATCGAGCCCATCATCGGTGATTTGAATATCGTCATCCAGCTCGGTGTCTACAACAACATCCGGTTCTGAAAGCATGCTGGCCGATTCAATTTTCTCACCATTAGGTATGGAATATTCTGAATCATTATCATCGTCGTCATCACCAGTCGCAAACATAAATGCAGGATTTACCGGGGCCTGTCTGGGTTTCATTGTGGCAGGTAAATATTTTGCAGGCAGGTTTTTGGCATCCACCACTGCATCGGGATAAAGAATGGTAAGTCGCTCCACAAGATTAGCCAGCTCACGCACATTTCCTGGCCACTGATACTGGCATAAGGCTTCAATAGCCCCTGCAGTTAGTCGTATGGAACCTCGGTTATCGGCTTCTAGCCGATCCATCTGGTCCTGTATCAGCAATGGTACATCTTCCAGACGTTGGCTCAGTGAAGGTACTTCAATGGGAAAGACATTCAGTCGGTAATAAAGATCTTCACGGAAATGGCCATCACGGATGTATTGCTCCAGGTTACGATGAGTGGCCGCCAAAATACGCACATCCGCTGTAATGCTCTTGTTGCTACCGACACGTTCAAAAGTGCGCTCCTGTAACACCCGCAGTAATTTCACCTGCATGGGCAAGCTCATATCACCAATTTCATCGAGAAATAATGTACCCTTCTCGGCCATTTCGAAACGCCCCTGACGAGCACTAATGGCACCAGTGAAGGCCCCTTTCTCATGACCAAATAATTCACTTTCCAGCAAATCTGCAGGAATCGCCCCACAGTTCACCGGTACAAAACTGTTTTTGCATCGATTGGATAATGCATGGACATTACGGGCGACCACTTCCTTACCAGTACCGGAATCACCAAGGATGAGTACACTGGCATCGGTTTTTGCCACCTGTTCAATCATAGTGCGTACATACTGAACAGCCGGGCTGGTTCCGCCCAGTTTAGGTACACCGCCAATGATCTGTCTTACATCCTTAGTGTCATCATCAGCTTTCTGACTCTCTCTAACACGACTAAGGATTTCAGATACCGGCCCATGCTTTAATGGCATATCCAGAAAGGCCATGACACAGCTAAACTGTTCACTGTATTTCTGAAAGTTTTCTTCTGGCTGGTTCACCAGTACCACCTGCGGCCCATTGGAACAATGTTGCAGTATATCCAGTGCCTGCTTCTGATCCGATGCACCGTGACAACGGCCCAGCAGCACTGCAGTGTAGTGGTTGTTTTTCAGTGTAGTATCGAGACTGGAAAGATCATGAGTGTATGAGATTTCAAAGCCCATAAATGACATTAAGGTCTTAATTTCGTTAAAAATCTTATTGTCATCTTCAACAAGCAGAATACTTGTTTGCAGGCTTTCTGTCGTCATGAACGGTTCTTTAATTAGGTCTACTCATCAATGAGTAAAGCAGTTATTTCTCAAATGTCAAAAAAACGACCTGAGAATTTTAACTAATTTATCAATTAGTTAGACTATATTTAAAGAATTGGCTTTAAATTCAGGAATTATTCCTATGATTTATAAGAGACTGATATTTTTTCCTGATTAAGTCTGGCTTACACCATGATAAGCATCCAGTGCCTGACGATTACCCATCGTTTTATTCAATGACTCGCCGATGCTGGATTTTATTTTTTCACCCTGTTGGTAGATCAGCTGGTCACTGTCCAGTACTTCACGAATACCGTTCGCCACCCACTCTGCTTCATTCTCAGAAATTGGGCTCGCAAAAAAGATCTCTATACTCTGCTGCCGTTTCTGTTGCATAACCACCAGCTGCTCAAGTTCTTTTTCAATCGACATCGCTCGCATTTGCCGCGTAAAATCAAGAATCTGTTGCCACAGCTGGGCACGTTGAGTAACGGACAGTTTCATTGCTTATTCCTTCGAGGCATGGCCATTACGAACATCCTGAGGAATAGCCTGCCAGCCTGCCTTGATTTCATTAATCAACGACAGTACTTCATCCAGGTTTTCGACTTTGTTATGCAGATTGGCTTCCAGCAATTTACGCTGCATATAGTCGTACAACGAGGCCAGGTTCTGGGCAATTTCACCGCCATCTTTCATATCCAGGGATATCTTGAGACCATCGATAATTGAAATAGCACGGCTAATATTCTCACCTTTATGCACAATATCGCCCTGGCTCATATTCAGCTTGGCAATATTAACGCGCTCCAGGGCACCGTCGATCAACATTTTAATAAGCGTATAAGGGTCGGCTGACTCTACGGCCGCTTTTGTATTGACCTGTTTGTACTCATTCACAGCAGCTGTGTTGTACATATCGTGTTTCCTTTTGTCGTCGTCAGTGCCCATTCAATCTATATAGCAAATATACGGTCGTATGGAGCAGTTAATGGTTTATTTCTGGCTTATATTAATTTCGGGTATGGATTCCAGCTGCTGACTTAGATAATTACTGGTTGCCTGCAGGCCGCCGAGCAATACATCCAGATTCACAAACTGTCTTCTATAGCGTTCTTCAATCACACTCACCCGTTTATCCAGTTTCAGCCGTTCTTCCCCTATCGAATCCACCTGCGACTGCAGTGAACTGGTTTTGTTGGCAACGATGCCAGTGGATGACAGCATATTAGTCAGTAAATTAGTCAAATTGGCCGCATAACCCAGGCTATAGTTCACTCTGCCGCTTTCACCAATATCGGTTCCAGTAATCAGTAATTTCAGACCAGCGGCATCGCCGGTGCCTGTCAGATTCTGACCCTCACCTTTGGCTGGCAATCCGCCAATACTGCCGACTACATCCGTACCTGTACTGATGGTCGATGACGTATTCAATCCAAAATCGGCATAATCACTGCTCACAGTCACTTTTGAATTACTGCCATAAATATTGGAATTGATTTCCAGATGATCGATATCGAATGAAACCGATACACTGGCACCGGCCAGCTGTAATGTACTGTTAGTATTAATTCGGTTCTGTAATTCCTGTGCCAGCTCCGTGCCAGTGTAACTGCCCTGATTCAGGGTAATACTAACCGGGACATTGTTCACTGAGATACTGATGGTTTCATTGGAGCCATCTACCGTAATCGGTTCCAGAATTGCATCACCCGATAACTGCCCCTGAGTGGCCAGTGAACTAATAAACACCGAATATTGGCCAGGCTGGGTATTCGCGGAAGCATTAAGATAAGTTACATCCGTATCCGTGGGTGTTCCAGAAGCTGTAAATAATTGAGCTACCGATTGCAGGTTACTGGAAAGCGCAGATGACAACACCGAATCATTGATGGTTAAAGTACCATCTCGTTGTGTGTTTATACCTATTTGATACAAAGAGGTATAAGGTCCACTGAGTCCAGAAATTAAATTACCCATTTCCCTGCGAATCTGGCTCAGCATACTAATGGTTGTGGTATCGCCGGTTAATGCACTGGCCTGCTCGGTGTCCACATCGTATTGGGTGAGGCTATTCAATGTGCTAACGAGTTCGTTATAGGCATCAACAAAAGATTTAATTGCGTTAGACGCTGCAGTATCACTTTTGGTGATATCCAGAGTGGTTGGATTACCAATATTTGCCGACTTCAGGCTTAGTGTGACGCCATTAATGGCACCACTGATTGAATTGGTATCGCGGGTAATTAACAGACCATTGATGGTGAGTTCTGCATCCAGTGCTTCCTGAGTCTGCTGGAGGTTGGTTGCACTACCATTAAAGGCCAGTTGTGACAAACCGGTCGGATCAATGTTATCCGCCGGTAAACTACCTTCATCCACACTGATGCGCAAACTGTTTTCTTTACCCGTAGCCTCCGATGACATTAACAGCCGATAACCGGTGCCATCATAAATAATACTGGCTGAAATTCCGATATCCGCTTCATTGATCGCATCACGTATACCTTCAACTGTATTATTGCTGGAGTCGATAATGATACTTTCACTGGAAATATCGGGATTGGCTGTAAAGGAGTTATAAGTATCGGTACCGCTATCATAATCGGTGGTGCCGAATTCAAAAGTTAAAGTGCCAGTACCAATGATATCAGTCACTTCATCAAAAGCCACTGTTGCAAGAGAATGCTTAGCGGCCAGTTGCCTTACTTCAACATTGTAGCTACCTTCGTCAGCAATGCTGCTGGCGGAGGCAGAAAACAAATCGTCATTCTGAATGGATACCGAATGACTATTAAAAGTACTGTTTAAACCCAGTGTCGAAATACTGGACTGGAATCCACTCAGTACCGATTTTACACTGCCGTAGGCAGATATTTCTTCGAGTAACTCTGCTTCCTGCAAATTGAGGCGATTTTCAGTGGGAACACGCTCAGCATTTACGATCTGCTCAAGCAGACTGTTGAGATCCAGTCCTGAACCGATGCCTGTTGCTGTTAATGTTGCCATTGCTTACCTCTATTCGTATTCTTCAGTTGCATAAAAGCGCCTAAACATTCACCTAAATAAATATTTAGCAATTACAAGGCCAATTATGCTGAAGACTCGAAAATCAATCCTGGCAGATTC
>CBDULX010000226.1:0-4791 GCA_965368175.1 uncultured Gammaproteobacteria bacterium | reverse complement strand
CCGGGCCATGGGAGGTAATCAAAAAAGCATTACCTCCCATGTTCAAAATTGTTCCAGACAATTTTGTCGAACCTCTGACCTCTGCCTCCGGAGGGCAACGCTCTATCCAGCTGAGCCACGGGCGCAAGTAATTGACTTACTATTATATCTGTAGAGGATTATTCCGTACATCCGTGTACTCCACCCTCCGGGCCATGGGAGGTAATCAAAAAGCATTACTTCCCATGTTCAAAATTGTTCCAGACAATTTTGTCGAACCGTCCTTGCGAGTGGATGCCCACAAGGATGTGGGTAATTAGAGTAACGCAGGAGCAGTTACCGAGAGGACTCGCAAATTCATCGTGCGCAGCACACAAGATATAAATTTACTCTAACCCATCACTGGTGCAGGGTTTCCGGCCCGGCATCCCTGCCGGTCGTTCGTCGCACTGCGAATATCCACTGGACATTCGATTGCAACTCACCCACGGGCGCTTAAGGCCGCTAAGGATACCTTTTTCCTGACTGAATCGCTAGTTTGTTAATCGATCCATACTTCGATAACTGATGGCTTCGGTCAGGTGGTGGGTAGCAATTTGTTCCATATTGTCCAGGTCGGCGATAGTTCTGGCGAGTTTGAGTATGCGGTGGTGGGCGCGGGTGGAAAGGCGCATCTTGTCTATGGCCTGTTCCAGAAGATGGGTATCACTCGGTGTAAGTTCGCAGTATTTATCGATTTCCTTTGAACTGAGTTCGGCATTGGCTTTGTCGGCGCGCTGCATTTGTCGTTGGTAGGCATGCTCTACGCGTTGACGGATGATGTGGCTGGTCTCCAGGTTTGTTTCATCTTTCATTGTTTTACGATCCTGCCGGGGTACCTCGATGTGGATGTCGATTCGATCCAGTAAGGGCGCTGAGATGCGGGCACGATGTCGATCCTGTTGCTGGGGCGTGCATTTACAGAGTTCTCGACCGTCGCAGCTGTAGCCCTGTGGGCATGGGTTCATGGCGGCGATCAGCTGGAATAGTGCTGGGAACTCCGCCTGTCTGGCTGCCCTGGAGATGGTGATCTGTCCGGTTTCCAGTGGTTCTCTGAGCACATCCAGCACCCGGCGATCAAATTCCGTGAGCTCATCTAAAAACAGTACGCCGTGATGGGCCAGTGATATTTCACCTGGCCGAGGATTTGAGCCACCGCCGACCAGGGCGACGCCTGAGGCGGTATGGTGAGGTGTTCTGAACGGACGGCGTTTCCAGTCGTTGGGATTAAAGCCCTGATGGCTGATAGAGTTGATGGCGGCGGATTCAAGGGCCTGTTCATCATTCATGCTGGGGAGTAGCCCGGGCAGTCGGCTGGCAAGCATGGTTTTGCCGGTACCGGGTGGCCCAATCATCAAAATGTTATGGCGTCCTGCGGCAGCGATCTCCAGGGCGCGTTTGGCATGATACTGGCCTTTTACATCAACTATGTCCAGTGGTTGATTGTGAGTAGCATATAACTGCGGACGGTATTCAATCCTGGACAGGGATTGTTGTTGCTGGAGGTGACGGCATACGTCGAGTAAATGGCTGGCCCGGTAAATACTTAGTTTATCAATTACCGCGGCCTGATCGGCAGAGTCTTCCGGCAATACGATGCTGCGACCTGCCGCTCGAGCCCCCAGCGCTACCGGTAATGCGCCAGTGATGGGGCGTAAATCACCACTTAGTGCCAGCTCTCCATGAAATTCATATTGGTATAGCCTTTCCTGATCAATCTGGCTGGATGCCGCCAGTATGCCGAGGGCGATGGGCAGGTCAAAACGGCCACCTTCCTTGGGTATGTCTGCCGGGGCCAGATTGACGGTAATGCGTCGAGCCGGGAATTCATAACCCGAATTGATAATAGCCGCACGAACCCGGTCTTTACTTTCCTTAACCGCGGTCTCGGGCAGGCCGACTATGGCCAGCGCCGGCAGGCCATTGGAAATATGAACTTCGACGGTGACTTCGAGTGCATGAATGCCATGCAGGGCACGGGTGTAGAGAGTAGCAAGTGACATGGCTTCCTTTCCATGGTGAAGTTTATTTTTTTTCCAGTTCGCTGACTTTGTGTTCCAGTTCGCGCAATTGTTCCAGCGTGCGAGCCAGTAACCGAGACTGTACATCAAATTCTTCCCGGCTCACAAGGTTCATTTTACTGAATGCGGCTTCCAGCACTGAGCGAATATTGTTTTCAATGTCCTGCTGCATCAGTTTAACGCTGTCCGGCAACACTTCAGACAACTTTCGGGTAATGGAGTCCAGGGTTTCGTTGTCGATCATGGTGATTATCCTGGTATAGAGTGAATTCCAATTTTAACTTAATTTGGTCGCCCCTGCTTAGTGCGCTTAATCGAATCAAATTGGTGCAAGGTAAAATATCTGCGCTCTATAATGGTGCGCCAAGGCGTCTCTAGAATTTATTCCACATGCCGAAAATTTATGTATCTTATTGTATTTATTGTAAATTATTGATCTGGCACAGCTAATGCAATCTATAGCCCGAAATGATTTTTTAACAAAAGACAAGTCCGAGGTTCTACGATGAAAAAAGCAAATATTCTGGCATTAAGTGCAGCCGTTGCAGGTGTTCTGGTTAGCAGTGCTTCCTATGCGGGTGCCAGTGCTAATGTGGGTTTCGTATCCGATTACTACTTCCGTGGCATTTACCAGGACACTTCCAGTGCTTCTGCGGGTCTGGATTATGAGCATTCTAGCGGTGTCTATGTGGGCACCTGGTTGGGTACTGTAACTGAGGGTATCGAGACAGATTATTACCTGGGTTATGCCGGTGAAACTTCTGGGTTTTCATACGACATCGGTTATGTTGTTTATGACTATACAGATGATTTTGATAATAAATATTCTGAAGTAAACCTGAAGTTAGGATATGGCCCAATCAGTATCGAATATGCTACAGGCGAATATGATGCTACTCCAACTCAGGATTATACCTTTACAGGCATTACTGCAGAACATAACGGTTTTTATCTAACATTTGGTTCGTTTGGTGACGATTTTGACGGTGATTATACTGAAATCGGTTATGGAACAGAGGTAAATGGCCTTGACCTGGGTGTTTCTATTCTAAATAACAGCGAAGAACTGGATACCGCTGCGAATGCCTGGAGACCTGTCGCTACTGCGGGAGATGGTGAAACAGTTGTACTGTTAAGTCTGGGTAAATCTTTCGATCTTTAATTAACACTGGGTAAAACCTGATGAGTTGCCCATCCTTCGGGGTGGGCAATTGTTAAGGAGTTAAAAATGAAGCTGATTACAGCAATTATTAAACCTTTCAAACTGGATGACGTGCGTGAAGCATTGTCTGATATCGGTGTGCAGGGTATTACAGTAACTGAAGTGAAAGGCTTCGGTCGTCAAAAAGGGCACACAGAATTATATCGTGGTGCTGAGTATGTTGTGGACTTCCTGCCTAAGGTCAAAATCGAAGTCGCCGTTGATGACGGCATCGTCGAACAGGTAATCGAAGCAGTTCGCAATGCGGCAAATACCGGCAAGATTGGAGATGGCAAGATCTTTGTTTATCCGGTTGAGCAGGTTATCCGTATCCGTACGGGTGAAAGCGGCGTAGAAGCGCTTTAATAACGGGGGATATGTTAGTGGAAAATCAAATTTTTGAACTTCAATATGCCATCGACACCTTTTATTTTCTGGTAATGGGTGCATTGGTAATGTGGATGGCCGCCGGTTTCGCCATGCTGGAAGCGGGTCTGGTTCGTTCTAAAAATACAACTGAAATTCTTACCAAAAACGTCGCACTGTTTGCAGTTTCCTGCATCATGTACATGATTTTTGGTTATGAGATTATGTACGATGGTGGTGTTTTCCTTGATGGAATTATTTTAGATGGTTCAGGTAGTCTTGATGCTATAACTGCATCGGTCTTAGCTGAATCGAAAGAAGCTGGTTTTGGTGGTGGCTCTGTTTATGCAAACGCAGCTGACTTCTTCTTCCAGGTAGTGTTCGTGGCAACCGCCATGTCAATCATTTCTGGTGCTGTAGCCGAGCGTATGAAACTGTGGGCCTTCCTGGCATTTGCCGTAGTGATGACCGGTTTCATCTACCCAATGGAAGGTTCATGGACCTGGGGTGGTGCTTCTGTATTCGGCCTGTATACACTGGGTGATCTTGGATTCTCAGACTTTGCCGGTTCCGGAATTGTTCATATGGCCGGTGCCTCAGCGGCTCTTGCTGGTGTACTGCTACTGGGTGCTCGTAAGGGTAAATACGGTCCCAGTGGTCAGGTCAATGCGATTCCAGGCGCTAACCTGCCACTGGCAACACTGGGTACTTTTATCCTGTGGATGGGCTGGTTCGGCTTCAATGGCGGTTCGGTTCTGAAACTGGGTGATGTTGCCAGTGCCAACTCGGTGGCCATGGTATTCCTGAACACCAATGCAGCTGCGGCCGGTGGTGCAATGGCGGCGATTATCACTGCCCGTCTATTGTTCGGTAAAGCGGATTTAACCATGCTGTTGAATGGTGCTCTGGCCGGTCTGGTAGCGATTACTGCAGAGCCTTCTACACCAAGTGCATTGCAGGCGACTCTGTTCGGTGGTATTGGTGGTGTACTGGTGGTATTCAGCATCATTACCCTGGATAAACTGAAAATTGATGATCCTGTGGGTGCCATTTCGGTTCACGGTGTAGTCGGACTGTTAGGCCTGCTGCTGGTACCTGTGACTAATGGCGGTGCTTCATTCTCAGGACAGTTAATCGGTGCGCTGACTATTTTCATATGGGTATTCGGTACCAGCTTCATTGTCT